>JAYVEF010000001.1:0-2163 GCA_043748965.1 Burkholderiales bacterium
CTGTCGGTTCTACGGCGGGCACTATGGACGTCCAGCGTCGGGGTTAGCAAACCGGGAACGGTTAGTGGCATGATGCCGTTTTGATCCATCGATTACACCATGACCCTGCCATCCTATCTACACCGCCTGCAAAGCCGCGATGGTGCCAGCATCGCGATCTCCGCGCACGGCGGCCACCTATGTTCATGGCGCGCGGCCGACGGCACCGAGCGCCTGTTCATGAGCGAGGATACACGCTGGGATCAGCGTAGTGCACTACGCGGTGGGGTACCAATCATTTTTCCACAATTTGCAGATTTCGGAGCACTTCCCAAACACGGATTTGCGCGCGTTCTGCCATGGACGTTATGCAGTTCCGAATGCGCCACCGATGGCAGCGGGGTGGTACGAATGACCCTCGCCGACAGCGCAGCAACGGCCGCATTCGCCGGACAATTTTTGCTGGAACTGACCGTGCAGTTTTGCGGCCAGTCACTGCAGCTGCGCCTTCGAATCGAAAACACAGGCAGCATCGTCTTCGACTTTAGCGCAGCCTTGCACACCTATTTACGTACCGATGTAGCGCATAGCGCGATCAACGGATTGCAACGGCAATCCTATCGCGACTCCGCCGACGGCGGGCGTGTAAAGACCGGGGCCGATACGTGTTTGGCTATTGATTGCGAGATCGATCGAATTTATTGTGATCTACCGACACCTGTGGCACTGGTCGCGCCGCAGCAGTGCCTAGAAGTCAACCAGCAGGGTTTTACCGACGTGGTGGTGTGGAATCCCTGGCGCGCAAAAGCCGCCGCACTCACCGACCTGGCGGACTACGAATACCGTGAGTTTGTCTGCATCGAAGCAGCGCTGGTCGGACACCCTGCCACATTGGGACCGGGCCAGTGCTGGACGGGGATACAGCACCTGCAGCAGCTGCCCCCTATGTGAGCAGAACCGAAACTCTGCACCGCGGAATCGGGTTTTTATTCCAGATCGCTACTGTGCGGACAAGGTATTGCCGGCCACCGAGGCCGTCGGGTTCATCGGCGTAACCCGCCAGATAACGTTACCGACATCGTCGGCAACCAGCAAGGCACCGGCATGGTCGACTGCGACGCCCACCGGACGCCCCATCGCATCGCCCTCGCGGCTGACGAAGCCGCTTAAAACGTCCTCGGGCATACCGTCGGGATGTCCATCGGAAAACGGTACGAACACTACTTTATAACCACTGCGTGGGTTGCGATTCCAGGAACCGTGCTGGCCAATGAAAACACCGCCCACGTAGTGTTTCGGCAACAGGTCGGCAGAATAGAATGCCAATCCGAGCGAGGCCGTATGCGAGCCGAGTGCATAGTCTGGCGCGATCGCCCTGGCGACCAGATCGGGACGGGGCGGCTTGATTCGAGTGTCCACGTGCTGACCAAAATAACTGTAAGGCCACCCGTAGAAGCTACCGTCTTTGACCGACGTCATGTAGTCGGGCACCAGATTGTTACCGAGTTCGTCGCGTTCGTTGACGGCAGTCCAGAGTGCGCCGGTCTTCGGCTCCCAGCCCATTCCGTTGGCGTTGCGCAGACCCGAAGCAAAAACCCGGGTGTTGCCATTGGCCGGATCGATCTGAAGGATGGCAGCGCGCCGTTCCTCGTTGTCCATACCGTTTTCGCCGACATTACTGTTCGAGCCGACGGTGGCGTACAGCAGCTTGCCATCACGGCTGGCGATAATGTTCTTGGTCCAGTGATGGTTGATCGTGCCGGCAGGCAGGTCGGCGACTTTGGTGCCGGGCGTGGTGATTTGCGTCGCACCCTCGGTATATTTAAAACGCAATACGGCATCGGTATCGGCAACATACAAATCGTTGCCGATCAGCGCCATGCCGAATGGCGAATTCAGATCCTTCAAAAATACCGTGCGGGTTTTTGCGACGCCGTTGTCATCGATACCACGCAGCAGCGTGATGCGGTTCGCACTCGGCACTGCAGCGCCGGCTTTTGCCATCACCTTACCCATCACAAAGCCTTTGATGCCCTTGCCATCATCGGGCTTGGGCGGGGCGTTGGTTTCAGCCACCAGCACGTCACCATTGGGCAACACGTACAACCAGCGCGGGTGCTCCAGGCCGCTGGCGAACGCTCTTACCAACAGACCCTCTGCAGGGGTCGGCGTCGCACCTTGCGG
>JAYVEF010000002.1:0-20548 GCA_043748965.1 Burkholderiales bacterium
TTTGGGACGGCAGCGCGATGAGTTTCGGTGACGGCGCGGCTACGCTATACCCGTTAGTGGCAGTCGATGTATCGGGCCATGAAATTAGCCACGGGTTTACCGAACAGAATTCAGCATTACAGTACACCGGACAGGCGGGCGGCATGAATGAAGCGTTTTCGGACATGGCCGGTGAAGCGACTGAATATTATGTCCGCGGCAAAAACGATTTTATGGTCGGCGCCGATATTTTCAAGGCCGATGGCGCGCTACGTTATATGGATAATCCGCCGCGGGATGGTGCCTCGATCGATAACGCAGCACAGTACACCAGCAAGCTCGATGTGCACCATGCGAGCGGCGTCTACAACAAGGCGTTCTATCTGCTTGCAACTAAACCTGGCTGGACTACCCGTCGTGCATTTGAGGTAATGGCCGATGCGAATCAACTGTACTGGACTTCGACCAGTACCTTCAATCAGGGTGCCTGCGGGGTTGAAAAAGCCGCTGGCAATCGCGGCTACGTCGTAGCCGATGTCACTGCCGCATTCGAGGACGTCGGCGTGCAGTGCGGAACCACCGTGCCGGTGCCCACCAAAAGCCACGTGCTGGTGAAAAGCGAAGCGGTGCATCGCATTGCTATCGCCACGAATAAAAAAATCACGTATACATTGACGGTGCCGCCCGGCCGCAGCAATTTGACGTTCAAACTGTCCGGTGGGACCGGCGATGGGGATATCTGGGTGCGACGCGGCAAGGCACCGACGATCCATCTGTACGATACCAAATCCGATGGGCCGACTAACGCAGAACTAATCAAAATTGCCAAACCGGAAGCTGGCAAATACTATCTGTCGGTCACCGCTTACCAGGCAATCAGCGGGGTGACGCTGGTCGCAAATTATCGGTAGCACCCGAGACGATTCAGCGCGGTGCAGGCCTTGAGGGCCGCACCGCGCTGGACAATTACATCCTCGCTTTGATCAGATTGCCCAACTTGGCAACGCCTTCGCGAATGCGCTCCGGCGACACTGTTACGAAACTCAGCCGCAACGTATTGCGTTCGGGGTTGTTGGCATAGAACGATGCGCCAGGCACAAAAGCGACGTTTTGCGCGATCGCCTCGTCAAGCAACTGCATACTGTCCATGTGCGAGGGCAAGGTGACCCAGATGAACATGCCGCCTTCTGGCTTGGTCCAACTGACACCGGCAGGGAAAAACTCGGTGAGTGCGGTCAACATGGCGTCGCATTGCGACGAATACAGGGCCCGGATCTCCGGAATATGCTGGTCCAGAAAACCATCTTTGATGACTTCGTGGACGACCATCTGGGTTAGTTGGGCGGTATGCAGATCGGTCGCCTGTTTGGCCTGTTCCAGCTTGCGCACGAGCGTCTGGGGCGCTACCACGTAGCCGAGCCGGATGCCGGGGGTCAGAACTTTTGAAAACGATCCCATGTACACCACGCCTTGCGGGTTCATTGTGAGCATTTTCGGTAATGGCGTGCCGCGGTAACTGAGCGCACCATACGGATCGTCTTCGATCAGTGGCAGTCCCATGTGGGCACAGGTTTCGACCAGCGCCACGCGGCGCTCGAGTGACAGCGTGCGACCGGTCGGGTTTTGAAAATTCGGCAGTGCATACAACAGGCGCGCGCCCTGCGCGGCAGTAACAACCGATTCCGGCATCAAACCGTTCTCATCGGTCGGGATCGACACGAACTCGGGGCCGTACACCGAAAATGCCTGCAACGCGCCGAGATAGCTGGGCGTCTCGACCGCAACCTTGCTGCCTTCGTCGATCAATACCTTGCCCAGCAGATCCAGACCTTGCTGGGAACCCGACACCATCAGCACCTGATCAGGCGAAATCGTCGCGCCTTCGATCGACAGCGAATTGGCGACCCACTCGCGCAGCGGCGCGTAACCGTCGGTCGGACCGTACTGCAGCGCGACCTTGCCATCGGTGCTCAAAACCTTGTCAAAAGCGGCCTTCATGCGCTCGACCGGAAAAGTCAACGGCGATGGCAGGCCGCCGGCGAATGAAATGATCTCCGGACGCATCGTGATCTTGAGGATTTCACGGATCACCGAGCTTTGCAGCTTCTGGGCGCGTTCGGCGAAGTGCCATTGCATCGGGGCGGGGTTTTCGATTTTCATGTGGGTCTCGTCAGTGGGTTCGGGCGGGCTTTTAGCTGCCTATGCAAAGGGGCGCGGCTGGATAAACTGCTCCCCGCATGCATCATTTTAATGGATCAGGAGATTTCAGCAATCATTTCGATTTCGACGCAACCACCCATCGGAATCTGCGCCACGCCGAAGGCCGAGCGGGCATGCTTGCCCTGGTCGCCAAACAGTTCGCCGATCAACTCCGAGGCGCCGTTGGTAACCAGATGCTGCTCGATAAAGTCGGCCGTCGAATTCACCAGACTCATCAGCTTGACGATACGCCGTACGCGGGTCAAATCACCGCCGCAAGCAGCCTGGAGCGTGGCGATCAGGTCGATCGCCACCGAGCGTGCCGCCAGCTTTCCGTCGTCGGTAGTAATGCTTTTACCGAATTGTCCAACCCAGACCTTACCGTCCTTTTTGGCAATATGGCCTGATAAAAAAACCGTATTACCGGTTTGGGCGAACATCACGTAAGCGGCCGCCGGCGTCGGTACAGCGGGCAGTTCGATGCCGAGGGCGGTGAGCTTGTCATATACAGACATGGTAATACTCCAAAAAAGTGAGACCGATCACGGCGACGCAGTGGCGCAAATTCGGTCAAGGTGCGGATTATCTCAAAACGCAATGCCATCGACCATTCTTTGATGCAAAAATACTTGTCAAACAAGCAATTACAACCAGATCGCCAACGCCGCATACAAGGTGAGTACGACCATCACTCCGCAAAACAACCGTTGCCACTTTGGCTCGGCAAGGTGGCGTCGCAGCGCAGCGCCGCCAGCCGCCCATACGCCGACACAGGGAAAATTGATGGCCGAAAATACCGCACAAAACAGACCGATTGCCAAAGCAATCGGCTGCACGACTGGCATGAACGCGGCAACCCCGGTCACCGCCATGACCCACGCCTTGGGATTCACGAACTGAAACATGGCCGCGCCGAAGAAAGTCATCGGACGTTGGTCAGGCGTCATGTTTTGCGAAAATGCAATGCTGCGCAGTTGCCACGCCAGATATATCAGGTAGCCCGAACCGGCAACCCTGAGCACCACATGCAGGGTCGGCATCGCCAGAATGAGGCTACCAATGCCGAGCGCGCAAGCGATCAGCATGAGCGCAAAACCTGAGGTGATTCCCAGCATGTGAGGGATCGAGCGCGCGAAGCCAAACCGAATCCCCGACGAAGTCAGCATGATATTATTTGGTCCCGGCGTGATGGACGAAACGAAAGCGAATAGTGCGAGCGGCAGCAAAGAGTGCATCGCGATGTCCTAGTGCAGCGGCTGCGAGAGCAAAATAGCAGCGAATTGATCGTGATCGACGTTGCCACCACACAGCGGCAAGCCGATTTTTTTGCCGGCCAGTGTGCCGCGTAGCTGCATCGCCGCCGCCAGCGCGGCGGCGCCTGCGCCCTCCGCCACATTATGCGTCGCAAGATAATACAAGCGCATCGCTGCGGCGACTTCGGTGTCGGTCACCGCGACCACGTCTTCGACGTACTTGAAAATGATTTCCAGCGACTCGATGTCCGGCGGCCGACAGGCCATGCCATCAGCAATCACTGCCGTGACGGGTGACTTGCACACGGCCTTTTTCTGAAACGACAGTTGATAAGCTAGCGCATGGGCCGACACTACGCCGACGATACGGGTCCGCAGCCCTAGCGCGTTACGGGCGACCACAGCACCACAAATGCCGGAACCTTGGCCGATCGGCACCAGCAATACGTCCAGATCCGGCTGGGCATCCAGTAATTCGGTCCAGTAACTTGCCACACCGCTGACCAGATCGCGATGGAACGACGGGACCATGTGCAGCGCGCGCTCGTCGGCGAGTCGCATGGCGTGTTCGCGGCTTTCCTGAAACTCTGCACCGTGTTCGATCAGATGCACGCCCAGTGCCCGCATCGCGGCATTTTTTTCTTTGCTGCTGCCATCCGGCACCACAATGGTAGCCGTCAGACCGTGCCGCCGCGTGGCGAAACCAATCGACATCCCGTGATTGCCGCGGGTTGCCGAAATCACCTCGCGTACCTGCGGTAGACGGCGCGTCAGCGCGTCGATGTACACCAGACCACCGCGCACTTTGAAGGCGCCGGTCGGTGTGTGATTTTCGTGTTTGATCCAGGCTTCAGTGCCCAATGCCTGATTCAATAGTGGCCACCAGTATTGCGGCGTTGGCGGCATGGCGCGATACACGGTCGCCGCAGCAAGTTGCAATTCAGTCAAACTGGGCAAGTGCATGGACATGGCGACTTTCAAGAAGACTACGACGGCAACCGTTTGGATCAATCATCGTAGTCGACATTTCCAATACAGTACCAGTACAATTGACCATTCATACTCATCTGCTGTCATGGCGCAATGACCAATACACATGTCCTCCGAAATCCTATTTCTGCGCCGATGTCACTGATAGCGCCCACAATCCTGTCGCGCGACAGTGGAATCTCGCTGGTGGAACAGATCGTCGCGTCGGTCGAAGCCCGTATCGACGACACGCTATTGCGAACCGGCGCGCGAATGCCGTCGATTCGGCAATATGCCGAGTCGCACAGGGTATCGCGCTTTACCGTGGTGGAAGCCTATGACCGGCTGGTGGCCAAAGGTTTTCTCGAATCTCGCCGCGGTGCCGGCTTTTTTGTGCGCGAGCGCGCGTCCATGCGCAACGCTGGGAGGCACGCCGCGCAGGCAGGTGCCGTGCGGCCCAAGCTCGATGTGGTCTGGCTGGTGCGCAACATGTTTCGTCAAGTACCCGCGCAAAAAATGCCCGGCTCAGGCCTCTTGCCGAACGACTGGCTGGACGCCGATCTGATCGGCAACGCATTACGCGCTGTCAGCCGTAGTAACCAGACGCTGCTGCTGCAGTACGGCGTACCCCAAGGCTTTTTGCCGCTACGCCAACAATTGCAGATCAAGCTCGCAGAACTTGAGATCGTCGCTACGCCGGATCAGATCGTCACTACCTCCGGCGTGACACAGGGTCTGGATCTGGTGGCACGCCATTTTTTGCAGTCTGGCGACACCATCTTCGTCGACGATCCGGCGTGGTTTTTAATGTTCGGCTCATTCTCGCTGCTGGGTGCCAAGGTGATCGGTATTCCGAGACAGTCGGACGGGCCGGATATGGCACAACTGGCGACGCTAGCGGCGCTGCATAAACCACGCCTTTACGTAATCAATTCGGTATTGCACAATCCCACCTCGAGCTCGCTCTCCGGTGCCAAGGCGTTTCAGCTTTTGAAACTCGCGGAGCAGCACGACTTCATGATTGTCGAAGACGATATTTACGGCGACATGCATGCCGGTGGTGCCACGCGGGTTGCGGCGCTGGATCAGTTGCAGCGCGTAATTTATCTGGGCGGATTTTCAAAAACTCTGGCAGCAAATCTGCGCGTCGGCTTTATCGCGGCGGCGCCAGAGCTGGCGATTCAGCTGGCCGACCGAAAAATGCTGTCGACCTTGACCAGCACCGAAATCGGCGAGCGCGTGGTCTATAAAATTTTGTCAGAAGGCCGCTACCGCAAGCATATCGACCGCCTGCGCGGCAAGCTCGACGGCGTGCGCGACAAGACCGTACGTCAACTTGAACGCATCGGCGTGCAGGTCGATGGTACCGGCTCTGCCGGCATGTTTTTATGGGTCGATGCCGGGATGGATACCAATACCCTGACCGAAAAGGCCATGGAAGAAGGTTACCTGCTGGCACCAGGCTGCCTGTTTTCACCGAACCAGTTACCGTCGCAGCACATGCGCATCAATGTGGCAACGATGGGCGATGCGGGGATTTGGCAATTTCTGGAGCGTGCTCTCCGGGCGGCGAAATAACGCTGATACCACGGTACGGCGCCACCACAAGAGGTCAGGCTATCAATGGCGCGGCCGCCGTGCCGCCAAAAAACACCTTGAAATCACCACCACCAGCCCCATTTGTCATCGCTGGAAGTTTCCTACATTTATTCAACTCCCGAGGCAAAAATGACCACAACCGAAAAACAGACCCTGGGTTTCCAGGCAGAAGTCAAGCAACTACTGCAGTTGATGATTCATTCGCTGTATTCGAATAAAGAGATTTTTTTGCGCGAGCTGATTTCAAACGCGTCCGACGCGGCCGACAAATTGCGCTTCGAGGCGATCAATCACGCCGAGCTGTTCGAGAACGACCCCGACCTGAAAATCCGCGTCGGCTTCGACAAGGCTGCGCGCACCATCACAATTGCTGACAACGGCATCGGCATGAGCCGCGACGAAGCGATCGAGCATTTGGGAACCATCGCCAAGTCAGGAACTAAAGAATTTTTCTCGAAGCTGTCTGGCGACCAGCAGCAGGATGCCGCGTTGATCGGCCAGTTTGGTGTCGGCTTTTATTCCGCCTTTATCGTCGCCGACCGTATCACGGTCGATACGCGCCGCGCCGCGCATCCGGCCAGCGACGGTGTACGGTGGGAATCCGAAGGCGCCGGCGACTTCACCGTCGAAGCGATCGACAAGCCTGGACGCGGTACCACCATCACACTGCATCTGCGCGAAGACGAAGATGAATTTTTATCGGCATGGAAGCTGAAGTCGATTATTCGCAAATATTCTGACCATATCTCGCTGCCGATTCAGATGCAGAAAGAAGAATGGGACGAAGAGAAAAAGGAGACCGTCCTCAAGGAGGAACTCGAAACCATCAATCAGGCCAGTGCGCTTTGGGCGCGCAACAAGAACGACATCACGCCCGAGCAGTACACCGAATTCTACAAGCACGTTTCGCATGATTTCGAAGCGCCACTGACGTACACGCACAATCGTGTCGAGGGGCGCAGCGAATACACCCAGTTGCTTTACATCCCGGCGCGCGCCCCGTTCGATCTGTGGGATCGCAACAAGCGTGGTGGCATCAAGCTGTATGTCAAGCGCGTGTTCATCATGGACGACGCCGAGCAGCTGATGCCGGTGTATCTGCGCTTTACCAAAGGGGTGATTGATTCAAACGATTTGCCGCTGAACGTGTCGCGCGAACTTCTGCAGGAATCACGCGACGTCAAGGTGATTCGCGAGGGTTCGACCAAACGCGTCCTGTCGATGCTCGAAGAGTTGGCCGACAGCGACGAGCAGGACAAGAAGGATAAATACGCCACCTTCTGGAAAGAATTCGGGCAAGTGCTCAAAGAAGGCATTGGTGAGGATGCGTCCAACAAGGACCGGATCGCCAAGTTGCTGCGGTTCGCCTCGACGCACAACGACGGCGACGGTCAGACCACGTCCTTTGCCGACTACATAGGCCGCATGAAAGACGGTCAGGACAAGATTTACTATGCCACCGGCGAATCGTTCATTGCTGCTAAAAACAGTCCTCATCTTGAAATCTTCCGCAAGAAGGGGGTTGAAGTATTACTGCTGACCGACCGCGTCGACGAATGGATGCTGTCATTTCTGACCGAATTCGAGGGCAAGGAAATGGCTTCGGTCGCCAAGGGTGGCTTGGATCTGGGCAAGCTCGAAGATGAAGCAGAGAAAAAGCAGCACGAAGAAACCGAAGTGCAATACAAGACGCTGGTCGAACAGATGAAAACTGCGCTGGCCGATAAAGTCAAGGATGTGCGCGTGACGTTCCGCCTGACCGATTCGCCGGCCTGTCTAGTCGCCGACGAAAATGAGTTGTCGGGTAATTTGATGCGAATGCTGAAAGCAGCAGGCCAGAGTGCGCCGGACTCCAAACCGATCCTTGAAATCAATCCGGAGCATCCACTGGTGCGACGCCTGAAATACGAAGACGCCAAATTCAGCGACTGGTCGCACATCCTGTTCGATCAGGCGTTGCTGGCCGAAGGTGGCGCGCTGACCGATCCAGCGGCTTTTGTAAAACGCATGAATGAGATGTTGCTCAGCATGGCGGGCTAAATTTACTGCAGTTTATTTCGCTAGGGATGGCGCGTACCGCAGGGGTACGCGCTATTTTTTGTGGTCGTGCGGACGTTAACAACGACGCGTTCCAAGCCCCGGTCGCGCATGCCGATCAGCGTCGCTGACGTAATATCGTATCGAACTCGCCAACAATCTGCGGATGCATGTCGGTTTGAAAATACCGGTCCGGGTACCAGCCGAAATGTACTGTGCCTCGCTGATACAGCGCACGCATCTGCTGACCAATCAAGTCTGGCGCGATGTCGGTGACAGCACCACTGCGCAGATTCCAGTCGACCGTCTGCATCACAAAAACGACTTTATCCAGACCGCCCGGCTGCGCGCTGACAGCATCGAACAGAGTGTCGAAATAAGCGGTCGTCGAGTAGGTCACGCAATCCTTGCGCGCTTCCAGTTCACACCAG
Organism: Burkholderiales bacterium; assembly: GCA_043748965.1. Classification (GTDB taxonomy): domain Bacteria; phylum Pseudomonadota; class Gammaproteobacteria; order Burkholderiales; family Burkholderiaceae_D; genus Actimicrobium. Next base: position 8,468 of record JAYVEF010000002.1, read on the forward strand.
GTGACACCGGCTTGTGCATCGCCCGGGACGCTACGCGCTTCCATGTAGGGGTAGGCTTCCACCAGCAAGAAGTCATAGTCCTGTAGCAGGCTGGCGGGCTCCTGACCAAGCCAGCGAAAGGCCTGCGGATTGCTGAAAGCACTGGAATACACGTGGCGCGCCGTACCCAAGGTTTTGTCCAGGCCGAACTGCTGGTTCATTGCACTCTGCGCTTGCGCCACCATGTGCAGCGTGAACTGATCGAGGTAACGGCTTTTGCGGATTGCCTGCGCGGCCCCATCCAGCTGGTCCCAGCTTCGATGGTCACCGGGCACCAGCGCACTCCAGTCCGCATTCTTCAAAAAAGCCTGCGCCTTCGGGCTGACGTCTTCGTGATCGGTAATGACAGCGTCGTCATGAAACACGATGCCATCAATGTACTGTCCGGTGGCTTTGCCGAGGTCGCGATAAATTTCGCCCACGATATCCCAGACCACGCCGACGAATGGCGACAGCCGTTGGTATTGCGTACTGTCGTTCTGTTCCTGCGGCAGGTCGGACCGGACATAACTGTTTTTGCTGATGGCGTAGTGGTGCGCTTTGCGATCGAGCCGAAAATTCAGAGTCGGCATCCAGGCATACACCCGCACATTGGGCGCAGACCGCTTGATCGCCCGCGCCGCGCGCGCAAACAGCTGTCCGCGCGGCAGCTCGGGGTCATCGAAGCGCAGCGACCCGCCGCGCTCGGCGAGTTGCGAACTAGGGAAAAACACCTTGTCATACGCAGTTTGTGTCGGGTCCAGATTTGAAAACGCCGACAGCACCACCACCAGATCCACCTCGAGTGCCGCCAGTGCCCTGATCCGGTTCACCAGCATGTCAATGTTGCGCAGCACTTGTAACGCATCATCACCGTCACCGATCACCGGGTCGAGGTCACAGTGCACCATTCGCAGTTGCAATCCTGCAGAGACGGCATGCACGGCTATTGCTGACGGCGCCGTCGACCCGCTGTCCCCTGCGCGAATTACCACACCGTTTTGCTGTGACCGCACAAATGTCGGAAATGCGTTCGGCGCTTCGGTGGCGATAGCCGGTGCGGTGCTTCCGCTCGCGACGAGCACTGTGGCAACCACAATGTCCGCGTATGAAAAGTTCAAGAATGATTGCATCGGTACTCAGGTTGTATTTGGTTGCGCCAGCGGCAGGCAGACTGTTTGTATCAGAACAGAACACGCGCTGACATTAAGCCAGGATTGTTGTCAACGGCGACAGATGCGGCGGAAAAACTCGTGGATCCATGCGCGGCGTCGGGAAGAGTTTATTGGCTACAGGCACGTGATACCAATATTTAGGCGGCGCAATTTTATTTTGCGACGGCCTGCGCAACGGAAATCGCGCGTATTCCGAATGCCACCAACAGCAGACCTGCGAGAGCGCAAAGATGGTCGCACCATTTGTCTTAACGACAAGCGACCATGGCTGAACGCAGCTGCGTTTCAAGATATTTGAAAATGCGAGAGTTCACACGGGAACTGCCAGCCGAATAGCGCTGCCGGTTAACCCCCACTCGCCCCGTTATGGGAATTTCAGGGGCAATTCAACAAGGCCCACAGCGCTGCACCATCCACAACCGCCGGATCACCCTGTTCAATCTTCCGGATCAATGCAACGATACGTTGATTGGCGGACGCACCCTGGCCAAGCGATGCCGCCAGCGTCACGACAGCACCATTCAGATAATCAATTTCGGTGCGGCGGCCAGCTTGCAGATCTTCCCACATCGATGAGCGGGCTTCGGGGTCGATACGCAGCATTTGCGCTGCGATACGGCGAAACAAAAAATCCGGCAGACGCAGCAACGCTGGCAAGCGACGTGGGGCAATCCGAGCGACCTGCGCCGGCACGATACCAGCCTCGTCCAGCACTAGCAGCGCTTCGCTGATCAGCAGTGCGAGACAGCGTCGCCAGGCCCGCTGTGAGAGCTGCGCTTTGAGCGGAAGACCCGACAATGCGTTGAGCGGATTATTCAGATTCAGCAGTAGCTTACCCCATTGCACGGCGACAAAATCTGCCCGTTCCGTCAGCGGCAAACCAGACTGCGCAAATATCGCTAGCCAGGGTGCCAGCAGCGGGGACGCCCCGACCATTAACTCACCCTCGGTTCCACGATGCAGGCGTCCATCTTCGGTTTGCACCACGTTGAACGGCACCACTGCGGCCACGATGGTTCGCTGCGGCAGCACCTGCTGCAAAGTGGCTGCGTTACCGATACCGTTTTGCAGGCTGATGATCAAGGCATCGGGCCGCGCATACTGCAAGATGTCCTGCGCAGCCTGTGCGGTCGCGCTGCTTTTAACGGTCACAAGTATCAGGCTGGCATCTACCAACGCTTGGGCGTCCAGCCGGTAAGGTACACGCGTTGCGGGCAACGCTACGCGTCGTTGGCGCAAATCTGTCATTACCAGACCATGCTGCAAAATGCGCTGCTGCATGGCCGCACGACCAATCAAGACAACGTCGGCGCCGGCCTGCAATAGCGCGCCACCGACATATGCTCCGATCGAACCGGCTCCGAGAACTGCGATTTTCATGGGCGGCACGAAAGGTTAGTAGGCGATATGAAATCGCCGATACAGGAAGCCGAGTACGAATAACGGGCCCACTAGCAGAAAGCGCAAGTCGTCCAGAAATGAAGGCTTTTTTCCTTCGATCCTGTGGCCGATAAACTGGCCGATCCAGGCAATCACAAAAACCGCAATCGACAGCGGCAACACCACAGCGATGGGCAACAAGGCCAGCACGCCGAGCATCGCGCCGGCCATCAATAGCATGCCGATTGCCAGTGGCAGCGACAGCATCGTGTAGTACACCAGCGCCGCGAGAGCCACCGCCACAGCGACCAACGGATGTAAGGCCCAAAACAGGCCGAGCGCAGACATCACGATCGCCGGAACACAAATCAAATGAATGATTTCATTCACCGGATTCAGATGACTGTCGGAATAAGTAGCGATCAGATTGTGCACAGTACGTTGCGATTGCGCGAGTTGGTCCATCTCCGTCTCCGTAATATTGTTGTAGTCCCGATTTTACGCGGTCGGGTGCCGGATGGCTTGAACGTATCCGCTATTTGATGACGTCAGCCGCCAGAGTCCGATCCGACCGCGACCGGAGCGTTGGCACAAGAAAGACACTGGCTTGGTAGACTCTTGCTGACAAATGACCTGCTGGCAAACCAGATGCTATACAAGCAGTGCTTCGATCCTGTGATCGACGATCGCACCCGGCTGCTCTTGGCAGGCAGTTTGCCTGGAGAACAATCGCTCGCGTTACGACAATATTATGGCAACCCGAAAAATCAATTCTGGCGGCTGATGTCAGCGGTGGTCGATGGTGCGCTGGTGGCACAGGACTACCCAGAGCGCCTGCAGGCATTGCGCCAGCACGGTATCGGTCTTAGGGATGTCGTGGCGCAAGCGCGGCGCGCCGGTAGTCTCGACACTGACATCCGAGCGCGTAAAGATAATGACTTGCACGGCCTGCTGGCACGTTACCCGAATATCCGAGGTCTGGCGTTCAACGGCGTCACCGCATACCGGCTTGGCACCGCGCTTCTAGGTCAGCGGGCAAACCGCTATCGGCTCATCGCCCTACCCTCGAGCAGCCCGGCCCACACCGTGCCGTATGCCGACAAACTGATGCGCTGGATGGTTCTGCGCGAGGCGCTATAGCCGGTTCGATCGATCGCGAGCACGCGTTCGAGGAACCTCTGTTGCGCCAGCAAGCCCGGCGAAAGCGCTTCCGTCATTCGCTACGTCATTTTATTTCGATCTGCGCTTGCGCCCGAGGGTCGCGACCAGCACGGTATGATAACGGCACCTTCGAATCGCACCACGCCAGGCCATCCATGCTGATCAAACGTAAATCCATCGAAGCCCAAGCGAATCACAAGATCGGCCCCGGCAAAAAGGCGCCTGGCGAACCGGCGCCACGTCCGGACCGCAAAATAAAATACGCGCCGGTTACATTATCCGAGCAGGATGGCGTGCGTTACCTGCATTTTGGTACCGAGTGGGTGCAAGGTGCGATGCGCCTGAGAAAGCCGGACTGGATCGAGCTTGAATATGCCCAGCAGATGATGGCGTGGATGTTGTTTATCGATACGCCCGCGCGCATCGTGCAGCTCGGATTGGGAACCGGGGCGCTGACCAAATTCTGCTATCGGAATTTTCCCGAAACGCGCATCACGGCGGTCGAATTGAACCCCGCCGTGATCGCAATTTGCACCACCATGTTTAAGCTGCCGCCAAACGATGGGCGGCTGCAGGTGTTAGAGGCGGACGCACTGCACTTTGTCAACGATCCTGACAACCTGCAGGCCATCGACGTGCTCCAGGTGGATCTCTACGATGCGACCGCCAAAGGGCCGGTTCTTGAATCGGTCGCGTTTTATCAGTCTTGCGCGGCGTGCCTGCGCGCCGAAGGGATTTTGACGGTCAATCTGTTCGGCGACCATCCCAGCTACGTGCGCAATCTGAAAGCCCTGCAGTTTGTCTTTACCGACGTGATCTGTTTGCCGGAAGTCCACGACGGCAACGTGGTGGTGATCGCGTTCAAACGCCGGACTACGCTAAATTTTGGCGAGCTGTATGCGCTCGCTGCCGGGATCGTCACCACCACACGATTGCCGGCAAAAAGCTGGGTCGACGGTATCGCGGTGTGGCTGGCAAAATAAGGCTGAGCGTTACTTCACCGCCCGCCGAAACGGGAATAACTGCTGGCGCGTAAACCCGTCGGGCATGTAATCACCCTGCACGCCGTATTTTTCCGGAAAACCGGTCTGCCCTTTGATCGCGGTACCGAACAGGCGGTCGATGAATGCGTAGTGGGCGGCGTAGTTGCGGTCGATCGCGATCTCGTCCGACGAGTGATGCCAGTGATGAAAATCCGGCGTCACGATGAGCCAGCGCAACGGCCCCCACGGCAGATGCACGTTGGCGTGATTGAAGACCGCCTGAAAGCCCACGATGATGATGTACAAGTCCATCACGTGCTTGTCGAAACCCAGCACATACAATGCGCCCAGCACACCGACCCGAGTCACGATGAGTTCTAGAATATGTTGGCGCGAACCGGCCAGCCAGTCCATCGTTTTAGTCGAATGATGGACCGCATGGAAGCGCCATAGGAACGGCACTTCATGGTAGCAGCGGTGCGTAAAATACTGCACCAGGTCGGCCGCCAGAATGCACAGCAGTAGTTGCGGAATGGTTGGGATTGCGTGGACAAAATTGCGCACCGTATCGTTCGCCATCCATCCGAACAAGCGATGAATCGCAAAGTTAATCGTCAGAAGAGCCAGCCCGACCATAAAGTGATTGACCGCAAAATGAATCATGTCGGTCTGCCACTCGCGCCTGAAAAAAGTCTGGCCGCGATAAATGGGAAAGCATTTTTCGATCGCTGCAAAAATAAGCGTCGAGCCGAGTAGATCCAGAATGAACCAGTCGAGTCCGATATAAGGTGTGTGATCGGGAAAATCCCGCACCGGTACGTGCGACCCACCAAACGCCACCGCCACGATCACCAGCGTCAGCGCCACCGCATTGATGCTGCGGCTACGCTTGAACATGAGATTGAGAAGACTCATGGCACCAGCGATTACCAATGCAGCAAACAAGATGTGACGGATTACATCGGCGGAATATTGATGCCGCAATTCCGGGGTCGTCAGGTATTGCGGAAAATGAAATGCCAGCACACCCAGCACGCACAGAAATCCCAGCGTCAGGGCGATCACGCCGCTGATCAAGCCAATGCCGGGTTTGAGCTCGCCACTTTGCTGCAGCAGACCTGAGGTGTCAGTCACCGCGTCGCGTGTGGCTTTAAATGCGCGATCACGATGCTGGACGCCTTGGACAAGCGCCTGGTCGAACGCTGCGATGGCCGGATCGATCAGGTGCTTGCCGGGCAAATTGGGAAGTTTTTTCATGGGTGCTTGGTAAAAATACAGGAAAAATAGTTGCCACAAAGACTATCACGGCAGCGGGTGGAGCGGCGAGCGAACTGCGCAATTCACCGGTATTCTGCAAATAATTTTGATTCCTGCTTAGGTAACTGGACCAGAAGCAGGGATTTGACAGCACGTTACAGCCGAATGCATTCAAAAAATGTATCGCACCGACTCTAAAAGATCGACTGAAACGTCAGATCTGTGAACCGCTCCAATGCCATCACCCCAGCCAGCGAGTTTCCCGAATGATCAAGCCCGGGGGACCAAACGCAGACCGCACATTCGCCCGGCACCACCGCGACGATACCGCCACCGACACCGCTTTTGGCGGGGAGTCCGACCCGGAACGCGAAATCGCCGGCGGCGTCATAGGTGCCGCAGGTCAGCATGAGCGCATTGACACGCTTGGCAGAACTGGCTGAGAGGATCGACGCACCGTTCCACGGCAATGCGCCGTGATTCGCCAAAAAAAGTACCGAGCGGGCCAGATCGATGCAACTCATTTCAATCGAACACTGATAGCAATAGCTGCGCACTACGGCTTCGACCGGATTAACAAAATTTCCGAAGCTCTTGATGAAATGTGCCATAGCCAGATTGCGGTGCGCGGAACGGATTTCCTCGCGTGCGACGGTGACGTCGAAGTCGAGAGTGGCGCAGTTGGCAAAAATCCGAACCGCCTGCAGCAGGGCTAGCTCCGGCTGTACAAATCGAGATGTCAGAATATCGGTGATCACCAGCGCACCAGCGTTAATGAACGGATTACGCGGCACGCCCCGTTCCATTTCAAGCTGCACAAGCGAATTGAAAGGATTGCCCGATGGTTCGCGTCCGACCCGGTGCCAGATGTCGTCACCGAGCAAGCTAAACGCCATTGCCAGCGTAAATAATTTTGAAATACTTTGAATCGAAAATGGCCGCGCCGCCTGCCCGACTGCATGTACCGCGCCGTCAAGCGTCACGACAGCCATGCCGAACTGATCGAGCGGCACCGTCGCCAGTGGAGTGATGTAATCGGCGGCGCGACCTTTGCCGAGCAACGGGTACACTTCGGTTGCAACCTGCGCTAGTATCGCGTCGTAGTCCGGATGGCCGACACCACCATTGTTCTGCGCCGCCGTCATGGCGTTGTTCGCAGCACTGCCAAAACGGTCATCGCGTACCCTTTTTTATTTCTGCGAGCAGCAACACGGCACAGCCAGTCAATCCGACTAGACCGACCCAGCCTGCCAGACTGCAAAGCCACAACCACACCGTTTGTATGGCGTCGCTGGTGCGCCACAGCATCAGCCAACCGCAGACAAGCGCTACCAGCGAAGCCGTCAGCGCCACCGGCAACGCGCCACCGAATACGGAAAACCACGGTCGTCGCAACCCAACCTGACGCCAGCCTGCAGCGCGCGCAAAAGCACGGCTTACCAGAATCGACAGTAGCGCAGTCGCCACTGGCAACGCCACCAGACCCAGTTGCAGCGCGTGGAGCAGTTGCACCAGGTCGAGCCGCAACAGGTGCTGCTGCCCGGCAACCGGCCCCCACAAAGCAGTGACAAGGATCACCAGCGGTAACAGCGCATCGCCATGACCAGCGCTGCCGAGACGTGCCTGCAGGCCCGCCAGCAAAAATAGTAGAAGTGCAGCCAGCAATACGGCGGGCAGCCATCGGCGCGGCTGATCCCACACACTGTCAGGGTGTACCTGAAGCACCGACGAATGCGCCACCGGGGTCACCACAATGACTTTGCCATCGTCACCACGTGCAGACCGGCTATCACGCACGCACATGCCCGCTACTGCCCACAGCACCCCTTTGAATAGCGAATCGTGCACACGGCAAATCGGCGCGGTAATGGGAGCAGCGACTGGCGGACAGCGCAAACCGCAATCGCGGGCCTGCCCAATCATCCAGTCAAGCGTTATCCGTGACAACCCATTTTCCGCAATCAGATAGCCGCCCCCGACGTCGCAATGGACACCGCGAAACCACAACTGTCGGAGTGACTGCGACGTACCGGCATCGCCAAAATTATCCTCAGAAAAAACCCGTGGCAAAAACGGCCAGCGATGTTCGTCCAGCGCCAGTGCCTGCCGCACATGCCGAAAACATTTACCGCGCACCGTGGCGGTGCTCGATATTTGTAGAGAAAAAGGTGGTAACCCGACGCTGGCGACGGTATCCCATACGCCGACAAACTGCACTGGCACGTTGCGCCCGTTGCTGCTGGTAAAGGATTCACGAATTTGCGCAGCGACATCTTCGCGACTCAGCGGTGCAGTGCCGAACACGGGGCCGCGTTCGATGCCATCGGTAGCGATACGGCTGAAATACACTCGCATCAAGGTGGGCAGCAAAACCTCATGCTCAGGCCGAACCAGGCCGAACAGATTAATCATGCCGGCGACGCAACGTACCGTGAAGGCTCCGCGCGAAAATCCGAACAGATAAATCTGATCGCCGCTACGGTAATGCATCGCCAGAAACTGATACGCCATGCCGATGTTCTCGAACACACCACGACCGGATGCCAGGCCGCTCAACCGTTCCCACTTGCGCGACAGCCAGTCGCCGATACCGATGCTGGGCAAGCTGTCAGGCGCGCCAACGCCGGGATCGTAATACAACAGTTGTGCCGGATTATCGGTGGCGGCAAGGTGCTCGAATAACTGCAGCACATTCGTGTCGGCCAGGCGCCCGGTCAGCGTGTTGTTGGTACCGTCACAACAGATCACGAGTTGACGCGGCAATCGACCCGGATATGGGTCCGAGTCAGATGCAATTTGGCGATCTGGTAGCACTCGGCAAGCGAGCGGTGGCTGGTCCATTGGGTCCATATGCAGCTCCCGAAAGTGCTGACAAAATACTACGTTAGCAAACCGCGCGCCACTGCGCTGCGATTATTTTTGTCTGCGCCTGATCGAACGCTGTGCAGCCGCCGCCTATGCATCGAGCATGTCCAGGCATCGCTGGGTAGTCCATCGCCGATTGGTCGATTGACCGATGGTCTGGTTGTTCTCGTCGCTCGGGCGGCGTTTGCGGGCGGCCGGGCGGCATTGATTGACTCGCACCAACAGGAGGAGATCACTCTCGACTGGTAGGCCGGGGGCCGCCAGGTTTGCAGAAAAGTGCCGAGCGGCAAAAGCGCACCATCAATGTCGGTCCACACTTCGTACTACTGCATGCCTAGCCGCGCGTACTGGTTGGCATCGTCGAGATCAGCCTGGCGCCGCAGCTGGTCTTATAACCATCGAAGGCCACCGGGATGCCGTCGATCAGCACCTTCGGGTCACCCGCGGCAATCACGCAACCGTCGTGGCCACGTTGCAAGCAGGTGACGTAGCCGATATCGGCGTCCTGCTTGCCGGCGTTGTGCGTGGCGGCATCGAACACGGCCTTCCACGCCTGCACGCCGCGTAGTGGCAATCCCTTCTTCGCTTCAAAGTCGGCGGTGGCCTTCGTGGCCGGATAGCGGTCGCCCGGCAGGTTGCTGACATGGCTGAAGCGCGGTGGCGGCGTGGTGCCGCCATGCACGGCGCAGGGGAAGATCGGTTTGTCCGGGTCGCCGCCCTGAAAGGCCACCATGCCGAAGGTTCCCACCCGGGGCAGCGAGATTGCGCCAAAGTGCCCGCCGGCCCAGGACGTGGCAACCCACACCCAGGCCGAATCGTGTGCCGAAATGCCATCGTTGGATGTGAACGGGCCGTCTCGATCTGCCGCACGGCAGCCGGGAAAGCGCACCAGGATCCTGCCGAATTCGTCGCAGTGGACCTCTTCGGACTCCGGTCCTGCCACCATCACGTTGAGCGTTTCGGTGCGCGGCAAGTCGACCCGGGAATCGAAAGCGGGAACGATGGCGATGTCGCGCCGCACGCAGGTAAAACGGTTGGTGTAGCGCGCACCACGGTCTTCGCTGGCCTGGGTCAGCCCAGCGCTGTCGGCACGCCAGTGGTTCAGCGCGAACAGTCGGTTGACCCGCTCGCCCAGCGTTTTAGGCAGATTGGTGTCGGCCTTGATGCGCAACTCGGTGATGACGAACTCGCGCTCTTTGGCCGGATGACTGTCGATCACCGGATGGCCGGTAACGCCGATCCACTGGCCGGCACACAGGTCGCACCCGCCGCTCTCGCCCTGATGGCATTTAGATTCATACTCGTGGCGCTGCATGCGTGTTTGCCCAGGCTGCGACAGTCGCCGCCATCGTCGCCTGCATGCGGTACGTCGGTGAGATTGTCGTCAAGACTGGCGGCCAGTCGATTGCCGAAGGGTCTCTGGTCGTGGCTGCCGCTGGTCTGCCCGCTTCTCAAGCCGGCCTTTTTATAGTCCCAGCTCTGCCGCGTGACGTTGCCCGGCGTGAGCGTACGCACCGCATGCCACGCGGTGATGCTGTCGGCCGTTTCGGTGCCGTCGTCGCGGTGGTAGCGCATGGTCGCGGCGCTGTTCTGCTTGAGCACCGTCGCATCATCGAATAGCACCAACCTGTGGGCGGGCGTCTCGTCACTGCCGGAATCGGAAGATTTGCCCGGCGTGATGAATCAGGCGATGCCGCGCCGCTTCCACAACCGACGTCAGGAAGACGGCGTCGGATTCGTTGTGCCGTATCGTGAAGGCGCGCTACGGGTAGTTGCCCTTTTAAGCGCCGCATCTCGAAGTTGAAGGCGCGCGACAGCACCGGGTCGTTGCGGCACCATTCTCCCAGAATGGTATTGGTGATCTCGACTTCGCTGGCATGGCGAAAGATGCGGCTGTTGGTGCGCCTTTTCAGAATCGCCAGGGCATCGCGCACGATCAACTGATAGGTCGCCAGGCCGCCATCGCTTTGCCCCTCACTGGCACTGGTAACGATGCCGCAGACCGAACGCAGCGCGCCCGAGTCGGTCACGAACTGTACTTCGACCGGCATGGTGATGAACTGCTTGGTCGGGATGCCGGCCTTTGGGCCGACGCACAACAAACAGTATTCGATTCCGCCACAAATGGATTCGATTCCGCTGACATGCTTGACCAGCAGCATATCGTGAGAGACGCCTTCGGCTTTCGACAAATGCAAGCGGATGGGGCGATTTGCGCCGGCCAATCCGGTCAATGCGTCACGCATATCGCTCAAATTCGTGGCGCAAAGTCCTGGAAGGTCGATGTGGTTGGATGAGACAGGCGGGGTGCAGCCGGCAAGCAATCGCCGCCCGGATGCAACCTCCTGCGATACGTTTTTGCTGGCGTGGGAAAGCCATCGTTGTTTGATCGGTGCAGCATACGGTTACGCCGGCGGTATTGCAGAGGGCCGTTGTGTACTGGAATGACGATGATCTTGGCGAACCCTGTAGGCCTTGCCGGAAGAGGACACCGAAACGTCACGGCGAACAGAACAATATCAAAATGAAAATAACTTCAGTGGCTTAAATTGTGAATGTGATCAGATCGCCACGGATTCTTCCATTTGTAAGAAATGGGCCGCTGAGACAACCATAACAATCCAAAGCGGCCAAATTTTTTTTCGCTTTGAGTCGCCTCACATGGCGGCATTCGCGATTCCCGGCCGCAGTCTGCCCTTGTGCATCTCTTTTAAAAAGACATGCTTGCGCGCTTGGTGGCAAGGTCAAATCCGCAGGTGGCAAGCAATATTTGTTTCGTCGGATTTAATTTGCGGCCCGACATTTTTCGACAACTCCAGAAAAAGGAGCTCAGTCGCGCAGCATCCAGTTGTATTTAACGCAGGTCTCGTCGCGGACCCAGCCGGTTGCTTGGTACAACGCTCGCGCGCTATCGTTGGTTTGTAAGCACCCGGTCAGCACCGTCTTGACCTGAGTTCGAACTACGATTCGTCGCCCATTTGACTGCCCCGTTTTGTCGACATACTCATGAGGTAATGGCAAGACAAGCGCGACGGCGCAAGCCTCACATTGCGGCACCGAAGTTTAAGCTGCAGAGATTGCTGGTGCGCCCGACGGCACGAAATTCCAAGGCAGGAATTGTTCGATCCGATTGACCGGATGATCAGCGACATGGGTCAGGACGTAGCGCAACCATGCTTCGGGATCGACGCCATTCAACTTCGCGGTTCCGATAAGGGAATACATCGCGGCGGCACGCTCGC
>JAYVEF010000003.1:0-2150 GCA_043748965.1 Burkholderiales bacterium
GGGCTTTGACCCGGGCGTTCCCTTCGCCAAAAGTTTTGATCAGCCCTGTGCAGCGCACCGCTTGTGGTTCCACTCGTATCCTTAAAATTTTACGCAACGTGGGCCGATGAACTCGTCGCAGTAACATAGCGTATTAAGCGTATTAAGCGTATTAAGGACGTATTGACGTGTTGAGGGCACCCACATCTTCCGACATGTACGGAGGATATTAGCGCATTAAGGATACGAGTGGAACCACAAGCGGTGCGCTGCACAGGGCTGATCAAAACTTTTGGCGAAGGGAACGCCCGGGTCAAAGCCCTACAAGGGATTGATCTTGATGTGAACTTTGGCGAACTGCTGATGCTGGTCGGCCCATCTGGCTGCGGCAAAACCACGTTGATATCGATCATCGCAGGGATCCTTGATGCCGACGAAGGCGAGTGTCTGCTGCTCGGCGCAGACCTGCAAAAAATGCGTACGGATGAACGGACACGCACGCGCGGAAAATCGGTCGGCTTCGTCTTTCAGGCATTCAACCTATTGCTCTCGCTGACGGTTGCGGAAAATGTGGCGGTGCCACTTTTAATCGCCGGCGTTGATCGCACGGCGGCTCTAGCACGAGCCGGCAACGTGCTCGACAGTGTCGGTTTGGGCGACCGCAAAAATGCGATTGCATCACAACTGAGCGGTGGCCAAAAACAACGTGTGGCGATTGCCCGGGCGCTGGTGCATCAGCCCAAGCTCATCGTCTGCGACGAGCCCACCAGTAACCTTGACCACGCCGCCGGCATGCAAGTCATGGTTATCTTGCGGCGCGTTGCAAAGACCTCCGAGCGTGCAGTGCTGGTGGTCACGCACGACCCCCGGATTTTTGAATTCGCCGATCGCATTGCTCACATGGACGACGGAAAAATTATCGACATCACCGAACAAGTCGCAACCGAGGAACCCCAATGATTCGAAAGTATCTGTTACCGATGCTGGCGTTACTTGGGGTTGTGATCATCATCATCGTGATCGTGCTGGATAATCGTCCCAAACGTTCGCCGGCACCACCGGGTCAATGGCCCGACGTGCCGTTTGCCTCGTATGTTTCTGGTGCGGGCGTGGTCGAAGCCAGTAACGGTAACAGCCTGATTGGCACGGCGGTATCGGGCATGGTCGTGAGCGTCTACGTTCATGCGGGCGATCGGGTTGCAACAGGCGACCGCCTGTTTAAAATCGATGATCGCGAGATCCAGGCACAGCGCGTATCTGCCAACGCCGGTACCGCCGAGGCCAAGGCCAGATGGATGCAATCCGAAGTACTACTGCGGCTTGCTGAAAGCGTTCCCGACCAGCGCGCGGTGAGCCGCGAAGAGATCAGCCTGCGGCGCTCCGCCGTGGCGATTGCGGCCGCCGCTTTGCAGCTCGCCGAAACGCGTGCGGCGCAGATTGATCTCGCTACTGAGCGATTTACGGTTCGGGCGGTGCAGCCCGGTAAGGTTCTGCAAATGAATCTGCATGCTGGCGAATTTGTTCAAAGCGGAGGGCAAGGCAAACCGCTGCTATTGATTGGTGATATCCGGCGGCTCTACGTGCGTGCAGACATTGACGAGTTCGATGCGTTTCGAGTTGCGCCTGGCGCTGCCGGCGTTGCTTTTGTACGCGGCGCGCCGCAGCGGCCGGTGCAGTTGACATTCGAGCGTATCGAACCTTACATCGGGCCAAAGACGGCACTCCTAGGTACGCCAACCGAGCGGGTGGATTCGCGGGTTTTGCAAGTCATCTACAGTTTCGATGCGAGCGCGCTGCCAGTGTATGTGGGACAGCAAATGGATGTGTATATCCAGACAGCACCCTCTTCTCCAACCAAAAATCCCACACCTTCAATGTCTGACCATTCCTCCGCTGCGAGTGCGTCTTGAGCCGAATCGCCAGGCGGTTGTGCTTGATGCTGCTGATTTTTGTCGAATCGGGTTGTGCTGTCACGTCCGACTATCAACCACCGTTAGTGGAAATGCCAGCGCGCTGGAATGGACAGCCGCCCAATCAGGTGCACCTGGAGCAATCAGCGATTGCCTGGTGGGGCGTATTCAAGGACGCTGAACTTGACACGCTGATCGCGCGTGCGGTGGCGGCCAATCTTGATGTGCAGCTTGCGCATGCGCGGCTGCTTGAAGTCAGAA
>JAYVEF010000004.1:0-7380 GCA_043748965.1 Burkholderiales bacterium
TTTTTGCCGCCCGACTTGAGCGTCCCGGCGATTTCGATCATGCGGTCGGTGGCGTCGTCGCGGCGGTTCAGCACGACGTCTTCGACCCGCTCGCGCAACTCGGCCGACAGTTCGCTGTAGACGCTCATCATGCCGGCGTTGACGATCCCCATCGTCATCCCAGCCTGAATCGCGTGATACAAAAAAACCGTGTGGATGGCTTCGCGCGCGGGGTCGTTGCCGCGAAAACTGAAGCTCACGTTCGAGACGCCGCCGCTGATTTTGGCATGCGGCAGATTGGTCCTGATCCAGCGCGTAGCATTGATAAAATCGACGGCGTAATTGTTGTGTTCTTCGATACCGGTGGCGATCGCAAAAATGTTCGGATCGAAGATGATGTCTTCGGGTGGAAAACCGACTTTGGAAACTAGCAGGTTGTAAGCACGCTGACAGATTTCGGTCTTTCGTTCGAACGTATCGGCCTGTCCTTTTTCATCGAATGCCATCACGATCACAGCCGCGCCGTAGCGTCGGCATAGCCGGGCCTGACGCAAAAATTCATCCTCGCCTTCTTTCATTGAAATCGAGTTGACGATCGACTTGCCCTGCACACATTTGAGCCCGGCTTCGATCACCGACCACTTCGACGAATCGATCATGATCGGCACCCGTGCGATGTCGGGCTCGGACGCGATCAGATTTAAAAACCGCGTCATCGCCGCGACCGAATCCAGCATCGCTTCATCCATGTTGATGTCGATGATCTGCGCACCATTTTCAACTTGTTGACGCGCAACGGCGAGCGCCTCGTCGTACTGTTCGTTCAGTATCAGTCGCGCGAATGCCTTCGAGCCGGTGACATTGGTGCGCTCACCGACGTTGACAAATAACGAGTCGTCATCAACGGCGAAAGGCTCCAGCCCTGACAGCCGCATGGTGGACACGGCGGCTGGAATCTTGCGTGGGGCAATGCTCGCCACCGTCTGTGCGATCGCGCGAATATGGTCCGGCGTGGTGCCGCAGCAGCCACCGGCGATGTTGACAAAACCGCTTTCGGCGAAGTCTTTCAGCAACGATGAGGTGACGTCGGGCGTCTCGTCAAATCCGGTGTCGCTCATCGGATTAGGCAAACCGGCGTTGGGATAAATGCAGACGAAGGTATCGGCGACCTTGGCGAGTTCTTCCGCGTACGGGCGCATCAAGGCAGCGCCCAGTGCACAGTTCAAACCGACCGTCAATGGTCGCGCGTGACGTACCGAATTCCAGAAGGCCGGCACGGTCTGCCCCGACAAAATCCGTCCCGAGGCATCGGTCACCGTTCCGGAAATCATGATCGGCAGGCGCTGCCCGGAGTCCTCAAAAAATGTATCGATCGCAAATAACGCGGCCTTGCAATTAAGCGTGTCGAAAATGGTTTCGACCAGCAGTACGTCGGCACCGCCTTCCACCAGGGCACGCGTTTGTTCCAGATACGCCGCCACTAACTGGTCAAAGGTGACGTTGCGTGCGGCGGGGTCGTTGACGTCGGGAGAGATTGATGCTGTCTTGGGAGTCGGGCCCAATGCGCCAGCGACAAAGCGCGGCTTGTCGGGGGTTGAGTATTTGTCGCACGCAGCACGCGCGATGCGTGCCGAGGCTAGGTTCATCTCATAAGCCAGATGCGCCATGTGGTAGTCGTCTTGCGCCACGGTGGTCGCGCCAAAGGTATTGGTTTCGATCAGATCGGCACCGGCGGCCAGATATTGTTCATGAATCGCGCTGATGACCTGTGGCTGGGTCAGGCTCAGTAATTCGTTGTTACCCTTGACGAACAACTCTCGCACATCGGCCGGACCGGTAAAGTCAGCGAAGCGGGTGCCGCGATAGTCTTCTTCGGTCAGCTTGTACTGCTGAATCATGGTGCCCATCGCGCCATCCAGAATCAAGATGCGGCGCGTCAGTAAATCGCGCAGGGTGGCTTCGATGGCAGAAAGGGCGTCGCGTTGCATGGTGGGCTTTTGAAAAGTGAAACAACATCAATGGAAGTCACGCGGTGCTTTAACGCAAAAACCCGGCCTGCGGTGGATGCGGAGCCGGGTTTTCAAGGTCCGCTTTAGCGGTATTTGTAGCGGATCGATACGGCGCAACACTATGTCCACCCGCTCTGGCGCCCGCAAGTGGATATGACTGCCGAAACGAATCGGCACACTAAAATTATACGACAGATAGATATTCTTGCACGCGGGCGCAGCACTTTGCTGATCGAGGTGCAGTTTTGGTCTGTTGTCGGGCTGCAGATTCGGGTTTCCGGATGAAGACAGTCTTATTGTGACGCCGCATCAACAGACTTGCGGCCTGCCGAGAATTCCCCGGGGACTTCGTAGCGGCCGTGATACGGCGCAGCGCGCACCTTTGTCCACGCCTACCCCAGCAAAAAAAGCCCGCTTGGAGGCGGGCTTGAATCCATATCAAAAAGAGGAGACATGGAGGAGACCCGCAAAGGATAGGTGCGCTACAGTTATGACGCCAATTTTTTATCTTCATAAAAGATATGCGGCGCGTGAATATCAGCGAGGTCTGTCGGCGTTTGTCCGCATCCGGAGTCACGGATCTTCCGGCGTCCGAATCGCGCTTGCACCGACCGGGATCGGCAGGCTGCGCAAAAACTCGCGCGCCGGCAATCGCTTGCCACCCGGCTTTTGTAATTCGAGCATGCGCAATGCGCCGTTGCCGCAGGCAATTACCAGACCGCCGGTATCGTCGGCTCCGATGATCTGTCCCGGGCTGGCACCAGTCGTCGTAGCCGCAAGCTCGGCACGCCAGAGTTTGATGGTCACGCCATCGATCATCATCGAAGCGCCTGGCGCCGGATTGAAGGCACGGATTTTTTGACCGAGCACTTCTGCCGATTGCGAAAAATCCAGCGCGGCTTCGTGCTTGGTAATTTTGCTGGCATACGTCACGCCGGTCTCACGCTGCGGTGTCGCGTGCAACGTGCCGTCGGCCAGCCGGCGCAAGGTGGTAACGATCATTTCGCCACCCAGCCGGGCCAGACGATCGTGCAGACTGCCGGTCGTATCGTCAGGCAGAATTGGGAGGCGCGCGTACTCGAGCATCGGTCCGGTGTCGAGCCCCTGCTCCATCTGCATGATGGTGATGCCGGTCTGACTGTCTCCGGCTTCGATAGCGCGGTGAATCGGTGCGGCGCCACGCCAGCGCGGCAACAGCGACGCATGAATGTTCAGGCAACCACGCGGGGCGATTGCCAGCACGGACGGTGGCAGGATTAATCCATACGCCGCCACCACCATGATGTCGTGGGGTGTTCCGCATAAAAGGGCGTGTGCGTCGCGCGCGACGTCGGGATATTTGCCATCGAGCCGCAACGATATCGGTTGTGCCACCGGTATTCCCCAGGACACAGCGAACTGTTTGACCGCCGACCCATGCAACTGCATGCCCCGTCCGGCAGGGCGGTCGGGCTGGGTCAGTACCAGCGCGATCTCGATGCCTGCGGTGTGGATTGCCTGCAGTGCGACTGCGGCAAATTCGGGCGTGCCGGCAAAGACGATTTTCATGGACAGGATGGACGTTACAACTAGGTGAAGGGTCAGCTAACCTTTGCCAAACGGCGTATGCAGAGCGGTTTATCGCACAATGCTACGCTTGCGATCGCGATTTTGTTCACGTTCTTCTTTGAGCATCCGTGCCTTGATGCGGTTGCGCTTTAGTGGCGACAGATACTCGACAAACACCTTGCCTTTCAGGTGATCCATTTCATGCTGGATGCATACTGCGAACAATCCCTCCGCACTGGTTTCAAAAGGCTTGCCGTCGAGATCCACCGCGCGCACTCTGACTTCGGCGTGGCGTTCGACGCCGTCGTACACGCCGGGTACCGACAGGCAGCCTTCGTCGTAGACCTGCATCGCCTCGCTGGCCCAGATGATTTCGGGATTGATGAATACTTTCAAGTCGGAATTTGTTTCCGAGATGTCGATAACGATCAGTTGCTGATGCACGTCGACCTGCGAGGCGGCCAGGCCGACCCCTGGAGCTTCGTACATGGTTTCTGCCATGTCGGCGACGAGTTGCTTCAAGCGCGCATCAAATTCGGTGACGAGTTTGGCAACTTTATGCAATCGTGAATCGGGATAAAGCAAAATATTTAATAATGACATACGGCTTTTGCGCAACAATGCTGCGAGTGAAGAAGTGGTTATTTCTTGCTACTTCAAGGAATTATGTGCAGAATTTGATTCAATTTGGCAAGATTTGTCACGCATTTAACGATGCCCGTGCAACCTGCTGTGGTCGGAACCCTTCGAATAGTCGCCACACTCACCGGATCAACCATGAAAAAGTTTAGCACAGCCGTCGCCTCCCTCGCTTTCGCCGTCGCTGCGCTGGCGTTGGTGCCCATGCACGTCACCGCAGCGCCGGCCCGCTGCGAATTCCTGGCGAACGCGCCCGATAGCCATCTGGTCGTGCGCGGCGATACCTTGTGGGGTATCTCGGGCAAATTCCTGCAACATCCGTGGTGCTGGCCGCAAGTGTGGGACATGAACCGCGAACAGATCCGCAACCCGCATTGGATCTATCCAGGTCAAGTGGTCTATTTTGACCGCGTCAACGGGCGGCTACGACTCGGCAATCCGGCCGCAGGCGGCGTGAACGGCACGGTGCGGGTTTCGCCGGAAATTCGTGTTCAAGGCTTGGGCAAGGATGCCATTCCGTCTATTTCAGCGGCCGATATTGAGCCCTATCTGTCCCAACCACTGATCATCGAAGAAAATACGCTGCAGGGCACACCGCGAATTGTCGCGGCGCAGGAAGGCCATGTTTTTCTCGGCAAAGGCGATACAGCCTATGTGCGCGGCAACCTCGGGAACGATACGGCGTTTCAGGTGTTCCGTCCGGGTACCCCTCTGAAAGATCCCGAAACCAAAAAGATCATTGGTTATGAAGCAATGTTCCTGGGCACCGTCAAACTCGAAAAGGCCGATCCAACCGGCACCTCGGCGCATGTGTTCAATGTGGTCAGCACCAAAGAAGAAATGGGTGTCGGCGACCGGCTTGTGGCGGCACCACCAACGCCAATCATGAATTATGTGCCGCATCCGCCCGAGCGCCAGACCAATGCACGGATCGTGTCAATTTATGGCGGCGTTGCCAATGCCGGTCAAAATCAGATCGTGACGGTCAATCGGGGCAGGAAAGACGGTATCGATGTCGGTACGGTGTTGCAGTTATACCGCTTGGGCACCACCATCGTCGATAAAACCGAGGGCAAGAAGGACAACGTCAAGCTGCCGGATACCGAATATGGCAACCTGTTCATCTTCCGCGTCTTCAACAACATCTCATACGCCCTGGTCATGCAGGTCAGGGATTCCGTACAAGTCGGTGACGTGGCCAAATCACCGGAGTAATTTTTGTCCGAAGTCGAATCTGCTGCCTTGTTTGAACGTCGTGAACTGGGTCAGTGGCTTCGACTGATGCAAACCAGCGGCGTCGGCGTCGAAACCGCTTTGCGTCTGCTGCGTCAGTTTGGCCTGCCAGCGGATATTTTCAGTACGGATGCGCGGCTGCTGGAACAGTTTGCAGGTGCGTGCGTTGCGCGTGCCCTGGGCGCCAGCCCTAACGTCACCACCATCGCATTGATCGAGCGCACGCTAAGGTGGCTCGATCTGCCAGAAAATCATTTACTGACGCTTGCCGATCCGCGCTACCCGCCCGCATTGCTGCACATCCCCGATCCACCGATTTTGCTATACGCCAGAGGCGATGTGACGCTATTGCAGCGCGCCTGCCTGGCCGTCGTCGGCAGTCGCAATGCCACGGCACAGGGCTTGTTGAATGCCGAGCATTTTTCGCGTGCGCTGAGCCATGCCGGGCACACCATCGTGTCCGGTATGGCCTTGGGCATCGACGCTGCCGCACATCTCGGCGGGCTGGCAGGTGCGGCCTCGACCGTTGCGGTGATCGGTACCGGTATCGATATCGTGTACCCGGCGCGCAACCGCGCACTGGCGCACCGCATCGCCGAACGTGGTTGCCTGATTAGCGAATACCCGCTCGGCACACCTGCCATTGCAAGCAATTTTCCGCGCCGCAACCGAATTATCAGCGGGCTTTCGCGTGCGGTTCTGGTCATCGAAGCGGCGGCACAGTCCGGCTCGCTGATTACCGCGCGGGTGGCCGCCGAGCAGGGCCGCGACGTGTTTGCGATTCCGGGCTCGATCCACTCGCCGCTGGCCAAAGGTTGTCATCAGTTGATCAAGCAAGGTGCCAAGCTGATTGAATCGGCACAGGATATTCTGGAAGAATTCGGTACCCTCGTGGCGCCAGTTGCGTTAGCGACCGTAGCTCCCGTACCCGTGCCGCCCGAGAATGCAAGACTGCTCGGCGCGCTAGGCTTTGATCCGGTCGATGGCGATACGCTGGCTGCGCGCTGCGGCCTGGGCGCCGGCGATTTATCGGCGCAGTTGCTGTCGCTGGAAATGCAGGGCTTGCTGGAAATTTTACCGGGCGGAAGTGTTCGCCGTATCGGCTGAGAGCCCGGACTATATAAAGGGCTGTGCACAGTGCTTGTGCCGAAACGATTCTACCGCTACAGTACAAGCATGTTCGACGTCCTCGTTTACCTGTACGAAACCTATTATCGGCCCGACGCCTGCCCTGCACCGGCGGCGCTGGTCAAGAAACTATCGGCGATCGGTTTCGAAGACGAAGAAATCTCCTGCGCGCTCGATTGGCTCACCGATCTGGTCCACACCTCGGATGCATTGTCCGGCCAGTACCCGGTTCAACCTGCGCTGTCCGGCAGCATTCGCATCTATGCCCAGCCGGAGATGGATGCGCTGGGAACGCCCGCGGTCGGGTTCATTCAGTTTCTGGAAGCGGCACGCTTGCTCAATCCAGTGCAGCGTGAAATCGTCATTGAGCGCGCTCTGGCGGTAAGCGACAGCTTGATTTCACTCGACAAGCTGAAAGTGATCGTGCTGATGGTGCTGTGGAGTCAAGGCAAGGAGCCGGACGGTCTGATGTTCGACGAACTGTTCCTGGACGACGACGATCCCGAACCGCGCCAGTTGCATTAATTAACTCGCCTCTATTATCCGCATCATTTGTCGCATCCTGCGCCGCACAAAAGCGAGCCGCTTGCAGCGCTCGCATGATCGCGCTTATCATCGACGCCGATCGCTTACGCTTTGCGCCAACCCGTGCAGCATCCGCACGGCACCGCAAATTTCGCGACAACGGTTGTATGATGCGCACAATACCGCACTGAGCCGACCGGCCAGCGCGATTTTTTCGAGACCTTATTCATGACCAAAACCCTCATCATCGCCGAGAAGCCTTCCGTCGCGAACGACATCGCAAAGACGCTGGGCGGCTTCACCAAGCACGATGAGTATT
>JAYVEF010000005.1:0-20376 GCA_043748965.1 Burkholderiales bacterium
CAGTGCGCTTCGGGCACAGTTCGATGCCATGTGCGCTGCAGCAGGGGTGACGCCGCGCCTGCGTGCCGAGGTGGATGATATGGCGACGCTGCGGCTGATCGCGCGCGACAGTGGCTGGCTGACAATCCTCCCGGAAGTGGTGGTTCAAGACGAATTGCAGTCGGGCTACCTGGTGTGCGTCGGCCAGTCCACGTTGTTACAGGAGCACTTCTACGCGATCACCACGCCGCATCGTCACCGCATTGAGTTGCTGGAGCGATTACTGACGGGGCATCCAAAAAATTCGGTTGCGACTTCGGATGGGTTGTCGAGGCACGAACCTTGACATACAAGCTGTCGCGAAGCGCACGATGAAGCACAGGCTGCTCTGCAGCGGGAACCTGCGCCCTCGCGGCGTGCAGGGATCGTTGCAATATTCCCCTGCCGATGGCAGCGTGTTTCGATTCAGATCATCGCGAGTGTTATGGGCAAGCAACCACTATTCACTTGTTTCCTGACGTTCGTCATCCACCTTATTGGCACGCTCGCATACTCCGTACGTATCGCTGGCGTTAGAACGCGATGTATTGCTGTTTCGCTGGCGCTGTTTAGTATTCTTGTTCTTGTCTCGCGCACATCCAATTCATTTTTCGGCCCATTTTTGGCAAAGCGTGTCGAATCGAATTTAGGGGCGCAATTTGCCGACGAAAGCTTGCTCGCGGACTTCCGGTGGCTGCTGGTTTCTGCAGCGGTTGCAACCGTTTCCGGAGACTTGCTGATCCCGACTTTTCAGCGTGTGTTTTGTCGTGCCGTCGAGCATTTCCAGATCCATCGCTCGGTGCCAAAGCTGGTTCTACATGCGGTTTTCAAGGGCGGACTTTCTGACGTCAGAGATGTGGCACGCATGCCAGTTGCCGAGAACGTCAGAAAGCTTCGGAAAAGAGGCGACGTATTGCTGTCTGTGACTGCGCTCAATGTCGTCGCCGTGGCGCTCTGAACGGTGGGCCTGTTCGCTGCACTGTACGCGGGGGGGTACTGGACCCAAGCGTTCGCGTCACCTCGAGCACGCACTCGTCAATTATCAATGGTGGTGCCACGGTCATGATGGCAGTTTTTATCGACCCGCACACGCCCGGGATGACCGACGATGTGCTCGAAGGACGCGTAAGTGATTCGCAATTTCGGCGCGCTGTGGTCTGGTTAGTGGGCTGCAGACTGCTCGGAACTATTCTTGCCCAACTACTACTCGTTCCTTCTGCCATTTTAATTGTGTACGTCGCCAAGTCCCTCTGATGTACGCCAAAGTAGTGCCTTCGGCGCAACCTGTCGACTTCTGACGGCGCGCATTCATGGCTCTCGTGGACCTTGGCCAATTTGGCGTACGGTGAAGCGTGATCAAAATCAGTAGATGGAACTCTGTGTCGGTCGTCACCATTCTGGACGAGATAAGGAGTCTGGTTTGCAGTCGCGACCATACGGGCATCGGATGATTTACTGGCGTGGCGACGGCGAACCGGACTTCGGGACTGTCCTGATTGCAGCGGTGTGAATCGGCCGTCTGGCCGGACAGACCACAGGGTACTGTCACCGAGGCGAAGCGCGCTCAGCGGTCGGCGTCGACTCGTTACAGGACTGCAGCATGCAGTTACGCATCGGTACGATCCGAACACCCTTGACGATCAGCGCCGGACCATTCAGTAGTGCGATCAGTTATTTTTTGGCATGGCGGGTTCATTTGTCTCAGCGCTACGCCGGAGGGAGTGGACGGATCAGCGGGCACTGTGTCGAAACGGGCGGCTGCACGGCGCCTAGCGAATCGCGTCGCCGATGACATTGCAAATTCCTGCCTCGTTGGCGCGCGAATTCAAGGTCGCTGCAAGGCCGCTTGCGCTATTCTTAAGATCGTTTGATAAAAACCCATCGGGAGTAGCCAGCCGTGCCGACTGGTTTCGTAGCGCTGCGGCTGCGCACTGGGGCGATGGCATGCCCCGACCAACCAGATTGCCCCCATCGATGGAACCATCCGACCAGCTTGCTCCGTTAAAGAAAATGCGCCGTATCGCCACCGGGTTGCTGGTTCTGATGGCGCTGGTGTTTTTGCTGGCTAGTGTGTTCCAGAGCGGGCATCCAGTGATCGGATTCGTGCGCGCATTTGCCGAAGCAGCTCTGGTCGGTGCGCTGGCAGACTGGTTTGCCGTGACGGCGCTGTTCAGGCATCCGTTCGGCCTGCCAATTCCGCACACCGCAATTATTCAAAAAAACAAGGACCGAATCGGTCACAGCGTGGCGAATTTTCTGGAACATAACTTCATGACACGTGAGGTGATCGGCAGCGAATTTGGGCGGATCGATTTTACCGGCGCCGCGTCCCGCTGGCTGGCGCAGCCTGCCAACGGCGACGCTGTCGCACGCCAGATCGTCAGTACGCTGCCATCGCTACTGCGGCTGCTGCAAAACGACGACGTGAACCGGTTCATCCACGGCCGGATCGACAGCTTGCTGCGGCAAATGCGCTTTGCGCCGCTGCTGGCCGATGTGCTGACGATTCTGGTGGCCGACCGGCGGCACCAGCAGGTGTTCGACCAGCTCCTGAAAATCGTTGCCGCGGCGCTGGAACAGAATCAAGACTACATTCGCCAAAAAATTCATGAGAACAGCCCACGCTGGATGCCGCGGGTTCTCGATGAAAAATTCTACCTGCGCCTGCTGGCGGGTTTCGAAGATGTGATCACCGACATGCAGCAACCTGACAGCGAATGGCGCGACCGATTCCAGACCACGCTGGAAGAATGGATCGAGCGGCTGCGCGATGCGCCGGAATACGAAGCCAGGATCGCCGCGTTGATCCAGTCAAGTCTGCAGCACCCGGTTTTTTCGGAATATGTCGATAACATCTGGCAGGACCTGCAACAGCGCATGCTCACCGATGCCGCTGCGCCGAAGTCGCGCATGGCAGTGCGGCTAGGCGAGGCGATATTGGCCTTCGGTCGTGCGCTTGCCGGCGCTGCGCCGGTTCGCGACCAGTTGAATCTTTGGCTGCGTGAATTTGCGACGGATGCGATTGTGCATCGACGTGGCGCGATTGCAGAACTGGTCGAACGTGTGATTCATCAATGGGACGCCGAGACCGTCTCCGCAAAATTTGAGCTTTACGTCGGTAAAGACCTGCAATTCATTCGCATCAATGGGACGCTGGTGGGCGGGATGGTGGGCGTCCTGCTACACGTAGTGGCGCTGATCTTGTAGCGATGATCGCAGCTTTACTTGCCGAGCAGGTCAGGTGTCAAGACCGCCCGCAAGAAGGTTCCGCGAGTGTCGCCACGTTCGCGTTGTGCCAACCACCAGACGTTACCTTTGCGGATAGTCCAGTCCTGTTCGGCGCCGCTCACCAGCAATGCTGCGAGTCGGCCGAGTGACGGCTGATGTCCGACCAGCAGGACCGGCTCGCGATTGGCGGGCCAGTTTGCAGCCTCGATCAGACTCGCACTGGTGGCATCTTGTGCCAACCCTGAATGGACCTTGAAGCGACGCTCCAACGCTTCGGCAGTCTGCACCGTGCGCAACGCCGGACTGACCAGTATCCTGCAACCGCTCGGTAGCATGCGGTCGAGCCACTCGGCCATGCGAAGCGCCTGTTTTTGGCCCTTGCCAGTGAGCGCTCTCAGGTCGTCGGGTTCACCCACATCTGCTTCGGCGTGTCGCCACAGGATCAGGTCCATCGGTCAGCCTTGCAAATCGTTAAAAGGCTGTCCGAGCTTGTCCATCAAATAGTCCTGAGCGCTGAAAGGTAATTGCCGCAGCCGCGCCTGTCGCTTGTGATACAGACCGTCGGCATCGAGCTCCCACGAATTCAGATTATCTTTCAGATAGGGATTCAGACCTTCGCCAATCACACGTTTCTTAAGCGCCCGGTCAAGTATCGGAAAAGCCACTTCGATGCGTCGGAATAAATTGCGATTCATCCAGTCGGCGCTGGACAGGTACACGTCGTGCGCGAGGTCGTTGCGAAAATAGTAGATGCGACTGTGTTCCAGAAATCGACCGACGATCGAACGCACACGAATGTTTTCCGACAGGCCAGGCACGCCAGGGCGCAGGGCGCAGGCGCCGCGCACGATCAGATCGATTTTTACCCCATCACCGGACGCAACGTAGAGCGCGCGAATCACCGATTCGTCCAGCAACGCGTTCATCTTGGCGATGATCCGCGCCGGCCGGCCGGCGCGCGCGATGGCGCCCTCATTGCGGATTGCCTTGATGAACTCCTTGTGCAGCGTAAAGGGTGCGAGCCAGAGCAGGGCGAGTTTTTTTGGCTTGGTCAGGCTGGTCAGATGTAAAAAAATTTCATTCACTTCGATCGCCAGCGCGGTGTTCGCTGTCAGCACGCCGAAGTCGGTGTACATCTTGGTGGTGCTCGGGTGGTAG
Organism: Burkholderiales bacterium; assembly: GCA_043748965.1. Taxonomy (GTDB): domain Bacteria; phylum Pseudomonadota; class Gammaproteobacteria; order Burkholderiales; family Burkholderiaceae_D; genus Actimicrobium. Next base: position 4,405 of record JAYVEF010000005.1, read on the forward strand.
TTGCCGGTACCCAGATGCGCGTAATAGCGCAAATGGCCGTCCTCGCGCCGCAGTACCAGCGCCAGCTTGGCGTGGGTTTTCAGTCCAACGACACCATACACTACCTGCGCGCCGACCCGTTCCAGCCGATCGGCCCAATTGATATTCGCTTCTTCGTCGAAGCGCGCCATCAGCTCGACGATTACCGTCACTTCCTTGCCGCGCTGTGCCGCGATGATCAGTGATTCCATCAGGTCAGAATTCATGCCGGTGCGGTAGATCGTCTGCTTGATCGCTACTACGTTCGGATCGAGTGCGGCCGTACGAATGAATTCGACGACCGGCTGGAACGATTGAAACGGATGGTGCAACAGCACATCGTTGCGCTTCAGATGGGCAAACAGGTCACCAGTTGCCAGCAGCGGCGGAAAACGCGGTGTGAAGGGTGCAAAACGCAGCTCGGGATGCTCGACCAGATCGAGCAGCTCGGACAGACGCACCATGTTGACCGGGCCATCGACCTGATACAGGCGATTGCGATTGATCGAAAATTGCTCCAGCAATAGCTGCGACAAATGATCCGGACAGTTTTTGGCGACCTCAAGTCGGACCGCTACGCCGAAATTCCGAATCTGAAGTTCGCTCTGCAATGCCTGCCGCAGATTCTTGACTTCCTCTTCGTCGACCCACATGTCACTGTTGCGGGTCACCCGGAACTGAGAATACGCAATCACGTCGCGACCGGTGAATAAATCGGTGATGTGAGCATGAATAATCGACGACAGCAGACAAAAGGCCACGCCGCCGCGGTCGGATAGTTCGTCAGGCAACCGGATCACCCGAGGCAGCACCCGCGGCGCCCGCAGGATCGCTATCGCAGTACCGCGGCCGAACGCATCCTTGCCAGACAGCTCGACGATAAAATTCAGGCTTTTGTTCACGACCTGTGGAAATGGGTGGGCCGGGTCAAGACCGATCGGGGTCAGCAGGGGACGCACTTCGCGATCAAAATATTCCTTGACCCACGTGCGCTGGCGATCATTGCGGTCCTGATCACGCAGCAAATGGATTCCCTGCGCGGACAACTGAGGTAGTACCTCGCGATTGAGCACCTGATATTGGCGTTCGACGATTGCATGGCATTCGGTGCTGGTCATCTGCAGGGCAGCGGTTAACCCCGGCGGCTCCTTGATATCGCCATCCAGGCGACTTTTGGCCAACAGGCTGGCGATTCTGACTTCAAAAAATTCATCCAGATTGCTGCTGGCGATGCACAGGTAACGTAACCTTTCAAGTAGCGGGATGGTATTGTCTTCGGCCTGTGCCAGCACCCTGCGGTTAAACGCCAACTGCGATAATTCACGATTTAAAAATGTTGCTCCAGTAGCAACCGTGACATCTGCTCGATTTTCCTGCACTGCTTGAACGCTCATGGGTATTTTTGTTGTCATTGACGTATTCAATGAGTTTAGTCAGCGATTATGACAAGTTCATGACATAAATTATGCCATTCGGCTCGATGTGACATGATTTTATCGTCAGGTCATAAACTTGTCATAATTGTTGGTTAGAGTGCGGGTTGTTTCATATCGCCCACTCCAAGGAGCCTCCATGCAATTGAATCCCTTTATCAAATCGACGCTGATTTCGGCGTTTTTAGTTGCTGGTTCTACTGCCAGCCTGTCAAGCGCAGTCGCCGCCGACATGACTGGCGCTGGCGCCACATTTCCTTATCCGATTTATTCGAAATGGGCGGAGACCTACAAAAAAACCACCGGTAACGGCCTCAACTATCAGTCCATCGGTTCCGGCGGTGGTATCAAGCAGATCAAGGCCAAGACGGTCGATTTCGGCGCTTCCGACATGCCCCTGAAAGCAGAAGAACTCGAGACCGAAGGTTTGATGCAGTTTCCTGCAATCATGGGTGGCGTCGTGCCGGTGGTTAACGTCGAAGGTATCAAGCCAGGTCAGTTGAAGCTCACCGGCGAAGTCCTGGCGGCGATCTACCTCGGCAAAATTACCAAATGGGTCGCGCCGGAAATCGCCTTGCTGAACCCCGGCGTCAAATTGCCGACCGAAGACATCACCGTCGTACACCGCGCTGATGGTTCCGGTACGTCCTTTTTGTTCACCGATTTTCTGTCGAAATCAAGTCCCGAGTTCAAGACTACCGTCGGCTCGGGTACGGCTGTGAAGTGGCCAACTGGCGTCGGCGGCAAAGGTAACGAGGGCGTCGCCGCCAACGTGCAGCGCATCAAGAATTCGATTGGCTATGTCGAGTTCGCCTATGCAAAGAAAAACAAGATGGAATACACACAGTTGAAGAACAAGGACGGTCAGTTTGTCGAGCCGAACGACGACAGCTTCAAGGCAGCTGCCGCGAATGCCGAATGGACCAAAACTCCCGGCTATGGCGTGGTGCTGACCAACCAGGCGGGCAAGGGTAGCTGGCCGATCACCGGTGCCTCGTTCATCCTGATGCACAAGGTTCAGGCGGACGCTGTCAAAGCCAAAGAAGTCTTGAAGTTTTTTGATTGGTCCTACACCCACGGCGGTGCGATGGCTACCGAGCTGGATTACGTGCCGATGCCGGCTAGCGTGGTCAAGCTGGTACAAGACGCATGGAAGGCCCAGATCAAGGACAGCAGCGGTAAAGCCATCTGGTAGTTTTCGCATTGCGAGGCGCGCGAACTCGCTAACTCGATTTTACGCAAGCGAAATTATTCGTAGCAAGGCCCATTGGTCCCGGTCAGCAAACATCGTGCTGACCGGGAACGACTCACTTCAGGTCTATCCATGAGTGCACATCCATCCTCCATGACGATGACGTCGTCTCAGTCGCCGCAGTTGGACAATGACGCCACAGTCGCCAGCAAGGCCATGGCATCGACCATGCGACGCCAGCGCTTTCAGGACTTTCTGTTTCACAAAATAACTTTTGGTTTTGCATTCAGCGTATTGCTGGTGCTGGTCGGTATTATCATTTCTCTGGCGATCGGCGCCTGGCCGGCCTTTCACGAGTTCGGACCGGCCTTCATCACTACCGTCGAGTGGGACCCGGTCAACGACAAGTACGGCGCGCTTATCGCAATTGTCGGCACTCTATCGACCTCGTTGATCGCACTGCTGATTGCGTTTCCTCTGAGTTTTGGGATCGCGTTGTTTTTGACTGAAATTTGCCCGGTCTGGTTGCGTCGACCGCTGGGTGCAGCGGTTGAACTGCTGGCGGGTGTACCCAGCATAATTTACGGAATGTGGGGACTATTCATATTTGCACCGCTGTTTGCCGACTATGTGCAGCCGGTGCTGGCAAAAACTCTCGGCGTGCTGCCGGTGATCGGTGTTTTGTTTCGGGGCCCAATGATGGGAATCGGCATTCTGACCGCAGGTCTGATTCTGTCGGTAATGATCATTCCGTTTATCGCGTCGGTAATGCGCGATGTCTTCGAAGTCGTGCCCGAAGTACTCAAAGAGTCCGCGTATGCGCTCGGCTGCACCAAATGGGAGGTCGTGCGCAAGGTGGTGCTGCCCTACACCAAGACCGGCGTGGTAGGTGGCGTGATGCTCGGGCTGGGCAGGGCACTGGGTGAAACCATGGCGGTCACGTTTGTAATCGGCAATTCGCAGCATCTGTCGTGGTCGCTTTTTTCAGCAGGTAACAGTATCGCGTCGACCCTTGCCAATGAATTTGCCGAAGCCGAGTCCACGTTGCATGTCTCGGCATTGTTCGCACTGGGATTAATTTTGTTCGTGATTACGTTTATTGTGCTGGCAGCGGCCAAACTCATGTTGCGCGGCCTGGAAAGAAAAGAGGGCAGCAAATAATGAATCCCGTGTATCGCAGGCGTTTGCTGGTGCACCGTCTGGGCATCGCGCTGTCGTTTCTGGCGATGGCAGTCGGACTGTTTTTTTTGATGTGGATTCTGGTGACTCTACTGATCAAAGGGGGCGGCGCGCTTAGCCTGGCAATGTTCACGCAGACCACGCCGGCACCAGGTAGCGAGGGCGGTGGCCTGCTTAATCCGATCCTTGGCAGTCTGATGATTGTCGGACTTGCGACCTTGACCAGTACGCCGATCGGGATTCTGGCCGGGATCTACCTAGCGGAGTATGGTGAACGCAGCTGGTTCGCGCAGGTGACGCGCTTTGTCACCGACATCATGCTGTCGGCGCCGTCGATCGTGATTGGCCTTTTCGTGTACGCAATTTACGTCGCCAACGCCAAGCATTTTTCCGGATGGGCCGGTACCTTTGCAATTTCATTGATTGCGATTCCGGTGGTGGTACGTACCACCGACAACATGTTAAAGCTGGTCCCGAACAGCTTGCTGGAAGCGGCTTTTGCGCTGGGCGCACCGCGCTGGAAAGTCGCTACGTTCGTCCGGCTGCGCGCGGTCAAGGCCGGCGTCATGACCGGCGCGCTGCTGGCTTTGGCGCGGATTTCGGGCGAGACTGCACCACTGCTATTTACGGCACTCAACAACCAGTTTTTCAGCGCCAACATGAATGCGCCAATGGCGAATCTGCCGGTGGTGATCTATCAGTTTGCGATGAGCCCGTATGACAACTGGCGTTCGCTGGCGTGGGGCGCGGCGCTACTGGTGACGTTCAGTGTGCTGGGGCTGAATATTCTGTCACGGTCGATGTTCAACCAAAAAATAAAAACCTGATCCCACATGAATAACTTTAATCCGCCAGAGAGTACCGCCAAGCCGCCGACCATCGCAATCAGCGGGCTCAACTTTTTTTATGGCGCGTTTCAGGGTCTTAAAAATATTAACCTGAATATTCACGAGAAAAAAGTCACTGCTTTTATCGGTCCGTCAGGCTGTGGAAAATCAACGCTACTTCGCACTCTGAACCGCATGTACGATCTTTATCCGGGTCAGCGCGCAGAAGGCACCATCATCTACAACGGAAAAAATATTCTGGAACCCGGCCAGGATGTAAATATGTTGCGCGCGAAGGTTGGCATGGTGTTTCAGAAGCCGACACCGTTTCCGATGTCGGTCTACGACAATATCGCATTTGGTGTGCGGCTCTATGAAAACCTGCCGAAAGGGGAGATGGACGAGCGCGTCGAATGGGCCCTGAACAAGGCAGCCCTATGGGGCGAAGTCAAGGACAAGCTGCACAAGAGCGGTCTCAGCCTGTCCGGTGGCCAGCAACAACGTCTGTGCATCGCGCGCGGGGTGGCGGTCAAGCCTGATGTCTTGCTGCTGGATGAGCCGACCTCGGCGCTGGACCCGATCTCGACCGCCAAGATAGAAGAACTGATCAGTGAACTGAAGGGCGATTACACCATCACGATCGTCACGCACAACATGCAGCAGGCCGCGCGCTGCTCGGATTACACCGCCTACATGTACCTCGGCGAACTGGTCGAATTCGGCGAGACCGATCAGATCTTCATGAATCCGGCACGCAAGGAAACCCAAGATTACATCACGGGCCGTTTCGGCTGAATCGATATCGGGATCAGCCCGGGTACGGCGCTCAGCGCGAACAGAACAATCAGGAGAATCAGATGACCGGCGAACACTCTTCAAAACAATATGACATGGACCTTGAGACGATCCGCTCGAAGGTGTTGTTGATGGGCGGGCTGGTTGAAAGCCAGTTGCGCGATGCGATGGTATCTTTTAGAACCGGCAACATCGAGCTGTCGCAAGCGGTTATCAAGGGCGATGAAAACGTCAATCGTCTTGAAGTTCAGCTCGACGATAGCTGCAGCCACCTGATCGTGCGGCGCCAGCCCACCGCCAACGATCTGCGTACCGTGATGGCGACCATCAAGGTGATTACCGACCTGGAACGGATTGGGGACGAAGCCACGAAGATCGCTCGCACCGCGGTTGAACTGCACACGCGCGGCGCGGGGATCATCAATCATTTTGAAACCGTGCGGGTGATTGCCAACAGCGCCGCCGAAATGCTGCACGACGCGCTCGATGCATTCGCACGACTCGATGCGCGTCAGGCCACGCTGTTGATCGCGCAAGACGAAATCATCGACCATGAATTCCGCTCGATCATGCGCAGCCTGATTACGTTCATGATGGAAGACCCGCGCACGATTTCGTCGGCGCTCGACACGTTGTGGGTCGCAAAAGCAATCGAGCGGATCGGTGACCATGCCAAGAATATTGCCGAATATGTGATCTTCATTGTCGAAGGCAAGGATATCCGTCACACCGACTACGCCTCGCTCGCCAAGCTGGTCGATTAGGGTCGCATGATGGCTGCCGATAAAACCACGATCCTGATTGTTGAAGATGAGCCCTCGATCGTCGAACTAGTCAGTTTCACCCTGCGCGAGGCCGGGTGGAATACCTTCGCAGCGAACACTGCTGCAGAAGCCTGGGACCTCATTGCCCGTCGCACGCCGCATCTGATCCTGCTGGACTGGATGCTGCCGGACCAGACCGGCTTGCGGCTGCTGTCGCGCATCCGGACCGATCGCCAGTTGCACGAAATCCCGGTCATCATGCTGACCGCCAAGTCGATGGAGGAAGACAAGATCGCCGGGCTCGATAACGGCGCCGACGATTACATCACCAAGCCATTCTCGCCACGTGAACTGACTGCGCGAATCAAGGCGTTGCTGCGTCGGAAGAGTCCCGAGCACGCCCAGAGCCTGATGAAAGCAGGCGACGTGACGCTGGATCCGGTCAGTTGCAGCGTCAGCCTGGCGGACCAGAAAATCGATATTGGGCATGCCGAATTCAAGCTGCTGAAATTTTTCCTGGCGCACCCCGATCGCGTCTTCAGCCGCACGCAGCTGCTCGACAAGGTCTGGGGCGATCACGTCGTGATCGAAGAGCGCACGGTCGACGTCCATGTACTGCGGTTGCGCAAAGCGCTGAAAGAAGCCGAGCATCTGATCCGCACGGTGCGTAGTGTAGGCTACATGCTTTCCGAAAAATAAGCTGCGCACATGAATTCAGGATTGCTGTTTTGGGTGCCGGCACTGCTGCGCATGTCGGGTGTAATCGCTCTCACAGGCATGCTGTGGTTTTTTTTCGGCGGTGTGGTCGGTTTGCTGGTGGGCGCTACGGTACTGGCAGTGATCTTGCTGCTCCAGCTGTCCTATCTATACCGCTTGAATATCTGGCTGGATCATCCTGACAGCGCCCGGTTGCCGGACGGGTGGGGCGCCTGGACCGATGTTTTTTCACGCCTGTATCGATTGCGCCGCGATGACGAAAAGCACCAGACCGAACTGACCGAATGGCTGGCGCGTTTTCGCCAGGCCATGACGTTGCTGCCGGACGGTGTGGTGATCATGGACGACGTGCTGTTTCTGGAATGGTGCAATCCCGCCGCCGAACGGCATCTGGGCTTGAAACAGGACCGCGACAAGGGTATGCGCGTGACCAACGTGATCCGTAGCCCGGAGTTTATGGATTACATTATTCTGGGCCGCTATGAGCAGCCTTTGACGCTGGCGCTGAAGAATCGCAAGCTGGTGTTGCAGATCATCCCGTTTGAAAACCGCCGCCAGATTCTGGTGACTCACGACGCCACTGAAACTGAGCGGATCGAAATGATGCGACGTGACTTCATCGCTAACGCATCCCATGAGCTTCGTACGCCGTTGACCGTCATCAACGGCTTTCTCGAAATCGCGCTGATGCAACCGAATCTCGAAAGCCAGACCCGGCAATCCCACCTAAAATTAATGACCGAACAAGGCCAGCGCATGCAGAATCTGGTGGAAGATATGCTGACGCTGACCCGGCTGGAGTCGATTGATTACCCGATGCGGCCGGAACGCGTCGTGATGCGCGCATTGATGGAACAGATCGAGCAGGAAGCGAAGGCGCTGTCGGCTGGCAAGCACACAGTAACGCTGCAGGTCGATGGCCCGGACATTCACGGCAGCACCGACGAGTTGCGCAGTGCCTTCGGCAATCTGGTCTCGAACGCGGTGCGCTACACCCCGCTTGGCGGCACGATTCAGATTGGCTGGGTGCTGTCGGTCACAGGTCCACAATTTGCGGTACAAGATAACGGCATCGGGATTCGGCCTGAACATATTTCGCGGCTAACGGAGCGCTTTTATCGGGTCGATAAAAGCCGCTCGCGTGAAACCAAGGGGACTGGTCTGGGGCTGGCGATCGTCAAGCACGTGTTATTGCGCCATAGCGCAACGCTAGTAATCGATTCACGCCAGGGTGAAGGCAGTTTGTTCAAGGTGAAATTTCCGGCATCGGCAATCTACGTGACGCCTGAAAACTAACCAGCACTTTTAATCTATCAGAGCAGCTTATCAAGGGTAATGGGCAAGTCGCGCACGCGTTTGCCGGTGGCATTGAATACGGCATTGGCGATCGCTGCGGCCACGCCCGTGATACCGATTTCGCCGATACCCTTCGCGCCGAGCGGGTTGATATGCGGATCATCTTCATCGACGACGATCACCTCGATGGCGCCGATGTCTACGTTCACCGGCACGTAATAGTCGCCAAGATTGGCGTTCACCGCGCGGCCATCACGTAAATCGTAATCGGTTTTTTCGAGCAGCGCCTGACTGATGCCCCAAACGATCCCGCCCACCAGCTGGTTCATGCCGGTCTTGTGGTTCATCAGTTTGCCGATCCCGTAAGCCGCCACCACCCTGGCCACCCGAATAGTGCCAATGTCCGCATCGACATGGACCTCGGCAAACACTGCGCCGAATGAATGCATCGAATACACCTTGCGATCCGCCGTCAGCTTTGTGGTCACCCTGGCCTTGAGCACATGGCCACCCTGACGTGCCAGTAACGCAGTAATCGGCTCGCGCAGAGTTGGATCGACCCGATGCTGCAGCCAGCCGTCGACAATGTCCATGGAGAGCGGCTCGGCCAGGTGCAGCGGCGAAGCCGGATCGTTACGGGCCAGATCGACCAGTTGCTGGCGGATTTCAAGCGCCGCCGCCTGGACCGCAGGGCCGACGCTGGCGACGGTTTGCGAGCCGCCCGATATCGGCGCGTTGGGCAGTGTCGTGTCGCCTAATTCGAAGCGGACTTTGTGCAGCGGCAGACCGAGGGTTTGCGCAGCGATTTGGGTCATTACGGTATAGGTGCCCGTACCCAAATCCGGAGTACCCGAGCTGATTATGGCACTGCCGTCCGGGAGCAGACGGGCGAGGGCGCTGGCGGCTTGGCGATTGGCCGGATAGGTGGCTGTCGCCATGCCAAGTCCGATCAGCGTATTGCCTTTTCGGAGAGTGCCAGGCGCGCCACGTCGGCTAGCCCAGCCGAAGCGCTCGGCGGTACGGGCATAGCATACGCGCAGGGATTTGCTGGACCACGGTTTGTCGTCTTCGGGATTACGTTCGGCATAGTTTTGCAGACGCATCGCGACTGGATCGAGTTTCAGCGCAGCGGCCATTTCGTCCAGTGCGGATTCCAGCGCAAAGCTACCCGACGCTTCGCCGGGCGCGCGCATGAAGGTCGGGGTGCCGAGGTGCATTCTTGCCAGCCGGTGCGAGGTTTCCTGATTCGGTACCGCATAGAGCATGCGTGACGCAACCGCCGAGGGTTCGGGCCAGTCCTCCTGCAGCCCGGTGCTCGAAATCACTTGATGGCGCATGGCGATCAATTTGCCATCAGCCCCGGCGCCGAGCGTAATGTCTTGCCGAGTCATTGGACGGGCCCCGACCGGACCGACCATCTGACTCCGGTCGAGCACCAGCTTGACCGGACACCCCGCCTGCTGCGACACCATTGCCGCCAGCACAACATGCGACCAAGTCGACCCTTTGCTGCCGAATCCACCGCCGACAAAGGGGCTGATCACACGCACCTTTTCGGCGTCGATACCGAGTGCCGCAGCCACCGTCCTGCGCACTCCGCTGACATACTGGGTCGAATCGTACAGCGTCAGGTGGTCACCATCCCAGCTTGCTACCGTCGCGTGCGGCTCCATCGGATTGTGATGCTCGACCGGCGTGGAGTAGGAGACGCCGAGCCGCGTTGCCGCTATCATCAGCCCATCTGCCAGATTGCCGCGGCGCGTGTCGGGGTCGTCGCCCTGCATTTTATCTGGCGTGGCCGGATGTTGGCTTGCCCAATCGAAGCGCACCAGCGGCGCCAGTTGCTGGTAGTTGATGCGCAGGTGTCGCGCCGCATCGATTGCGCGTTCGAGCGTGTCTGCCACCACCACTGCGATGGGCTGGTTCTGGTACAGCACGTGCGCATCCTGCAGCAAGTTCAGGATCCGGCCCGCCGGCGGCTGCCCTTCCGCCGCGCCACCGTTAGACGGTAGACGGCGGGCGTTCAGATGCGTTATCACTGCGATCACGCCGGGCATCTGCAGCGCCGCCGTACTGTCGATAGCGCTGATGGTGCCGTGGGCAATGGTGCTTGTCACGATGACCGCATGCGCCATCCGTGGCAGCGCCTGCTCCGCAGCATAGCGCGCTGCCCCGGTAACTTTCAAGCGGCCGTCGGTGCGGTCGACCGGTGCGCCAATCAAGCTCACGCCATACCGCCGGCCGTTTGCAGCGCGCGGACGATGCCGCGGCGGGCCAGTTCTACCTTGAACGCGTTTTCGGTCAACGGTACGGCACCGGCAAGCAGCGCGTTGGCGACCCTGCGCAGCACGTCGGAGTGCAGCGTTTGACCGATCAGCAGAAGCTCTGCCGCCGGCACGCGCCAAGGCTTGTGCGACACACCACCCAGTACGATACGGGCGTTCTGCACCGTGCCGTCGCGCATCACCAGTGCTGCCGCCACCGATACCAGCGCGAACGCATAACTGGCACGGTCGCGGACTTTCAAATAATGCGAATGGGCTGCAAAGTCCGACGCCGGCAGGTCGACCGACGTGATTAGTTCGTCCGGTGCCAGAGTGTTGTCGTACTGCGGCGTGTCGCCTGGCAGGCGATGAAAATCAGCAATCGGAATGCGTCGCCGGCCTCTCGGGCCCTTGACCTGAATCGCAGCATCAAGCGCGGCCAGCGCAACGTTCATGTCCGATGGGTTGACGGCAACGCAGCCGTCGCTGGCGCCCAGAATTGCATGCATCCTGTTGAGCCCGCCGCGCGCAGCGCAGCCTGATCCGGGTATGCGCTTATTGCACATGCCGAACGCTGGATCATTGAAGTAAGGGCAGCGAGTGCGCTGCATCAGATTGCCACCGGCAGTGGCGCGATTGCGCAGTTGCGGCGAGGCGCCGGATAGCAATGCCTGCGCCAGCAATGGATAGCGTTGGCGAACGAGCGCGTGGTTTGCGGTATCGCTGTTGCGTGCCAGAGCGCCAATCCGCACACCACCATCCGGCAATTCGGCAATTTCGGCCAGGGCCAGGCGATTGATATCGATCACCCTGACAGGATGCATGACGTCTGCCTTGATCAGGTCGAGCAGGTTGGTACCACCTGTCAGATAGCGCGCGCCGTCCTGCTGCGATAGCGCCCTCGATATTGACTGCGCGATCATAAAAAAAATTATTCATTCGGGCGACATACCGGTCAGGCTGCGAATGGCGGCAACGATGTTCGGGTAAGCGCCGCAGCGACACAGGTTGCCGCTCATGCGTTCGCGGATTTCGGCATCGCTCGGTAGCGTGTCGGGCTCCTGCAGATTGTCGGTGACCGCACTGGCATGCCCTGCCTTGAGTTCTGCCAGCAATGCAGTGGCCGAGCAGATCTGGCCCGGTGTGCAGTAGCCGCACTGGAACGCGTCGTATTTAAGAAATGCGTTTTGCACCACGCTCAGTTCGTCGCTGGGAGCCGGCTGTGCCAAGCCTTCGACAGTGATGATTTCGTCGCCCTCGTGCATGATTGCCAGCGTCAGGCAACTGTTGATACGGCGCCCGTTTTGCAGGACGGTACAGGCTCCGCACTGACCACGATCGCAGCCTTTTTTGGATCCAGTCAGGCCGATATTTTCGCGCAGGGCGTCGAGCAGGGTCACGCGGGGCTCAAGATTCAGCTCATGGCGCTTGCCGTTCACACGCAGCTGCACTAATACGGCGGAGGGGATTTCCGCCGTCAGCGCTTGCGCCGCTGCGGTTGGTTCTCGACGGCCTGCCTGTGGCGTGGCGACCGAACTTGCGGTTGCAACGGCCGACTGCATGAAGCCACGTCTTGAAATTTTGGCGAACGTGCGCTGAGTGCTGGCGTGCAGTCGAGCGCCGGCCGGCAGATCAGCAGCCACGCGCGCTTCGGTAAAAACAGATTTTCGGTCGGGCATGTGGCTCTCGCTGGATCGGCATCACGGTATCGGTGCGCCAACGGAGCCGACACCGCTGTGCCGAGATTGCCCTGACGGTCACTCCTTGTATGTGCGCAGTCGAACATACAGTAGCGAAATAGCTACCGCCTTAATCGTGATCAAGCTGGAGTGCTTCGAGAAACCGCGAGACCATGTTGTAGGCGCCGACGGTGGCAGTCAGTTCGACCATTTCACGGTCACTGAAGTACACGCGGAGCGCCGAAAATATCTCCTGCGAAACCCGAATGCTGGTCGTCATCGCATCAGCATAGTCAATCACCAGCAAATCGACGGTGTCGAAAAACGGTCGATAGTCGGGGGTTTTGATCTGTGCGAGTTGCAGCGACGTATAACCTTCCTGCAAGGCGAACGGAACATGCTGGGCAAACTCATATTCGGCCTGATTGATGACTGCGATCCGTAAAATTGCCAGCTCGCGATACCGTGCCGGTAGCAAACCCTGTTGCCGAATTGCGGTCAACAATTGTCGCCAGCCATCGGCTATGGGCGGACTGTGCAGGAGCATCTTGTACAGATTCAGCATTTTGCCACCGCGTTCCGCAGCGATTCGGCTGGCATGTTCGGCCAGTGCGGGGTCGGTTGTGTCGGCGTAGGGCAGGCGGGCCATGAAAGGTGCGTCAAAAGGATGGAATGCCGATTGTGCCACTGAATGCCCGCCGGCACTGGCGCGGCAATTTGACGGTATGATCGGCGACTCCTACCACCCTCGCGCGCTTTCCACGTCGCAGCACCGACTTCATGCAATTAACATTCCGTGTTCGTTTTTTCATGATCGTCGCGAGTGCGTTGCTCTCTGCCTGCGCCAGCAAACCGGTCGCACACGACGACAATGTGGTGAACGCGCCACCGGTTCAGCCGCCTATCCCCAAGTCGCCAAGGCCGCTCAAGATCGGACTGGTGCTCGGCGGTGGTGCAGCGCGCGGGTTTGCCCATATTGGTGTCATCAAAGCCCTCGAAGCGCAGGGAATCGTGCCCGACATCGTAGTCGGCACCAGTGCAGGCAGTCTGGTCGGTGCCCTGTATGCCGCAGGTAACAACGGCTATGCCCTGAACAGGATGGCGCTGGACATGGACGAGGCAGCGATCTCGGACTGGAGCGTGCCGCTGTTCGCCAAAGCCAGCGGTGTTTTGAAGGGAGAGGCATTGCAGAGTTACGTCAATAAAGCGGTCCACAACCTGCCGATCGAAAAATTCCGCATCCCCTTCGGGGCAGTTGCCACCGACCTGAACAGCGGTGTCGCGGTGCTTTTTCGTAGAGGTAATGCAGGCCTCGCTGTGCGCGCTTCGTCGGCCGTGCCTAGCGTATTTCAGCCGGTACGGATCGGCGACCGGTTCTATGTCGACGGGGGTCTAGTGGCACCGATACCGGTGCGCTTCGCCCGCGAGATGGGCGCCGACTTCGTGATTGCCGTGAATATTTCGGTACAGCCTGAAGCACAGGCGGCACTGAGTTCGCTGGACGTCGTGTTGCAGACATTTGCGATCATGGGGCAGTCCATCAATCGCTATGAACTGAAAGACGCCGACATCGTGATCCGACCGAATCTGCCGACCATGAAAGGCAACGATTTTGCCAGTCGCAATCTGGCGATACTGGCCGGAGAGCAGGCCACCACCAGCGTGATGGCCGAGTTGCGGCACAAGTTGAATGCCCGGCGCGAACAATAAACAGAGTCGGCCCACCTATAGTCGCTCGCGTTCAGCAAATGTGCGGCCGCTCGCATCGGGCTGTAATTAGCTTTGCGCTGGATCGGAAATCCTGCGCGCGCCGCTAAAGCGCGTGCGCCAATAACTGATGTCCATGCTTTCGATTCGGACCTGGCCGCCGGCAGACGGCGAGTGAATGAATTTGTTGTCGCCTAAATAAATGCCGACGTGTGAGAAACCCCTGCGTAAAGTGTTGTAAAACACCAGATCGCCTGGTTGCAGTTCTTGTGCCGGTATATTTCGACCCACCCGGGAAAGCTCTTCCGCGGTGCGTGGCAGCTCCGCGCCCCACGCCTGTTTGAATACATAGCGTACCAGCCCGCTGCAGTCCAGACCACTCTCGGGAGTGTTGCCACCCATCCGGTAGCGGATCCCGAGCAATCCGAGCGCATTCATTGCTAGCTCGGAGGCGCGACCGCTCAAGTCATGCAGGCGCGCAAGCGCGGACGAGACGGCCGTGGGTGTGGCGGCGGTCATTGTTGCCGGTGCATCGGTGATATCGGCGGCGCTGGCGCTGGCGGAGAGCGAACCTGCAGCGATGATTGCGATCCATACGAAACAGGCACTGCGTGTGATCCGGCGCATGGATTGACGAGAAAACTTGTCAGGCGAAAGTAAAGTTATCAGCAAATCAGTTCCTTCACTCAGAAGTCCCTCTTCAAGGTAACTCAATCGATAAATACTGTCAAAAGTTATTGCATAAGGGTATTCTCATGACATAACTCAGGTTCAGGAAAACAAGCAAACGTAATGGGTACTTTACCTACTGTTGATATACCGACCAAACCGCGCATGTTGATCGCCGATGATTCACGGATCGTCCGGGCGACCCTCATGAAGCACGTACAAGGCTTGTTCGAATTCCGTGAGGCACTCGATGGCGAGCAGGCGTGGGAAACCCTGCTGATCGATCCGAACATCCGGTTGCTCATCACCGATCTGTCGATGCCCAAGCTGGACGGGTACGGACTGCTGTTGCGCATTCGAAGTTCCAAAATCAGCCGGATTCGCGACATGCCCGTAGTGGTCGTGTCCGGCAATAACGAGCAGACCGAAAGAGATCGGGTGATTGCTGCCGGTGCAACCGATTTGATACCCAAGGGAATCGACACCGCGCAGCTGATTTCGCGCCTTGATATTCTATCGAACCTGGTCGAGACTCAGCGTGATTTCGAACAAAGCCTCGAGGCTCTTATTCAGCGCGACCCACGCGCCGAGAAACTGGCGCTCAGCACACCGGCGCAGTTGCAGACCGACGCGCTGGCGATGCTGAAATCGACCTCGGGCCGTGGCCGAAATTTTGTGCTGCTAAGCGTCAGTATCGGATTGCGCCATCTCGGCTTGCACGGTATTTCAGCAACACCGCCGCAAACCGTGGTCGAAGCCATCGGCCAGCTTTTGCAACGCACTATCCGCCTGAGCGATCGGGTAGCGCAGACCGGACCCGCCGAATTTTGCCTGGTCACCGGCAGTATCAACTTCAAGGCAGCGCGCAGCTTCGCCAGCCGTATTTGTCGCGCCATTGCCAGCGCCAATCTGGTCAATCAGGGTGACATGCATTTTATCGCTAGCTGCGGTGTGGCCTCGCTGGAACCGCCCGGCGTCATCACCACACCGGACGAAGCCGGGCTCGCGACCTTGTTAAAGCTGGCGCAGCGGCGTGCCAATCTGGGCATGCTGCACGCCTTTACTGGCGTAGTCGAAGAGACGCAGGAAGCCTCATTACTGCGTGGGGAAATGATCGCACCCGAGCCCGTGGATGTGCAAGCGTCGGTCGACCTGCCCACATTGGCGCGCTGGATCAAGGAAGGCAATCAGGCGCTGGTGATCGACTATATGGCCACCATGTCTGCCGAGTTGCGGCCGCTGATTGAACTGCTGATAGAACAGTACGAGGGCGGTCCGGCTGCGCAATAAGCCGGTGGTGGTCCCGATCTGACGATCACCCATGTTTTGACTGAACGCCACTGCGCGTCGTGTCGTACAATCGCAGCTTAATTTTCCCGGAGGCGTGATGCAATCGAAGCAAATGTTATCTCTTGATGATGTCAAAAAAATC
>JAYVEF010000006.1:0-2118 GCA_043748965.1 Burkholderiales bacterium
GCCAATGTTTTCCGACACTGCGTTCAGGGTTGGGTTAAGCCAGGCGCCGGCCTGGCGCACGTCGGCGCTGGCGGCACGCACATTGGCTGTCTGCTCGAGCAGTTGCGGCGCATTCACCTGTGCCTGCTGAAGCAGGGTGCCGAAGGACGGTGCATCGACAGCGTGCGCCCCGGGCATTGTCGCCAGAAACAGGGTCGAAAGAAAGAATTTGGACAACGGCGTGCGCTGCAGCAGGCGCGCGCCAGTCCCGGTGCGGTCGCACCGGTTGAGAGAGTTATGCATGAAAGCCCCGCAAAATTGACTGGATACAAACGAGCAGGGTCGCAAGCCATGGGCGGCGAAAAGCCGCGCACGGTCAGGACCCGCGTGTCAGACCAGTGTGCGAGGGGGGCGCCGAAGGGGGCGGATAGTGTGATTGTCGAAGCTGTCCGGACGGATCACCGGTGCGATGCGGTCTGCGGGAAGCGCGGCGACTGCGGGTCCGAAAGAAAACAAGACGTTGACGCTGAAGCCGTGGTCGAAATCGACCAGGTGGCGTGCGGATTGTTCGGAGTCGTCCTCGTGCGCCGCGCTACTACCGTGATCGTCTTCGCTGTCATGATGATGCATGACCAGTTTGACATGTTCGCTAAAGTGCTTGATGAAAGACGCTGTACTCTGCTGGCTGTCCATGACGTGTGCGAAGTTACGTTGCGCAGCAGTGATGGTTTGCCACGGCAGTAACAGCATTAACAAAATGAGCAGTGCGTTTTTCATCTGGTACAGCAGGAAGCCATCCACTTTATAACAGGAACGTTTCGCGGATTATATCCCCCGGGGAGGATATTCATCGACATGACGATACATGTTTCACATCCGGCGATCATCAAACGCCTAAAGCGCGTGCAGGGTCATTTGGCCAGTGTCATTGAAATGCTGGCGGCCGAACGCCCTTGCGTAGACCTGGCGCAACAATTGCAGGCGGTTGAGAGCGCCATCTCTTCCGCCAAGAAGGCACTAATCCACGACCATATCAGCGAATGCCTGGCGCACGGCGACGGCCATGACATCGTGCAAGAACTCAAGGCAATTGCCAAGTATCTGTAAATCCGTCTGCACAGTTGTGCATGATTTCGGATGGTAAATCGCTTGTAAATGAACCGGTGGCGCAAGGTGTTTGCTTGCATGTGCTTTGCTTCGATTGAAACGTAAGCGTTCATCGGTGCAACAACAAGGTTTCAAGCCCTTCAGGACCGATATAGGGGAAAACGAAATATTCTTGCTAAAAAATTGATGGTTTCGCTTTTAAGCATGCCGATCTTTCTGCTCATGCCGTCATACGCAGATGCAGCGACTGCCAGTGACACGGTTGATGCATTCCACGCCGCGCTGCAGCATGGCGACAAGGAGGCAGCACTTGCCATTCTGGCGCCCGATGTAACGATTTTCGAGTCAGGTCACGTGGAGCGATCGCGGGCTGAGTATGCAGATCGCCATCTTGCCGGCGACATCGAATTCGCCAAGGCGATCAGTCATCCAGCCTTGTAATGCGCATAGACCGAACGCACGCCGTTTGACTGCACCAGAAAGACATCATAAGCATCGCGCCGATTGCCCTCCATTCCCGGCGACCCGAGCGGCATCGACGGTACGGCCAGACCCTTGGCTGCCGGCTTGTCCTTCAACAGCCGTTTGATGTCCACTGCGGGAACGTGGCCTTCGATTGCATATCCCTGGATGACGCCGGTGTGGCAAGAGCCCAGCTCTTTCGGAATGCCACCGACCTCGCGGTAATCTCCGGGACTGAGAACGTTCTTGGCTTCAATGGAAAATCCGTTCGTTTTCAAATGATCGATCCACGCTTCGCAGCAACCGCAACCTTCGCTTTTGTAGACTTTCATGTGCATTGCTGGTTGAGCAAATGGCAATGGCGTTGCAGATCCTGCACCAGTTACCAAGATAGTTTTTAGAATCAGCCGTCGCTTGCCTGATACGTGCATGTGACCTCCCAAACCCGCAACGCGTGTCGTTACTGTGCACCAATGCGTCGAATGCGGCACGACCGGGAATCGGTTCTTCCAGTAATCGCTGTGCTGGTATCTATAAATCCGGTTTCGCTATCTTGCATGGCGTCGCTTG
>JAYVEF010000007.1:0-2110 GCA_043748965.1 Burkholderiales bacterium
CGCCGCGCTCAAGCAGGGCATGGAAGTCAAGTCCATCGAATTCGTCAAAAATGGTGCCGAGATTTACAGCAAGCAGTGATGCTGAATACGCAATCATGAACGATCGTCCAATGATTGAAATTGAACTCAACGGTGCGCCGCACATGCTTGCCGCACAGCTCCCAGTACAGGCGTTAATCGATGCACTGGCGCTGGCCGGCAAGGCGCTGGCGGTGGCGGTCAACCGCGAAGTGATACCGCGCCACCTGTGGCCGGTGCGGCTGCTGGTGGCGCATGATCGGGTGGATCTGGTGCGGGCGATAGGTGGTGGCTGAGCGATAGCGTTGCCAATTGATCCCGATACGGTGCATGGTTTATTTGCGCGTCGATGGCACCCGCGGCGAGCGCCCGTTTCGAGCTGGGTGCCAGACACAAAAGGCGCCGCAGATTGCCGCCCAGCGTGGCGGAAACCGCGTTAAACTTGTTCCACTTCACTCAACACAAAGCGCATGACTGCCACCTTCGAGACCGATACGCCACTCATCATCGCTGGTCAATCCTACCGTTCACGTTTGCTCGTCGGTAGCGGTAAATACCGGGATCTTGAACAGACCCGCGCGGCAACCGAGGCCAGCGGCGCCGAAATCATCACGGTTGCGATTCGTCGCGTCAATATCGGTCAGGACCCGAACGCGCCGAGTCTGCTCGACGTGGTGCCGCCGTCACGCTTCACGATTTTGCCGAACACCGCCGGTTGTTATAACGCGGCAGACGCGGTGTACACATTGCAACTCGCTCGCGAGCTTTTAGACGGCCACAAGCTCGTCAAGCTTGAAGTTCTGGGCGACGAAAAAACGCTGTTCCCTAATATGCCCGAAACGCTGAAAGCGGCAGAAACTTTGGTACGCGACGGTTTCGACGTAATGGTGTACTGCAGCGACGAC
Organism: Burkholderiales bacterium; assembly: GCA_043748965.1. GTDB lineage: Bacteria > Pseudomonadota > Gammaproteobacteria > Burkholderiales > Burkholderiaceae_D > Actimicrobium. Next base: position 924 of record JAYVEF010000007.1, read on the forward strand.
CCGATTCAGGCGCGCATGCTGGAACAGATCGGTTGCGTGGCAGTCATGCCGCTGGCGTCATTGATCGGCTCCGGCATGGGTATTTTGAACCCATGGAATCTCTCGCTGATCATTGAACAAAGCACAGTTCCGGTGCTGGTCGATGCCGGCGTCGGTACCGCTTCTGACGCTGCGATCGCGATGGAACTGGGTTGTGACGGCGTGTTGATGAACAGCGCCATCGCTGGCGCGCAGGACCCGGTCAGGATGGCCTGTGCCATGCGGCTGGCGGTCGAAGCCGGACGCCATGCGTATCTGGCTGGGCGAATTCCAAAACGTTTGACAGCTTCGCCATCGTCGCCATTGCATGGCCGCCCCACGTGATGCGGCCATGCGTGCTGGTATTTGCCGGATCTGACCCGAGCGGGGGCGCCGGTATCGCGGCCGATCTCCAGGCCATTGCTGCGATGGGCGCGCACGCCCTGCCGGTGATCACAGCGCTGACAGTGCAGGACAACGATCGGGTATTTGCGGTGCATCCGGTGCCGACGCCGTGGCTGCAGCGCCAGGCTCGGGTGCTGATCGACAAGGTGGCGATCGCTGCGGTCAAGATCGGCGTGGTGGGTAATCTCGCAAACGCGCAGGCGATCGCCGAACTGGTACATCAACTGCGGCGTGCCTATCCTGATTTGCCGGTAGTGCTCGATCCGGTCCTCGCCAGCGGCAACGGCGACCCCCTTGGTCAACAGGATGCGGTCAGCGCGCTGGCACCTTTGCTACCACTGGCAACGTTGTTGACGCCGAACCTGCCTGAAGCCGCGGCTTTGTGCGATGGCGACCGACGTTCGGATCGGCAGATCGATACACTGCTGGGTTTCGGTTGCCAGCACATACTATTGAAAGGCGGCCACGGAGTGGAAGCGCAGGTCATCAATCGCTGGTTTAGCGCGGACAGCAGCCGGGTCTGGCACTGGCCGCGTTTGCCCGGCGCTTTTCATGGCAGTGGCTGTACGCTGGCGTCTGCGATCGCGGGTGCACTGGCGGTGGGCATGTCGCTGGACCATGCGCTGGACATCGCTCAGCAATATTGTCATCAGGCGCTCGCGCAATCGTTTGCGATCGCCGATGGCCAGCGCATTCCACAGCGCGCCTTCGCCTTCGAACAGGAGTCACAATGAGAGGACTGTATCTGGTCACGCCCGACTGGG
>JAYVEF010000008.1:0-7264 GCA_043748965.1 Burkholderiales bacterium
TATTCTCAGCACGTAACTGGATGAGTTCGGCTTCGGTCTTTGACATGCGCGGCTCGCTTTACGATGATGGACACAAACGAACCGCAGGCTAATTGAGGCCGGCGAGGGATCGTTTTCACTTGCCGCCTGACGGTAAAAAATCGCATCAACGAACAACGCCAAATTTCACCGGCAGATTTACCGTCAAAAAACGCCCTCTGTTTCTCCAAAAATTCCGGCCGTCAAAATAAAATTTTTGTTATTTTTCAATAACTTATGCTGCTATTGATGTCGCATTTAGGATCATCTTCAATAAAACGTAAGCAATTGATTTATATAGATATTTCCATCACCCGTCACTCCCACTCAATCGTCGCCGGCGGCTTCCCCGAGATGTCATACACCACCCGATTGATGCCTCGCACCTCATTGATGATCCGGTTGGACACCTTGCCCAGCAATTCATGCGGCAAATGCGCCCACTGTGCCGTCATGAAATCCTGAGTTTGCACAGCCCGCAAGGCAACCACATATTCATAGGTACGCCCGTCGCCCATTACGCCCACCGATCTGACCGGCAAGAACACCGCAAACGCCTGACTCGTGGCCTCGTACCAGTTTCGGTGCTGCACCTGCTGGTCGATGCCGGCGGGCAGATCGAGTTTACTGCTGCGCAGTTCTTCGATAAAAATAGCGTCGGCGCGACGGAGCAGATCAGCAAATTCTTTTTTTACTTCGCCCAAAATCCGCACGCCTAAACCGGGACCGGGAAATGGGTGGCGATACACCATCTCGTATGGTAATCCGAGTGCCACGCCGAGCGCGCGGACTTCATCCTTGAAAAGTTCGCGTAGCGGCTCCAGCAGCTTCAGGTTCAATGTCTCCGGCAAGCCGCCCACATTGTGGTGACTCTTGATAGTGTGCCCTTTCTTACCCTTGCCGGCGCTTTCGATCACGTCAGGATAAATCGTCCCCTGTGCCAGCCATTTTGCCCCTTTTAATTTCGCGGCTTCGGCCTGAAATACTTCGACGAATTCTGCGCCGATGATTTTACGTTTGGCTTCGGGATCAGCGATGCCGGCGAGCTTGCTCATGAACTGCTCGGCGGCATCGACTCGAACGACTTTGACGCCAAGATTTTTAGCGAACATCGCCATCACCATGTCGCCTTCGCTGAGTCGCAACAGGCCGTGATCGACGAACACGCAGGTCAGCTTGGCGCCGATGGCGCGGTGGATCAGTGCAGCAGCGACGCTGCTGTCGACACCGCCAGACAAACCGAGAATGACCTCGTCGTCGCCGACCTCAGCGCGAATCGATTCGACCGCTTCCGAAATATAGTCCGGCATGTTCCAATCAGATTTGCATCCGCAGATCTCATGCACGAAACGCCCCAGAATCACTGTTCCCTGCAGGGTATGCGTCACTTCAGGATGGAACTGGACCGCATAGAATTTGCGCGCTTCGTCGGCCATCGCGGCAATCGGGCAGTTGTCTGTCGACGCCATCAGCTTGAAACCGGACGGCATATCGATCACCTTGTCGCCATGGCTCATCCAGACTTTCAGCATGCCATGGCCTTCGGCGGTAACGAAGTCGTTAATGCCATTGAACAGGGCAGTGTGACCACGCGCGCGCACTTCCGCGTAACCGAATTCACTCACCTTGCCGGTTTCAACCTTGCCGCCCAGTTGTTCGGCCATCGCATGCATGCCGTAGCAAATGCCGAGTACCGGTACGCCCAATTCGAATACTGCCTGTGGCACGCGCGGCGTATCGCCTTCCGTGACCGAACTCGGACCGCCTGACAGAATCACACCGGCGGCGCCATAGCCGCGCACGAATTCGTCGCTGACATCGTAGGGAAAGATTTCCGAAAACACCCCGGCGTCGCGCACTCTCCGGGCGATCAGTTGAGTCACTTGCGACCCGAAATCAAGAATCAGAATTTTGCTATGCATGGTGGCATTCGGAATAGGTATCGGAAAATCAAAATAGCGGCGAATCAGAATGTCAGCAGGGCTGCGCGGATTACCCGGCAGCCCTGCGAGAATAAACGGAAAAATCCTGGTTACTCGGAGCGGTAGTTCGGTGCTTCCTTGGTAATCTGCACATCGTGTACATGTGACTCGCGCATGCCGGCTGAGGTGATCTCGACAAACTCGGCTTTCTCACGCAAGTCTTCAATGGTCTCGCATCCACAATAGCCCATCGAGGAGCGGACGCCGCCGACCAGCTGGTACAGAATTGCCAGCACACTGCCTTTGTAAGGCACGCGCCCTTCGATGCCTTCGGGGACGAACTTGTCGTTGGTGTTGCTGGCGTCCTGAAAATACCGGTCCGCCGACCCATCGGCCATCGCCGCCAGACTTCCCATGCCACGGTACGACTTGTAGCTTCGCCCTTGATACAGGATCACTTCGCCGGGGGCCTCTTCGGTGCCGGCAAACATGCTGCCCATCATGACGCTCGACGCACCCGCCGCGAGGGCCTTGGCGATATCGCCTGAAAAACGAATTCCGCCATCGGCGATACATGGTATCCCGGTGCCTTTCAGTGCCTGCGCAACGTTGGAGATCGCAGTAATTTGCGGGACGCCGACACCGGCGACGATGCGGGTGGTACAAATCGAGCCCGGTCCGATGCCGACCTTGACGCCATCGGCGCCGGCGTCCGCCAGTGCCTTGGCAGCGGTTGCCGTTGCAATATTGCCGCCAATAACATCGACCTGCGGAAAATGGGTCTTCACCCATCGAACACGATTTAACACGCCCTGGGAATGGCCGTGCGCGGTATCGACCACGATTACGTCGACCCCGGCGGCAACCAACAGTTCGATACGTTCGTCGTTATCGGTACCGACACCCACTGCGGCACCCACGCGCAGTTTGCCATGCTCATCCTTGGAGGCGAACGGATGTTCGGTAGACTTTTGGATATCCTTGACCGTAATCAGTCCACGTAATTCAAAATCATCATTGACGACAATCACGCGTTCGAGACGATGCTTGTTCATCAGTCGCTTGGCTTCAGCCAGTTCGGCGCCGTCCTTGACGTAGACGAGTTTTTCGCGCACGGTCATTTTGGCGCGGACTTCGGCGTTCAGGTCCTCTTCGAAACGCAGGTCGCGATTGGTAATGATGCCAACGACTTTTTTCCCTTCGACCACTGGAAATCCACTGATACCGTGTTGCGCCGACAATGCAATGACATCGCGGATTTTCATACTCGGCGGGATCGTGATCGGATCGCGCACCACCCCCGATTCGAAGCGCTTGACGCGGGAAACTTCGCGCGCCTGCTCACGTGGCGTCAGATTTTTGTGGATGATGCCGATACCACCTTCTTGCGCCATGGCGATCGCCAGTCGGCCTTCGGTGACCGTATCCATCGCAGCGGACAGTAACGGGATGTTCAACGTAATATTACGCGACAGGCGGGTTTTGAGCGACGTATCTTTGGGGAGAATGTTGGAATAAGCGGGGACCAGCAGCACGTCATCGAACGTGAGTGCCTTTTGAAGGAGACGCATAGTTTTTCCTATTGGCGCAAAATCAGATTATACAGACAACTCTTTGAAGCGTCGCTCTGACATGCCATATGTCAACGCATTTAGCGTCGAATTCATTGACAAGGCAGGTAAAGCATGGCGAAATCATTGCTAACCACCATTAAAGAATTTTCCGAGGACATCATGAATCTGCTTTCGACAACAATTCGCACAATCTGTTTAACAACGTTACTGAGCGCTAGCATGAATGTTGCCATGGCGCAGTATGTCTGGACCGACGCCAAAGGTAGCAAACAGTATTCGGACCAGCCACCGCCGAGTTCGGTACCGAACAGCCACATTCTGAAACGTCCCGGCGGCGCATCGGCGGACGCGACTCTAGCAGTCGGCGCAACGGCAACCCGCGCGCCTGTCGACGATGACGGCAAGACTGCGCCACCCGAAACGGCGGTCAAGACTGGCGGGCCGATGACGCTCGCAGAGCGCAACGCCGATTATCAGAAGCGCAAAATCGAGCAGTCTGAAAAAGACAAAAAGACGGCTGAGGCGACCCGCGCGGCTGCCGAAAAATCTGCCAATTGCGACAAAGCCCAAAGCTATGGCCGTGCGCTTGAAGATGGCATGCGGATCAGCACGACCGACAAAAGCGGCGAACGGACTTTCATGAGTGACGATGAACGTGCCACCGAACTGCAAAAAAATCAGCGCGCGGTTAAAAGCTGCAAGTAATGTCGCAAAGGCAACACCGATCAGCCTTTGGCGCGACGCCGCCGTGCATCCCTGGGGTCTGCCAGCAACGGCCGATAAATTTCAACCCGGTCGCCGTCGCGCAGCACCGTATCCGTGGTTTTCAGCTTGCCGTAGATGCCTACGCGATGCTGCGACAGATCGAGGTGGGGTAAGGCTTGCTGAACGACGGCCTCAATAGTGGTGCCGACGGGGACGATGATGGAAATTCGTGTTTGTGCGTCCGGGGCGGCGTAACAGAGCTCAATCTGCAGCGGTCCGTCAGCCATATACCTGCTCGGCGCGTTTGCAGAATGAATCCACAAAACTGTTGGTGATGATGTTGAATACCGGACCGATTACTCCCTCGATCAGCCGATTCGAAAACTCATACGTCAATTCGAAATCGATCTTGCAGGCATCGCTGCGCAGCGACTTGAAATGCCAGTGGCCATCGAGCACCTTGAAAGGCCCTTCGACCAGCCGCATCGTGATCGACTCGGGCGCTTGATTACTGTTCTCGGTGGTGAACGATTGCCGGATACCGTGATAATTGATTTGCAGCGTTGCCACCAGTTGATTGTCACCGCGCGAACGAACGTCGACACCGCCGCACCAGGGTAGAAATTTTGGATAATCTTCGACCCAGTCAACCAGAGCAAACATCTGTTCGGCGCTATATCCCAGAAATACCGATTTGTGTACGACTGCCATAGAAGTTAAACCGTTTGTTAAAATTGATGATTCGTTTCAGATACGACGCATTCGCGCCGTCACCGTGAAATTTTAACCGACCGCACCCGTTTGCCTCCATGACCATTGTCGATAACAGAAAAGCTTTCCACGATTACTTTGTCGAGGAGCGATTTGAAGCCGGACTCGTGCTACAAGGCTGGGAAGCCAAATCGATCCGCGCTGGCCGCGTCCAGCTGAAAGAAGCCTATGTGATCGTACGCGACGGCGAAGTGTATCTGTTCGGTGCGCACATCAGCGCGCTGACGTCGACCTCGACCCACGTGCACCCGGAGGCTACCCGCACCCGCAAGCTGCTGCTACACGCGGCAGAAATCAAAAAACTGATCAGCAAAGTGGATCGTTCAGGCTACACGCTGGTGCCGATCAACCTGCATTACATCGGTGGGCGCATCAAATGTGAAATCGGTCTGGCCAAGGGCAAGAAGCAGCACGACAAGCGCGATACCGAACGTGACCGCGATGGCCAGCGCGAAGTTGCGCGGGCCATGAAGACGCATCGACGGTAGCGCTTACCGAACACACTGCGCGGCAGCATCGGCGGTCTGCCATGGCATTGCCAGCGCACCCGGACGCAGCTGCGTGCACACCGCCTGCCCTACTGCGGTAGTCTGGTAAAGATCTGCAGCTACCCTGATCGAGCGCGTATCGTGGTTGGATTGCGCTTCATCTGAGAGCGTCAGGTAGCCTGCTGCGCCCTTGCCGGGCGTCCGATATTTGTCAGTTACGGTGACGAAATGAGCACCGGCCGGTGCGGCGTCGAACAGGCAATTGGCAAGCACCAGCGAACCACCTGCCGTGACCATCATGGCGATTACAATCATCACCAGCAGTGTCCATACCCGATGTGCACCGCGCGATACCCGCAGCACAGGAGCAAACGTGACCAGGCCGCCGATAACAGCCGGCGCAACCACATGCTGCCATTGCATCGGCAGGCGCGGCAAGCCCGCTTCAGGATTGTTCAAGAGGACATAAAAGGCAGCAATGGGCACGATCAGCCACTGCAGCAGCGAAACCTTCTGCAGCAGGATTGCCTTGTCGAATTCAATCAGCGTCAAATTTGCAGACGATTGCGCCACCAGGCCCATCGCCAGCCACGGTAGCAGCATTGCCACCGCCGCTGCAAGCCAGACTGGCTGCGGAAAAAACGTCAGCACGACGACTGCCACACAGCCGGCGATCATCAGCGCATACCGCCTCTGCGTAATGCAGCGGAGCGCGCTGTGCGGCTTGCAGCGCTGTCTCCGAGCGACTGATCCTGCTCGATGGCCCGCGATACCGCGAGTCTGTCTTGCTGGTCCAGATCAGGTAATCCAACCAGCCAGAACTGAAGTAGCGTGTTTTTGGTAAAGGTAGCAGAAAGCGCTATTTTTTTTCTGGTCGGTTCGGTAGCGGGTCAATTAGTGTGGCGCCCTTGATTTTTCGCGTGCGGTACCCGGCGATATCCTGGCACGCCAGCGTACGCTGACGCCATAGTTCAAACTGGCCAATATGCGTGGTTGATAAAGTGAATTTTGCCTTTTACGGGAGCAGCCCGATCATCAATCCGCACAGCGCGAGAGCGGCGCCGATCACGACGGACGCGATGTTGCCCAGCGTCGACGCGCATGCCAGTACGATCCCGGGAAGTGCCAGCGCAAAGCCGGCGCCCGAGGTGGCTTTCCGAACCACGGCGCTCGGCCGCAATACCTCGGGTTGATCACTGATAATCACACCGTCGCGCCACCTGGGTTTTAGTTCGCGCATTTATTTTTTTGAAGCGTGGCTGAAGGTTCGCGATTGTCACGCATCACACTTTTTGCTGTGCATTGATTACCTGCATTGCCCCCGCGATCAGACTGCCGATGTCGCTCAGATTTGCCGGAACAATAATCGAATTATTGGTCTTCGCCAGATTTGAAAATGCCGCGACATATTGTTCAGCCACTTTAAGATTGACGGCGTCGGCGCCACCCGGTTCACGAATTGCCGATGCGGTTTTTCGCAACGCTTCGGCGCTGGCCTCGGCGATGGCCAGGATTGCTGCAGCCTGCCCCTGCGCACGATTGATCGAAGCCTGTTTTTCGCCTTCGGATTTAGCAATCGATGCTTCGCGCTCGCCGGTTGCGATATTGATCTGTTCCTGTTTGCGGCCCTCCGAGGCTGCAATCAAGGCGCGCTTTTCGCGCTCGGCGGTAATTTGTGCCTGCATCGCATGCAGGATTTCCTTCGGCGGCGTCAGATCCTTGATCTCATAACGCAACACCTTGACGCCCCAGTTGGCGGCAGATTCATCGATCGCGTTGACGATCG
>JAYVEF010000009.1:0-20142 GCA_043748965.1 Burkholderiales bacterium
CCCACGTGGCGGAATTGGTAGACGCGCATGGTTCAGGTCCATGTGTCTTCGGATGTGGGGGTTCGAGTCCCTCCGTGGGCACCAAGCCTTTCTTGAAAACCCGCTGATTCTTCAGTGGGTTTTTTTTGTGTTGTAAAGCCACGGTGTTCATTGCATGTTCCGGGTCCTGCAATGGATCTTTCGACTACCCGGAGCGCGCCTGATCAAGGCCGCTTCGCGCTTGGTGCGCCTTTTTTCAGCCAGGCATGCAGTTGTGCCGCACGAAGACCGTCATACTCCTCGAATGGTTGATGAATCCATGGATTCGACGCCAGATACTCAAGATAAAAATCCGGTCGTACCGCGGAACATGCCTTGCACCAGATGACGGCGCTGCGTACTTCGGTGACCGCGGCGAAATTGTTGCTCAGATGACGTTGCACCTGCTGCAACGTGACACCGGAATCGACCAGATCGTCCACTAGCAATACCCTGCCGCCCAGTGTGCCCCTGCTGATTGAAATCTGTTCCCCGAGTTCCAGCGTCCCTTGCTGCGTACCGCTTTCTTCCCGATACGAACTGGTCGATAGAATCGCCAGCGGCACATCGAATATCCGAGAAAATACGTCACCCGGGCGCAACCCACCTCGCGCCAGACATAGCACCTGATCGAACTGCCAGCCCGACTGATACACCAACAATGCCAGCCGTTCAATGGCGCGGTGATAGTCGTCCCATGAGACCCACAGGTGCTCGTCGTCGGAAACGGGAAGTGTCATGGTAGGGTGATGCTTACTTGAACGGATGCCGCAAGACGATGGTTTCTTCGCGGTCAGGACCGGTGGAGACCATGTCGATCGGTACGCCAACCAGTTCTTCGATACGCTTGATGTAGGCGCGCGCATTAGCTGGCAATGTAGCCAGGGTTTTGGCGCCGACGGTACTCTCGGTCCAGCCTGGAAGTTCTTCGTAGATCGGTACGCAGCGCGCGGCATCTTCTGCACCGACCGGAAAAATCTCCACCCGGCGACCATCGATATGATAACCAGTGCATAGCTTCAACGTCGTCAATCCGTCCAGTACGTCGAGCTTGGTCAGGCACATGCCCGAGACGCCATTGATCTGTACCGAGCGACGCAGTAATGCTGCGTCGAACCAGCCACAGCGACGCGGCCGACCGGTCACTGTGCCAAATTCATGGCCGACTGCCGACAGATGCTTGCCGACGCCGTCATCGGTAGGCAATTCCGACGGAAACGGCCCGCTACCAACCCGCGTCGTATACGCTTTGGTAATGCCCAGGATGTAATGCAACATGTTGGGCCCGACCCCCGAGCCGGCAGCCGCGTTACCGGCCACGCAATTGCTCGACGTGACGAACGGATAAGTGCCGTGATCGACGTCCAGCAAGCTGCCTTGGGCACCTTCGAACAGCAGATTGGCGCCCCCTTTATACGCCGCATACAACGCGCTCGACACATCAGATGCCATCGGTGCCAGCCGGGGAACGTCGGCCAGTGCGTTGTCCAGCGTCTCCTGATAATCGACTGCGGGGGCATTCAAAAAATCGGTCAACACAAAGTTATGGTAGTCCAAATTCTCACGCAGCTTTTCGGCAAAGCGTTTTTCATTCAGCAGGTCAGCGACGCGAATCGCCCGACGCGCAACCTTGTCTTCATAGGCCGGGCCGATACCCTTGCCGGTAGTACCAATCTTGGCCGCGCCGCGCGCCACTTCGCGGGCACAATCGAGCGCAGTGTGATACGGCAGAATGATCGGGCAGGCTTCTGAAATCTTTAGGCGGGATTCTACTTCGACGCCGACAGCCTGCAGCTTGTCGATTTCGCGCAGCAGATCGGGGACGGAAAGCACCACACCATTGCCGATATAACAGGCGACGCCCTCACGCATGATGCCGGACGGGATCAGCTGCAGCGCAGTCTTTTTGCCGCCGATGACCAGCGTGTGGCCGGCGTTGTGGCCGCCCTGAAAGCGCACCACGCCCTGTGCATGGTCGGTGAGCCAGTCGACGATCTTGCCCTTGCCTTCATCGCCCCACTGAGTACCGATCACCACCACGTTTTTTGCCATGTTTTTCGAAGTCATCACTTAACCTAATTGTTGAAGAATCCAGTTGCCATTGTCCTGCACCAGAGCACGATCGCTTTCGAACTCTTCCTGATCGTTTTCGTGACCGGGCAAGTTTTGAATGACTATCTCATCGGCCAGCCGCAACGCAGCAATTTTTTCACGCAAGGCGCCATCAGTGCCCCACGGCGCGCGAATCGCACGCTTGCGTTCGGCGCTCGGCAGCAACCGTGCCAATTCACGCAAGTCCATTGAAAAACCCGTCGCAGGCCGGGCCCGTCCGAATGCTTCTCCGACATGATCATAGCGCCCGCCCCGCGCCACCGCGTTTGGCAAACCGGGCACGTAGGCGGCAAACATCGCCCCACTCTCATACTGGTAACCACGCAAATCGGCCAGGTCAATCGTCACTGACGCGGTACCGGCCAATTTGACCAACGCATCAAGGTCATCCAGCGCTGCGCAAATGCCGGGCAGCGCAGGCAGCACCGCCCGCGCACGCACCAGCGTGCTAGCGTCGCCATACAGGTCCGGCAGCGCCAGTATGGCGTCGCGCGCCACCGCGCCGAACTGCCCGGTCAAGCGGCGCAAACCCGGCGTATCCTTGGCTTTCAGGAGCGCAAACAAAACTCCCTCACTGGCCTGCGCCTGCGCATCCCCGGCAATAATCGAACGCACGATACCGACGTGACAAAGATCCAGCCGGACCGCAGTAATGCCCGCCAGCGCCAGTGATGCCAGCGCCAGCTCCTGAATTTCAGCATCTGCTTCCAAGCCAGCATGGCCATAAATTTCGGCACCGATCTGCAAGGGCTCGCGCGTCGCGTGCAGTCCGGATGGCCGGGTGTGCAGCGTACTGCCGGCATAACACAGGCGCGTCACCGACACGCGATTCAGCAAATGTGCATCGATCCGCGCCACCTGAGTTGTCATGTCGGCACGCACGCCCATGGTGCGACCGGATAACTGATCGACCAGCTTGAAGGTACGCAGGTTCATGTCGGTACCGGCGCCGGTCAACAGCGACTCCAGATATTCGAGCAGAGGGGGCATTACCAGTTCGTAGCCGTAACGTCGAAAATTATCAAGCATCAGGCGACGCAGTTCTTCGATTTTGCGTGCCTCCGAGGGCAGCACGTCGGCGATGTTTTCAGGAAGCAGCCAGTTGGGCATGACGAACAATCAGAAAAAGAGCGGTCAAAAAATGGCGATCAAAAAACGGTTCAGATCGTTAGCGGCGCACGCGAACATCGCCGCACGTGCTGTGATTTTCCGGCTAGGTGGAAATCACGCGGCAGGCGCAGCGACATTTTTTGAACAAGCGGGCGGTTGCGGCAGCCCGGCTGAATTAGACCGGTGGTTATTTTTTTCCGACCGCGCTTAGTCCCGGGTTCTTGAAATACTTGAAAAACTCCGAGCTCGGATCAAGCACCATCATATCCGCGCGATTTTTAAAACTCGCACGATAGGCTTCCAGGCTGCGATAAAACCTGTAGAACTCGGCGTTTTGACCGAACGCCTGCGCATAGATCTGCGAAGCTTTTGCATCGCCCTCACCACGCAGGTTTTCAGCGTCTCGATAGGCCTCTGCCAAGATGACGGTACGCTGACGGTCGGCATCGGCGCGAATTTTTTCAGACTCTGCTGAACCCGTCGAACGGAGATCATTGGCCACGCGCAGGCGCTCGGCTTTCATGCGGTCATACACGGATGCATTGATCTGTTCAACGTAGTCGACACGTTTTAAGCGCACGTCGACAATCTGAACACCAATCTGCTTGGCTTCGTCTTCCACCTTTTTACGAATTGCATCCATGACCCGGCCGCGTTCTCCCGATATCACTTCGCGTACAGTGTGCTTGGTGATTTCGTCGTTCAACGCGGTCCGCACGATCTGCAGCATCCGCACCTGGGCGCGCGAATCATCGCCGCCAAAATTAACGAAATACTGGCGCGGCGCGACGATGCGCCACTTGATGAACGCATCGACCAGAATATTTTTCTTTTCGGCGGTGATCAGCAAGAGGGCATCAGGAGTATCCAGCGTCAAAATGCGCTTATCGAGGTACACCACGTTTTGCAGCGGTTGCGGCAACTTGAAATGCAAGCCGGGATTGCTGATGATCTGTTTGACTTCGCCAAACGCGAATACGATCGCGTACTGACGCGGACTGACCACGAACAGGCTCGACGACAGCAGATACAATGCGACCAACCCAACAAATACTGACGTTATCAGGCGGTTCATCAGCGTGTCTCCCGATCGCGTCCGTCACGACTATCGCGACTGCGGACATCGCGCTGATGCTGGGCGTCCGGCGCAATGGCTGGTTCAGGAGCGGCGGCAGCGGGCGCCGCACCGGGTGCTGGCGGTGTAGCCAGCGCTGCATGTGCAGGCGCATCGGCGGCGGATTGCGCAATCAATTTATCGAGCGGCAAATACAGCATGGTGTTGTTGGCTTTAGAGTCCACCATGACCTTGGTGGTATTTGAAAATATCTGCTGCATGGTATCGAGATACATGCGCTGACGCGTCACCGCCGGTGCCTTCTGGTATTCATTGAGTACCTGTTTAAAGCGCGATGTGTCGCCCTGAGCGTCGGCTACTACTCTGGCTCTGTAGCCTTCAGCTTCCTGCAGCAAGCGCGACGCTGCTCCATGGGCTTTTGGAATCACATCGTTCGCGTAGGCCTGACCTTCGTTCTTCTGCCGCTCGCGGTCCTGCCCGGCTTTGACCGCGTCATCAAACGCGGTTTGCACCTGCTCCGGTGGCTGCACCCCCTGCATCGCGACGTTCAGTACCTGCACACCCGAACTGTATCGATCCAGAATTTGCTGAATCAAGGTGCTGACGTCGCGCGCGACCTTTTCACGCCCCTCATAGAGGACCGCATCCATTTTGCTGCGCCCGACGATTTCACGGATCGCACTTTCGGAAACCTGCTTGACCATGTCTTCGGGGTTGTGATTATTGAATAGCCACTTGACAGCGTCGTTTACCTTGTACTGCACGGCGAACTGAATATCGATGATGTTCTCATCGTCGGTCAGCATCAGCGACTCTTGGGCCTGCTTGTTTTTGGCGCTGCCGCGGTAACCAATTTCAACTGTGCGCAAGGATGAAAGATTAACGATTTCATGCGACTGGATCGGTGCCGGCCAACGCCAGTTGATACCAGGGCCGCTCATGTGACTGACTTCGCCAAACGTCAACACCACCGCTGTCTGCCCATCCTGAACGCTGAATACGCCACTGAGCAACCATAGAAAAACCACGATCGCGGCAATCACGCCGGCACCGACGCCGATGCCACGCAGGTCGGGGCGAAAGCCGCCACCAGAATCCGGTCCGCTGCCCTTTTTGCCCTGTAGAAGGCGATTCAGGCGCAGGTTGAAGTCACGCCAAAGCTGTTCCAGATCCGGCGGCCCATCCGGCGGGCGCTTACCGTCCTGACCATTCTGGCTGGGCTTCTTATCGTCGCTGCCCCGGCCCCAGCGCGGGTCGTTCAACGAAAGTGTCAAACCAATTTTTTTTAGGAGAAAGACAAACATTATGGCGCGATCTGGCGTGAGTGACGAGGGAATGGTTTAGGTAAACGGATCAGGTAAAAATTGAATGAGGGACACACTAACGTAGTGGAACCGGCAGTCCGTTCGGCAGAGTCAGCGCGGTAATGGGCACTCCCACCGACCTGTGCGCGCTAGCGATTTCAGCGATTGCCTCGCGCAGCAGGCCGAGACCGGTACCGGCTTGAGCACTCACAAAAACCCGCCGAATCTTATCATACTCGTCGCGCTCCAAAGAAGGTGCAAGACCAGCCGCATCGATCTTGTTCCAGACCAGAATCTGCGGAATATGATCAGCCCCGATTTCTTTCAGTACCTTGTTGACCTGCTCGATTTGTTCGATCCGGTTAGGGCTTGCTGCGTCCACTACATGCAGCAACAAATCGGCGTGAATGGTTTCTTCGAGGGTAGCGCGAAACGCCGCCACCAGCTGATGCGGCAATTCGCGAATGAATCCAACGGTATCTGATAGCACTACACTGCCTGCTTCGCCCAGATAGACCCGCCGTGATGTCGTGTCCAGTGTGGCGAAAAGCTGATCGGCTGCATACACCCGCGCCTTGGCCATCGTATTAAACAGGGTCGACTTGCCGGTGTTGGTATAGCCGACCAGCGAAATCGAAAACACCTGGCCGCGCCCACGCGCCCGGCGCTGGGTCGCGTGCTGCCGCTGCAGCTTGTCTAACTTGCTCCCCAGCGCCTTGACGCGCTCGCCGAGCAAGCGGCGATCGGTCTCGAGCTGGGTTTCGCCAGGTCCGCGCAAGCCGATGCCGCCCTTTTGGCGTTCAAGATGCGTCCAGCCGCGTATCAAACGCGTTGCGAGATGCTGCAACTGGGCCAACTCTACCTGCAGCTTACCCTCGTGGCTTTGCGCGCGCTGTGCAAAAATATCGAGTATCAGGCTGGTGCGATCAATGACCCGGACCTGCAGGTGACGTTCGAGGTTGCGTTGTTGCGCCGGCGACAGCGCATGGTTGAAAATCACCAGCTCCAACTGCTGGTCGGCCACGGCAGCAGCGATTTCGGTCGCCTTGCCGGAGCCGACAAACAATGCCGCATCCGGACTGCTGCGCTTGCAGCTAATGGTGGTGAGAGGAATCGCCCCTGCCGATTTTGCGAGCAGGGAAAGCTCTTCCAGACTGGCGGCAAAATCACCCTTGCCGAAGTCGACGCCGATCAACGCTGCCCGCATGTCAGGCGCGCCGCGTTAGCAAGGGGCCCATCGCACGATCATTCTGCTTCTGACTCAAGATTCAAATTAACCGCGCGAGCCGGAACAACCGTTGAAATAGCGTGTTTATATACCATTTGCGTCACCGTGTTACGCAGCAGGACGACATACTGGTCGAATGATTCGATATGGCCTTGAAGCTTGATACCGTTGACCAGATAGATCGACACGGGAACATGCTCTTTTCTTAAGGCGTTAAGAAAGGGGTCTTGTAACAATTGCCCTTTGTTGCTCATGACAGCTCCATTATGTTGTTGTGATCAGGAGTTGGTGGCAGCTTGATGAATTTTCAAGGCCAACGAAACCAGTGTTAGAGGAATGTAGTCGATTTTTGGTTTTGCCGCTTTGCGACAGACCATTGACCGCAACGCGTAGTACAACAATATTCGCCCATACGCGAACGTACCCAAAGATACGGCCTTACCTGATTTAAAATTGTTCGCAACATCGGCTGGTGCAGCGTGTGTCGGTAGCTGAAAAGACGCCGCTGGCGCACTCTGACAGAAAGCAGGGCTCTTATTTTTCTTGTCTTGAAAATGGATTTTTACCTGACCGAAACTCGATACGCAATGGAGTCCCAACCAGTGAAAAAGTTTCACGAAAATGCTTTTCTAAAAAGCGTTTGTAATTATCGTCAATCGCATCCAGCGAATTGCCATGGATGACCACGATTGGCGGATTCATGCCGCCCTGATGAGCATAGCGCAACTTGGGCCGGATCGAGCCCTTGCGGCGCGGCTGCTGATGTTCGACTGCCTCGATCAAGGCACGCGTCAGACGTGGCGTCGACAGGTCGCTCATAGCCGCCACGTAGGCTGCATGGATCGACTTCATCAACTGATCGACCCCGGTGGACTTCAGGGCCGAAATAAAATGAAATTTAGCAAACGACAAAAAATCCAGCTTGCGATCGAGATCAATTTTGATTTCATCGCGCCGGCTGCTGGTCAGTCCGTCCCACTTGTTGACGCCGACCACCAAGGCGCGGCCGGATTCGAGCACGAAGCCAGCGATGTGCGCGTCCTGCTCCGAGATATCCTGCTGTGCGTCCAGCAGCAGCAACACCACATTCGCCTCCGAAATCGACTGCAGCGTCTTGACCACTGAAAATTTTTCGATTGCTTCGAATACCTTGCCACGACGACGGATCCCGGCGGTGTCGATCAGTGTGTATTGCTGCCCTCCGCGTTCGAACGGAATCTCAATCGAGTCGCGCGTCGTGCCAGGCATATCGAAGGCAATCACGCGCTCTTCGCCCAGCAGGGTATTGACGAGCGTCGACTTGCCGACATTGGGACGGCCGACAATAGCGATCTTGATGCTTTTGCCGAGGTCTTCGGCAACTTCGTCGACCACCAGTTTCTGGGCCAGCGCCAGGTTCAATGCTTCATCAACCAGATCCATCACGCCATCACCATGCGCGGCCGAAATCACGTACGGGTCACCCAGCCCCAGTTCGTAGAAATCGGCGGTCACTGCGCTGTAACGCATGCCTTCGGCCTTATTTACAACCAGCATCACGGCGCGGCCAGACTTGCGCAAAAAATCGGTAATGGTCTTGTCGTGCGGCGTCATGCCCTGCCGACCATCGACAATAAAAATCACGATATCGGCTTCAGCAACCGCCTGGCGTGTCTGCTTCGCCATCTCGTGCATGATGCCTTCTTTGGCAACCGGCTCGAACCCACCGGTGTCGATCACCAGAAACGGCCGTTCACCCATCCGCCCTTCGCCATAGTGGCGGTCGCGGGTCAACCCCGGCAGATCCGCCACGAGCGCATCACGCGAGCGTGTCAGGCGATTGAATAAGGTGGATTTGCCGACGTTCGGTCGGCCCACCAGTGCAATGACAGGCTTCATTAAATAGTTTTATTCAGCCGCGAGCGCGACCAATTCCCCTGCCTGTGTCTGAAAAATCACCCGCTCACCGATCACCACCGGCGTGCCTTGCACCGGGCTGCCATCGGTGGCGATGCGAGCCAGGAACCCGCCATCCTCGCGCGACAGAAAGTGCAGGTAGCCCAAAGCATCGCCCACTACTACTGCGCGACCAAACGCGATCGGCGCCGATAAACCGCGATAGCCCAGTTTGTCATTGCGCCAGAGGCTGGCTCCCGACTCACGCGAAAACGCGCCTACTGCACCGACCATATTGACGGCGTACAGGGCGCGATCATCGGCACCGATTCCAACATTGCTCGACCAGTCTTTGGCCCAGCGGGCGGCGCCGCCCGCCACGTCATAGCAGCCAACGCGTCCTTGATAGGCCACGGCGCAGATATCGCGACCAATCAGTACAGGATTGCCAGAGGTATCGGCGACACGTTCCAGTTCGGTAGCGCCGCGCGGATCGCCGACGGCAACTTCCCATAAAGGCGCACCATTGTTCAAAGTCACCGCCAGCAAGCGCCCGCCCGGCATCGCAGCATAAGCCGCAGCCGCCGAAGTCACGATGCCCGGCGCGGAACGCAGCGTCAGCGCAGGCGTGGTCCGTTGCAAAAACCACCGACGCGAGCCGGTCGCCACATCAAACGCGGCGATGCGGTTATCGACACTGCGCACGATAACCAAGTCGGCGGTGACCGCTGGCGCCGACAGGACTTCGCTCGATGTCTGGACTTTCCAGCGCAACTTACCGTCGGCATCGAATGCAAACACGGTGCCCTTCTCGCCCGCCACCGCCACCGTTTTGCCATCGGTGCCGACGCCGGCACTTAATCCCGAACCGGCACTAATACGCCAGACCACTCGACCGGTTGCCGCGTCGAAGCGTGCGACGGTGCCATCCGCTGCGGCAGCAAATACACTGGTACCGGACGCAGCTGGCGAGAATACGTGACCGCTGGCCTTGCCCAGCGACGCCGTCCAAGCAGTGCGCACGGTCATGGTCGGCTTGAAATCAACCAGCGCTACCGGCGGATTTCGTGGCGTATGAGCGCTAAACGGGTTCAGCGAACCACAGCCCGCTAGCGTCGCGATGATTGCCATACCTGCCAAATTCAATGCACGTTGCATTTTTATCCTTTGTTCGAATTGCGTTGTATGCCTTCGCTCGTCCGACTACCCAGTCAGCTTACTGTCCGAGCACCCACTGACTCAGGCCGCGGCCTTGCCGGCCACACCGCCAATGGCATCGAGTTTCAGTTGAATTAACTGCCGGCCCGGATTCTTTAGTTCGGCCTTGCCGAGTGCGGTTCTGTAGGCAACACGTGCTTCGGCGATTTTATTTTGCGCCACCAGGAGGTCACCCTTGCGGTCGGCAACATCGGTCGCAAATTGCGCTGGAAATTCGCCCACCAGCAGTGCCAAGCCAGCGTCATAGGCTTTTTCGTCAAGCAAGATACCGCTCAACCGAATCTTTGCCAGCGCCTTGTATTCATCATCGGCACCCTTGTCGATTACCCACTGCAACTGCGTCTTTGCGGCTTTCAGATCATTGACATCGAATGCGGATTTCGCGGCTGTCAACGCGCCCATTTGCGCATATGCCGTGCGGGCGTAGCGTTCTTCCATGTCAGCAGCTGCGCGTTGAACCTTGAGGTTATCTTTGGCAGTCACGGCGTTTTGCATTTCGTTGTAGAGCTGGGTCGCCTGCATCGATTGGCTACGCTGGTGATAATTCCAGAATGACCAGGCAGCGTATCCGGCCAGCGCAATCGTCAACGTCCAGGTGACCAGATTGCCGTACTGATTCCACCAAGCCTTGAGGGTGGCCATTTGTTCTTGTTCTTCGAGGTCGTATGCCATGTTGAATACTGTCCGTGAGGTAAAAAATAGATTGATCAGCGCGAACTGAATCTCAGTGGTGGTAATGGACGTGCCCATCGTGATCATCGTCACCAATAATCTGATCGACCAGGTAGTCAGCCACGCTGTCGAACGGCACCAATGCCTGATTTTTCTGAGCATCGCCATCGGTAGCCCGCAAGGCCTTGACAGTCGCCAGATCGCCGGCCACTTCGTCTTCGCCGAGAATTACGGCGAACGCGGCGCCACTGGCGTCGGCACGTTTCATCTGCGCCTTGAAACTCCCACTGGCGGTGGCCGACGCGCAATGTAGCACAACATCGAGACCAGCATCGCGCAATCGCTCGGCCACCACCGACGCTTTCAGCTGTGCAGCATCGCCTTGATGCACGACATACACGTCGCACTGGTTGGGCGCGTATTGCTCTCCGCTTTCCTTGATTAACTCCAGCAGACGCTCGATACCCATGGCGAAGCCGCACGAGGGGGTCGGCTTGCCGCCGAAGGTTTCGACCAGCGTGTCATAGCGCCCGCCTGCACACACCGTGCCTTGCGAGCCGAGCGCGGTCGTGACCCATTCGAACACCGTCCGATTGTAATAATCCATCCCCCGCACCAGCCGCGGGTTGATCGAAAACGGCACATTGTGATGCCGCAAAATATTTTGTACGCCCTCGAAATGTGCTCGGGATTCGGCGCCCAGATAATCCAGCAATTGCGGCGCGCCGTTGACCATTTCCTGCATGGCCGGATTTTTCGTGTCCAGAATTCGCAACGGGTTCGAGTGCAAACGACGCTGCGCGTCAGCATCCAGCAGCGCGGCGTGCTGTTCAAAATACGCTATCAGGTCGGCGCGGTGTTTGGTGCGCTCATCCGCATCGCCGATCGAATTAAGCTCGAGCTTGATGTTGTCGAGCCCCAGATCGTCCCACAGTCGCTGACACATCAACATCAGTTCCGCGTCGATATCGGGCCCGCAAAAACCAACCGCTTCTGCCCCGACCTGATGAAACTGCCGGTAGCGTCCGCGCTGAGGACGCTCGTGTCGAAACATCGGACCCGTGTACCACAGACGCTTCGGTCCCTCATAGGTGAGGTTATGCTCAATCACCGCCCGCACCACGCCGGCGGTGCTTTCCGGGCGCAACGTCAGCAGGTCGCCGTTCATGGCATCGGCAAACGAATACATTTCTTTTTCGACGATGTCGGTAACAGCACCAAGACCACGCGCAAACAGCGCGGTCGACTCAACGATGGGCGTTCTGATCTGCTGAAATCCGTAACTTTTGAGAACCGTCTGCACCGTGTTTTCAAATAGTTCCCACAACCCCGCATCGGCTGGGAGAATGTCGTTCATTCCCTTCACACCAACGATTTTCTCTGCTTTTTTTTGTTCTGACATGATGATGGATAATGACCGGTTGCGAACAGTCGCTTTACGCTTCTGCCATGGTTTTGCGATAACGTGTCTGGACGTAATCAAGCACGATGGCCTGAAATTCTTCAGCGATACGGTCGCCCCGCAGGGTGACGGTTTTTTCACCATCGACGAACACCGGTGCGGAAGGAGTTTCGCCAGTGCCGGGCAGACTGATGCCGATATTGGCGTGTTTTGATTCGCCGGGGCCGTTGACGATGCAGCCCATCACCGCAACGTTCATCGCCTCGACGCCGGGAAAGTCAATTTTCCAGACCGGCATCTGATCGCGCAAATAGGTCTGGATACTGTCGGCCAGCACCTGGAAAACGGTCGACGTGGTGCGGCCGCAGCCCGGGCAAGCGATCACCATCGGGGTAAATTTGCGCAGCCCCATGGTCTGCAGAATTTCTTGGCCGACGATGACTTCACGCGTGCGATCGCCACCTGGTTCGGGCGTCAGCGAAATCCGTATGGTGTCGCCGATGCCTTCCTGCAGCAGCACTGACAGCGCCGCGGTAGACGCCACGATCCCCTTGCTGCCCATGCCCGCTTCCGTCAACCCAAGATGCAGTGGATAGTCGCACCGACGCGCCAGTTCGCGGTACACGGCAATCAGATCCTGCACCCCCGAGACCTTGCACGACAGGATGATTTTGTCACGCGCCAGACCCAGCTGTTCGGCGCGCAGAGCGTTCTCAATGGCCGACGTCACCAGTGCCTCATACATGACTGCCTGGGCTGCCCACGGCTCGACGCGCTCGGCGTTTTGGTCCATGATACGCGCCAGCAGCGCCTGGTCCAGGCTGCCCCAGTTGACGCCGATGCGCACCGGCTTGTCATACTTGCAGGCGACTTCGATCATTTGCGCAAACTGGGTATCGCGTTTGGCACCCTGGCCGACGTTGCCAGGATTGATGCGGTATTTCGACAATGCCCGTGCACACTCCGGATAAGCATTCAACAGGGTATGGCCGTTGTAATGAAAATCGCCTACCAGCGGCACATCGATACCCATCCGGTCAAGCTGCTCGCGAATTGCCGGAACGGCTGCGGCGGCTTCCGGATTATTTACCGTGATGCGCACCAGTTCTGAGCCAGCGAGGGCTAGCGCCTTGATCTGGATCGCGGTACCGATCGCATCTGCCGTATCGGTATTGGTCATCGATTGAATTACGATTGGCGCCGTGCCGCCGACCAGAATCTGGTGCGTGCCCTGCGTGATGGCGACCTGGCGGGATACCCGTCGAATCGACGGGCCGGATGGTATTGGCAGGCAGCCTGCTAGCGAACGAAATGTCATTTAAGGCTCAGACGGGCGACGTTGTTTTTGCTCGTTGACGGCAGCGCCAGCGGTGCGCCGCGCAGGGTAGCGTCGACGCCAGCGGCGTTGCCGACCAGCAGTTGCACGGGTTCGGAGACGTTGAAAGTTTCAACAGTGCCGGCGCGGTACAGTTTTGAAGCGACCGTGTTTTTACCGTGGCCCTTGATTTCGACCCAGGAGTCGGCGCGAAACGTCAGTACCAGAACATTGTTCGCGTTCGCCGCCACACCTGCTGCCGGCGCCCCTGCCAGACTACCCTTGTCGGCGGACGGCCGCTGGGCCTGCAAGCTCGCTGATGGTGCCTGTACTTGCGCCGGTAACACTGGCGCGACCGCAGGCGCCACGTCGCTTACAGGGAGTGTCAGAGATGCGGCGGGCGGTACCACCGCCGTATTTGAGTCGACACCCGTTCCGGTGCCGTTGCCCCGCGATGAAGCCAGCCCTGCCGTCAGCTTGGCGATTGCGGAGTCCAAATCCTGCGGCAACCAGCCTCGGCGCTGCGCCACGGCCCCTGCCACCAACAGTAACACCAAACAAATCAGGGCCGCATACCATCTTGCCCCGGTCTTGTTGGTGGTCACCGAATTTAACCGATTGTCCGAGTAGTGGGTTTGCGGCATGGTGCGCCGAGACGGCGCTGTAGCGCTCGCCGCAGGCGGGGTCACAACCATCTCGGCTAACATCGCCGCCGGATCGATTTTGAGCACTTTGGCGTAAGCGCGAATGAAGCCTCGCGTCACCGCCAGACCTGGCAACGCTGCATGATTGTCCGCTTCGATCGCCTGCACCTGGCGAGGGGCCAGATTGAGCTGATCGGCCACTTCGGCTACGGTCCAGCCGCGCGCCTGACGCAGTTGCGCGAGTCGCGCACCAGCCGACAGTCGCGCCAACTGGACGACTGGCAGCGGCGCGTCAGACGCATCAGCCGCATCCGAAAACAGTGGCGGGTTGGTACCGTCTTCACTCATCAAACGCCCCGCGCAAATACGCAGCTGTTTCAGGCGACGCCGGGAAACGTCGCCGCAATTGGGTGCCGAGGCTGGTTTCTGCCACTCTATCGCTCACCATGTGGGCAGATTTGACTGCCAGCCAAAGGATCTCGGCACTAAAGTCATCCGACTTCAGTAACCGACCGGTATAAAACTGCGCCCGTTCGTATTCGTGGCGGTCATAATGGATTTTGGCCAGATTGAACATGGCCGAGGTGTTGCCTGGGTCGAACTGAAAAGCCTGCTTGAAATACCGTTCGGCTGCAACCTGATTTTTTAACTTTAGACTGCACAGACCGGCATTGTTCAGTGCTTTGGACGGGTACTGATAGCTGCGGCTCTTCAAGGTCGCTTCAAAGTAGCCGATGGACTCCGCCGCGCGACCGTTCTGGCATAAAAACCAGCCATAGTTGTTGGTCAGATCGGGATTGTTCGGCGCGAGTTTAATCGCCCTACCAAAATTTTCGTCGGCTAGCTGCGCCTCGCCCATGTCCATGTAAATCAGCGCACGCACGCCATAAGCATCCGACAAATCAGGATCCGCTTGCAACGCCTTCTTGATTTCATCCAGCGCGACCGGCAACTGATGTTGCTGGTAGTAATCGATCGCCAGCTCGAGTCGGATCTGGGCGCGGCGCTGATCGCTGGTACGG
This sequence comes from Burkholderiales bacterium, assembly GCA_043748965.1. Taxonomy (GTDB): domain Bacteria; phylum Pseudomonadota; class Gammaproteobacteria; order Burkholderiales; family Burkholderiaceae_D; genus Actimicrobium. The sequence goes on from JAYVEF010000009.1 coordinate 14,996, forward strand.
TCCGATTGCGTCATCAGCTCACCCTGTGCGGCACCGGTGCCCGACCCCTTCGCAGCACAGCCTCCCAGTGATAGAGTCGCCAGGATCATTGCCATTAACGTTACGTATTTCATGACGAGACCTCGACCAGGCGACCAAAGTCGGTGCCGAATTTTTTTTGGTATTCCGCCATTTTCTGCATACGCTCCTGCACTTTGGTCCGGTCCTGCACTTCACCTGCCAGCTGACCGCAGGCGGCATCGATGTCATCACCGCGCGTTTTGCGAATCGTAGTGACGATGCCGCCATCCATCAATATCTGCGCGAAGGCTTTGATGCGCGGATTGCTGGAGCGCAGCAGGCCGGATTCCGAAAACGGATTGAATGGGATCAAGTTGAACTTGCACGGCACCGGCGTCGCACCGTTCTTGACCAGCGCCAGTAACTCGCGCGCGTGCTGATCGGTGTCGTTGACGCCATCGAGCATGCAATATTCAAACGTCACAAAGTCGCGTGGCGCCGATGGCAAATAGCGCAGGCATGCCGCCATCAATTCTTTTAAGGGATACTTTTTATTCAATGGCACCAGGCTGTCACGCAGCGCGTCGTTGGAAGCATGCAGCGACACCGCCAGCGCCACTGGACAATCCTGCCCGAGTTTATCGATCATCGGTACCACCCCGCTGGTCGACAGAGTGACGCGCCGACGCGACAAGCCGTATGCATTATCATCCAGCATCAACTTCAGTGCGGTCACGGTCGGCTCGTAATTCAATAGCGGCTCGCCCATGCCCATCATCACGACGTTGGTGATCTGACGTTCGCCTTTAGGGCCAGGTTCGATGCCTTTGGTCTTGCGTAACGCGAATTCTGCCATCCATAATTGACCGATGATTTCACCAACCTGCAAATTCCGGTTAAAACCCTGCTTGCCGGTCGAACAGAAGCGACAGTTGACGGCACAACCTGCCTGGGTCGAAATACACAGTGTGCCGCGATTCTCTTCCGGGATGAACACGGTTTCGACGGCATTGCCCTGCCCGACGTCGAGCAGCCATTTGCGGGTGCCATCGGTCGAGGTATTGTCGCTGATTACGGCCGGCGATGACACGACGGCGCCACTCGACAGCTTGACGCGCAGCGACTTTGCCAGATCGGTCATGGCGTCGAAATCACTGGCGCCGAACTGATGAATCCAGCGTTGTAGCTGTTTGGCGCGAAACGGCTTCTCACCGAGCTCACCGCAATAAGCGACGAGCCTGGCGGGATCCATGTCCAGCAAGTTAGTAAGCGCCATGTAGAGCCTGTCGATGCCATGCGGGCAGATGATGTGATGCGTCGGGGGGTGCACTGTTCGATATGCGCGCCGCGACAAATTTACGGCGCAGCGGCAACCAAATTTAATTTAGCGCGAATACACTTGCAGCGCTGGGAAAAAATACGCAATTTCAAGCTTGGCGGTATCAGCAGCATCTGAGCCATGTACCGCGTTGGCATCGATCGAGTCAGCGAAATCGGCGCGGATGGTGCCTTTTTCAGCTTTTTTCGGGTCAGTGGCACCGAGCAGGTCACGGTGCAAGGCGATGGCGTTTTCGCCCTCCAGAGCCTGCACCACTACCGGACCAGAGATCATGAAACCAACCAGATCCTTGAAAAACGGACGCTCACGGTGTACCGCATAGAAACCTTCTGCTTCGGCACGCGAAAGATGCATCATGCGCGACGCGATGATTTTCAGCCCGGCGTTCTCAAACCGGCTGTAGATCTGGCCGATCACGTTTTTGGCGACAGCGTCAGGTTTGATAATGGAAAGGGTACGTTCGGTTGCCATCTGTAAAAACTCCAATGAAAATAAAGGGTTAAGCGTTGAAATTAATAAACCAAGTAACCTTTGATTTTAACATATACGCCCTCAGATTAATGAGGATTGCGCTACAGTTCGACATGTTCTTGCAATTGCTGCCGGTAGTGCCGTGTTTTGAGGATCATTGCACTTGGTCGCGCCGTGGCACTGCATGATTTTGGGTTAAGCTGACGTTATCGGCAATGGCAGCCCGGTAACACTTACCAGACGTTTTCGCTGCACACTTTAGGAGGCATCATGAATCAACCTTTTAACCAGACTTACCAAGCCAGTACGGTGACGCAGGAGGCCGGCCATCGCGTCCTGCGCAACACCTACTGGCTACTGGCCGTGTCGATGATCCCCACCATCCTTGGTGCGTGGCTAGGCGTCCAGATGAATTTCAGCGTCATGGCCGGCAGTCCGTTCGTCGGCTTTATCGTATTCATGGCGGTCGCGTTCGGCTTTTTTTATGCGATTGAAAAGACAAAGGACTCGGGCTGGGGCATCGCAGTACTGCTCGGCTTTACGTTTTTCATGGGCCTGATGCTGTCGCGCATGATCGGTCACATCCTGGGGTTCTCGAACGGTGCGGCGTTGATCATGATTGCATTTGGTGGTACGGCCAGCATCATGGTGGTCATGGCGACCGTTGCAACCGTCTCCAAGCGCGATTTTTCAGGCATGGGCCGCTGGCTTTTTGCCGGTTTGATGGTGTTGATTCTGGCCAGTGTGGCAAACATTTTTTTGCATCTTCCAGCGCTGTATCTGGTGGTCTCGGTATTAGCAATCGGAATTTTTTCGGCGTACATCCTGCATGACGTGCAGCAAGTGCTTCGCGGAGGCGAGACCAACTACATCACCGCAACCTTGAAGATCTATCTGGATGTCTATAACATTTTCATCAACCTGCTGTCGCTCTTGGGGATCTTCGGCGGCTCACGCGATTGAAACGCCTGAATGCGCCGTTAACTATCGCCGCATTTTTTTGAGGATATTATGATCAGACAGTGCGACCCCGATTGAGACAGCCCGCCCCGGCTATGCCGGGGCTTTTTTTGTGCTGCTGATTCGTTGCCCAGGCTTTGCTAGTGCCCAAAGGCGGCGCGGAAGCAGACATGCCGTCTCTTAAAGTTTCGTGTACTGGTTTCGAACAAACGACAGCAGCCACTGCAACCGATCACATCGTGTCGAACCAGCTCTCAGTCGACTACTGAATGCGATCAAACAGCGCCATAGATTCGACGTGCGCAGTGTGCGGGAACATATTGACCACCCCCGCCTGCGACAGTGTGTAGCCGCCTTCCGTCAACAATTGTGCATCGCGTGCCAGCGTCGCAGGGTTGCACGAAACGTACACGATCCGCACGGGCTTCAGATCCGATGGCAACGCCGCCAAGGCCTCGCACAAAGCCATCGCGCCATCGCGTGGCGGGTCGATCAACATGCGCGCAAAATATCCCAGTGCGATCAAATCGGCGACCTCGATCTCGAACAGATTGCGGCTTGAAAAACCAATCTTGTCTTGCAGCCCATTGGCGATTGCATTTTGACTGGCACGCATGGTCAGTGCAACGCTGCCTTCAATGCCCACCACGGCGCGCGCCAGTGTCGCCAGCGGCAAGGTGAAGTTACCCAGCCCGCAAAACAGATCAGCGACCCGGTCATCTGGCTGGACGTCGAGCAGGCGCAACGCGCGCACCACCAGAACCCGATTAATCTGATGATTGACCTGGGTAAAATCGGTTGGCTTGAATGGCATGCGCACGCCAAATTCCGGCAGGCTGTAATGCAGTTGCTGGTCTGGCGGATAAAATGGCTCCGCGCTGTCGGGACCGGCAGGCTGTAACCACCACTGGATTTGATGGTGGTCGGCAAAAGTTTTTAGCAGTTCCTCGTCCCCCGCGCCGAGCGGCGCCATGATCCGCAATACCAGTACTGTCAACGGGCCATTGTCGCCCTCGCCCACCGCCAATTCGATCTGCGGCACTTGCTCGGCGATCGACAGTGCAGCGATTAGCACCCGCAGTGGCACCAACATTGCCGACACCCGTGACGGCAAAATCTCGCAGCTGCGCATGTCGGTAATGTACGCCGATCTTTTCTCATGAAAACCAACCAGCATGCCGCCTTTTTTGGCGACGTTGCGCACCGAAATTCGGGCACGATAACGGTAGCCCCAGGTAGGCCCGTGGATCGGGCGCAAGATCAGTCGCGGCCGCAGCTTGCCGATATGCCACAGGTTGTCTTCCAGCACGCGCTGCTTGATAGCCACCTGTGCCGCGGCAGAAAGATGCTGCATCGCGCAGCCACCACACACGCCAAAATAGACGCAGCGCGGCGTGACCCGCTGTGCCGATTCGCGCAATAGCGCGGTCATGTTGGCGGCTTCCCATCTAGATTTTTTACGAAACGAAACGAAGCGTACCTGCTCGCCAGGCAAGGCGCCGTCGACAAAAATCACTTTGCCGTGGGTGCCGTCGGAATTGACCAGATTGCCAACGCCACGGGCGTCCATGTCGAGCGAGCGAATGTCGAGAATATCTGAATGCATGGCGTGTGGAATAGAAAGAGCAATGGAGGCCGCCGAAGTAGATCGGCGGTGAGCGCAGAACCGCCGTTTAAAGCAAAGCGTCGCGGTCGACCCCACGCAAGGCGAAGGTGCGCTTAAGCTTGACCAGTGCTTCCTGCTGGATCTGGCGCACGCGTTCACGCGTGACGCCCATCTCGGCGGCCAGTTGTTCTAGCGTCGCCGGGTCGTCGTTATCGATACCAAAACGGCGGGTAATTACCAGCCGCTGCTTGTCGGGCAGTTTTTTCAGCCAGTCACGTACCAGCAGCGTGGTCTCGTGGTGCTCGGCCTGCGTGTCGGGGGCGTCCGCACTGTCACCAGGCAGTAAATCCATCAGGCTGGCTTGCGGATCATTGTCGAGCGGCGCATCGAGTGACGTCGCGTGTTCGGACAGCGCCAGAATATCCTGTACGTCTTCGAGCGGGCGATCCACCAGATGAGAGATGTCTTCGGCGGTAGCATCCTTGCCGTCGTGATGCTGCGCTTCGAGGTGATATTTAGCGCGCAGAATCTGGTTCAGTTCGCGCACTACATGCACCGGCAGGCGCACGGTGCGGGCTTGATTCATGATCGCGCGCTCGATACTTTGCCGGATCCACCAGGTTGCATAAGTCGAAAAACGAAAACCTCGCTCGGGTTCGAATTTGTCGATCGCCCGCATCAGACCCAGATTGCCTTCTTCGATCAAATCCAGCAGAACCACACCGCGGTTGATGTAGTGTTTGGCGATCGACACCACCAGACGCAAGTTAT
>JAYVEF010000010.1:0-7198 GCA_043748965.1 Burkholderiales bacterium
GGATGACAACCGTGATTCCCACCAAATGCCGACGGGGATCAGCTTGTCGCTCGGAAAAATTCATGTTCTGGGATCTCCAGATTGAGGGAACGGGAAAAAATTTGAAGCAAAACTTAGCACCTGCCGGCTCGTGACCGTGTAGGCGAGCATCTGGAGCTCAGCGCCTTCGCACACGGCCGCATTTTAGCCACCAGCGAGAGGCGTTCCGGGGCACGCGCGCGGGTGGAAACCCGCACGTCTTTGCACCGCTTGCAACCTCCCTGCCCAGCTGAACTTCGTGCTTTTCCGCGCGAAGTGATTCAGCGACAGATTGGACATGGTTCGCCCACATCGCCATGCGTGGTGACAAAAGGCACACGCTCGGCTAAGCCGCTCAGATGAAGCCTTTTCGATGGGGGCAGGAGAAGACCGAACAACGGATGCTCGGACGTGGATTTGCATTCGAGCAGATGGTTGTTGCGGTCGAGGCTGGCGGTCTGTTGGATGTTGTTGCTCACCCGAACCCGGGCAAGTACCCGAACCCGAACGTACTGGTCGTAGCCTGTGATGGGTGTGCGTACCTGGTACCGTTCATCGAGCAAGAAGACCGCTTCTTCCTCAAGACCGTGATCCTGAGCCGAAAGGCGGCACGCGATTACTTGAAACAAGGTGAAGACGATGTCCAAGACTCATTCATACGCAGCCGAACCGCTGGCGGCCTACGATAAGGAGTCGCTGAAGTCTGTCGCGACGAAGGCATAGCTTTCGAGGTTTAAGGCTGCTGCTCGCGCCACCGCGATCAAGGATCGGCGCGTGAACATTCGCCTTTCGTCGGGCGACCTTCAGGACATTCAGGTCAAGGCTTTGGAAGAAGGGCTGCCGTACCAAACCCTGATCGCGAGCGTGCTTCACAAGTACGTCACGGGAAGGCTCTCAGAGCGAGTGGCTCCGTCGAAGGCGCCAATTCGCCCACAAAAAACAGTGGTTCGCCGTACGGGCAAATCCGGCGCTTGACGCCGAAGCGGTCAAGAGCGCTCGTTCTCGACCTTGGTATTCTTTTTTTAGGTGTGCTCATCGTCAAACCCCTCAGAAATCGGGCCACTGAAACTTAAGTCGCCGCTCCGCCTCGGTGTGCGCATTGAGCGCGCACTCTGCCAACTTATTGGGGAGCAAGGCAGATCGGCAATCAACATCAATTAAACAAAAAAAAACCACCGCCGAGTCGGCGGTGGTTTTTTGCTTAGGTGATGCCCGAGTCAGAATTTGTACTTCAGACCAACGTTGAAGAATCGACCAATTGCGCCACTGGAATCGAGCGGGTTGAATCCCTGTTGACCGTATGTCAGCGGATCAAGCGGTGGAACCCGATCAAACAAGTTTTGAATGCCGCCGGAGACCTCAACATTCGACGTCACCTGCCACCGCGCTGTTAGGTCCACGGTAGTGAAGGACGCGATACGGCAACCGTTTGGCGCGTCGTCGCCATTTGCGTAGTGCGACGCACAACCGTCAGGGTCGTTCTTGAAGTTTTTATTGTCAAGGCTTGCCCGGTAGTTCACCGAGGCAGCGATCTTTACCGGGCCTCGATCCCAACTCAAGCCGAAATTGACGCGATCAGCCGGTGTCCCAATGCAGTTCGTAACGTCGCAATTCCCGTGTGTGCCTGCAAAATCGCGCGACGAGCCATCCTGCTCTTCACGATTGAACGTGAACAAGTGCGTCCACTTCACATCGCCGGTTAGCTTTCCCCAGCTTCCCAGATCAAAACCTTGGCGAGCGTCAACGTCGACACCTCTCACCGTTGTCTTGGCAGAATTGACGTAGTTTGCCAGCACTGCAGTGATTGCACCCGGATCACCCGGCTTTGTTGACGTGCTTGCATCACGTGAGACCTTTCCCGCTGCGATTGCGGCATCTGTGAGCTCTTGGTTGATTTCGCTGTTTCGAACGATTTGCCACAGATCAACCGAGATGCTGGACTTGGGAAGCGGATCCCAAACGAATCCCAGCGTGTAGCTCTTGGATTTTTCAGGAACCAGATTGGCGTTGGGCGACGTGATGATTGCGATGCTCGCGGGGTCACATGCGGCAGCTACGTTATTTGGCGGATTGCAACGAAGAGGGTCTTTCGCGGTTGAAAAGGCCGCCAGTCCACCAACGCCGTTCTCGGCCGAGCTTGGAGCGCGAAAGCCCTCGGCATAGGTCGCGCGAACCGCAACCTCCGGCAGGGGTGTCCATTTAGCGCCCACTTTCGGTGTGTAAGAGTTACCAACATCTGAGTAGTGGTCGACGCGAACCGCCGCCGAAAGCTCAAGCGACTTGAGAACCGGGGCGAGCAGCTCAGCATATGCTGCAGTCACATTCCGCGACCCGTTGTACGCCGAATATCCAAGTCCGATTATGTTGCCGCGCTCGGTGCCCGAAGTCGGATCCAAATTGATCGACTCACGTCGGAACTCCCCACCCAGCGCGAGACCCAGCGCCCCGCCGCTCAGTTGCATTAGCTCGCGCGACGCTTTGAAATCGATTTGGGCGGTCTTGCTCAACGCATCATTGGAAATCTTTGGGGAGAGCGCAGCGTACATCGCAGCCGAATTCAACCCAGCACTCTCTGCGATGCGCCACAGTGTTCCCGCAGGCAAAGCCGCGTAGGCCGCGCTGTTAGCAGCGGCGACAGCTGCGTTGTTGAGCGTCGAGGGAGATGTGGCACCCGGTTGAACAGCGAAGCCGTTAGGGTTCAACAGGGCGAACTCGACATCACGTTGCAAATACCCGGCACGCTGGTTGCTCACCTTGCTTTGAGAGTAAAGAACCGCCGTATCGAAGTCCCAATCTTTGAACGATCCTTTTACGCCAGCCACGAAGCGGGTGAAAGTCGAATCAACATCGCTCGTTCGGGGTCCAACGTCGGTCGCCAGGTAGCGTAAACGAGAAGTGGACGTGTAAGGATTGTCGGGGTGAGTGCCGCCGAGAGCTGCGCTCGAATTGCTCACGGGACCACCCGGAAATCCGACGCTACCGGTCACACCTGAAGGCGTGCCGCTTGAGCTCGACTTGTTGTTGTACAAATTCAACTCTGCGTAGCCCGTTAATTCAGGGGTCAACTGGAAGGTACCGCGAGTGAAGAAATTGATGGACTTTTGTTCGGGCTGGACTTGTCCGTAGTCTTGTGAAGCGTCAGTCAGGCAACCCACTCCCGACTGGATGAACGGGAGTTGCGGGTCGCCATTTGCATCGACGTTTCGGTTGTAGCCCGGGTCGCCTTGGGGATGGTTGGTGAAATTTTTACAAGCAGCACCTGGTTGCGGCCGCGTGAATCCGGCCAGCGGGTCAACGCTACCTCGGTTGTAATAGTTGTTGCTCCCGGGCTGACGAACATTACCGTTGACAGCAGAGCCAGCCGCATTGTTTGTGGTTATCGCCCCAGTTCCACCGAGCGCTTCTTGAGCGCTGAATCCAAGATCTCGCAAATCGACTCGCCCGACCGCACCTCGGCCTGAGCGGTCACGGTAGTAAATTGCATCTTTTTTCGCAGCTTCCAGGTTGAACAAAAAGTTGTACTTGTCCGTCGAAATATCGCCAAAACCTGTAGTGATAGCCGCGCGTGCTTCTTTGCCATCACCATAGCGCGACTGACCATAGTTAATCTTGCCAACGACGCCCTTGAAGTCACTCCGAAGAATGACGTTTACTACACCGGCAATCGCATCAGATCCGTAAATAGAGGATGCGCCGTCCTTCAAGATCTCGACTCGCTCAACAGCCTCGAGAGGGATCATGTTCAGATCTGCGAAAACCTTCTGCCCGTCGTCGGCAAGGCCATAGGGCGCAATTCGTCGGCCGTTTACCAGCACGAGGGTCGAAGCTGCGCCCAGGCCTCGCAGCGATATGCCAGAGGCGCCGGAGGCAAAGCCAGCGCCGAAAGTCGTCGGGACGGAGCCTTGGTTATCGACGGCCAGCGTTTGCAGCAGTTCGGCCACGCTCGACTTGCCCGACTTTTCGATGTCCTCACGCGTCAGTCGCTGAACCGGGGAGGCCGTTTCCGAGTCGGTTCGGCGAATATTTGATCCCGTAACCTCGACTCGCTGCAGCTCTTGCGGTTGCGGCGATTGAGCAAAAACGCTCTGCCCTGACAGTGCGGCGCTGCCGCTAAATGCGATGAGCAGGCTCTTGGCTAGCATTGTTCTGTTTAACATCGGGAGACTCCTGAAGGTCGTAAATTGATCAAAAGACCATGTCTCCGGGCATGGCACATACCAGCTTTGTGAACCGGGCGTGACGTGTCTGCGAAGACGTGTAAAGGAATTGTCACAGAGCTTCTGGCGACGCTTGGCTCGGGGTATTCCTTTATCGATCAACCGCCGCGGCGCTGCGTGCATCCACCAGCCCCCCTAACCGGCCGAAAAGCGTTTGTGGACGCGGCTTGCAGCCCGTTTCGTGACCGCTGGAACCCAGCCGATTCGTTCCAATTGCGGCCTAAGCGCGGGCTTGTCCCTAACGCGCTTTACGTTGCTCGTTGGGTGCTCGCAACGATTTTTGCAGTCCTTCCCAACGTCAAGCCTGCGGTGCTCGAACGGTCAGCGGCACCACCCACAACAGCATTGCTGGGGCAGTTACCGCAGCACGTTGGAAATTTGCGCTTGTGCCAACACGTCGATCGCCGAAGTCGGCTCATCACTGCGACCGGGTCCGTGCGAGGTGTGGGTCGTTGACGGCTGAGCGGAACTGCGCCGCGCTGTCGGCGAACTTCCGATAGCTGTGGCAAGCGCGAACGTCGGTCGTGTGTCAACAACGCTGCTCGCTCTCGCTGCACACCAAAGCGCCAGCGAGACCGAACTGCGGACGAGAGCGTATGCAACGCCGTGCCGGACACAGCGGCAGGTTGTTCAGAAACAGGCGCCGATAAGCGCACGGTCATCAGTTGCAGCGCGCAGCTCGAGCGGCTGCCGTTGCGCCGCTCGGCGGGCATGGCGTCGAAGCGCGTCGGCGTAAAAGGCGGCCGGGTCGCGATGGGTATTCGGCCGATGCTGCCGCGCTGCAGCAGCCCGGCGCGGCGGCTGCCGGTGAAAACGTACTCGGCTTCGCAAGCCAGCGCCATTGCCAGCAGGAAAGCATCGTTCGGGTCTTCCGCTCCGACGCCTTCCGGGATCACCGGCAGACCATCCAACACGACCGCGCGTTGCATGTTGTCGACCATCGCGCCGACGCGGTGCGCGGGCAAAGTTGTTTCGCGCCTGGGCCAGCGACTTGCGCGTCGCAACTCGTCGAGCTGCGCCGTCGATGTCATCAACTCGAATCGTGCTGAGCGCCCAGCGCGATAGATCGGCTTCGTCGCCGCCGCTCTGCGCGGCCATGAACATGCTCACGGGCTGAACCGCATCCGGCGGCACGGCGATGGTCACATGGCCGAGCGTCGACCTGCGGGCTCTGTTCGTCGCCCACACGGCGGGCGACACGGTCACCCGTTATGCATCACCGCGACGAGTCGCGAGCGGTGACTCTGCGCAACGTTCGCGGCGGTGGTGGTTCTGCGAGCGTTGCCAAGTTGGCAGGTACGGCAGCCGCCAGGCCTTCGAGCCGGTTGCTGGGAGCGATCACGGTGAGTATCGAAACCGGCAACGCAGCCAGGGTCTGTTGATCCTCCATGCCTTTGTCGGCTGTCAGCAGCACCTCAAACTCACCAGCCGCGAGCGCAAGTAGCTTTGCGTTTTTAATGCTGGCCCAACCTTCACGCTGAACGGTCGCGACCGCGTGCTCCATCGATAGCGGGCCGATGGGGCTGGGGGCCGACTCGACAAACAGGATGCGCATCGAGCACGAGCGCCGTCTTGGCGTCTTCGAGAACCTGAATAGCGAGCTCCCGACCGACAGAAGGCAAGTCCCGCAAAAAGACGTCTAGAGAATCGCCTGCTTCCAGGTGCTCGAAGATGATGCGAACCGGCACGCGTGTCCCAATGAAAACTGGCGTTCCAGGATTTCGGGGTCTGATATGACGCGCGAGGACTTGATGTCGGGATCCTGGTGAGTGTTCAGTTTTCCGCCACTCGCCGTCACCTTCGAACGTCAAACTCGCGCTGCGGTTACCGCGTCGGCAACCCACACACTTCCGATCACAGCGGCGCTACCCTTTGCGCGGCAGTGGCAACAGATGCAAACGAGTGCGATTCGGATCAACCGTCACCAAGGCGCCCAACGCCAGTTCGGATTCCATCTGCCGCAGCGCGGCAACTACCGTGGCTCCGATCACTTCTGGGCAGACATTTTCCGCACGAGTTATATGACGCTGGGCTTCTCGCCGTGCGTTACCGCGAGGATCGCGCCGAAATCCAGGTCATGTGTCAGCACCACGAACTCACCGGCTGCCGCAAAGGCCATGATGTCGGAATCGGGCGCATCAACCCTGCCGGCCATCGACCAGTGCACTGCATGCATGCCGGAGTCATTCAGCAGCGCGATCCAGCTCGGCGACAGGTTCATGTCGACGAGCAGTTTCATGCGTCGATCAGCACGACCTCTCGCTCATCGGCACGCCACGCGGCATAGCGGAGCGACTGCATGATGTCCTCGCGTTCGAGATATGGATAGTCAGCCAGTATTCCTTCGACACTGTGGCCGGCACCGATCTGGCCCACGATCATGCTGACAGTCACACGCATTCCCCGGATACAGGCTTTGCCACCCATCATGTCGGGTTGCTGGGTAATGCGATTCAAATGTGCCATATCGATCTGCTCATCGAAGTTCGATGCCATCCGAAAGAGGTGTTCGAGTCGAACGGCCGACCCGACGCGTTTTGTTTATTGCAAGGATACGGCGGCACTATGTGGTGCGCCTGTCGTTTGAATTCAGCGCAGCACGACAGCCAGGGACTATGGGGCGATGCCGTTCACGGCAGCCGCGATCCGCGGCACCGCCGCCAGCAGCGTGCGCGTGTAGTCGCTGCGCGGATGTGCCAGCACCGCGTGCGCAGTGCCAGACTCTTCGATGCGGCCGCGGTTCATCACCGCAACATGGTCGGCGATGTACTCGACCACGCCGATGTTGTGCGTGATGAACAGGTACGAGACGCCGACCTCGCGCTGCAGTTGGAGCAGCAGGTTGAGGATCTGCGCCTGCACCGACACGTCGAGCGCGGAGGTCGGCTCATCGCAAACAATCAGCTTCGGCGCCACCGCCAGTGCGCGCGCGATCGCGATGCGCTGGCGCTGGCCACCCGAAA
>JAYVEF010000011.1:0-2083 GCA_043748965.1 Burkholderiales bacterium
TCCGACAGTCTGGTAGCTTTGTAGCAAGCGATCGAAACCGACTTGGGCGCGGTCGACGCTACCGGGTCGCTTGATGAAGCGTGCGTCGTGATGCAGCGCCAGTACCAGCCCGTACATCTCGTAGACCATTTGCTGCGCATCGGTATCCGCGCACAAGTGGCCCATTTCGACGCATTGCTCGACGCAGCGATACAGCGCGTCCTGCCAAGCGCGCACCATGCCTTCGAGTTCTTCGCGGATGGCGCCGGGACGGTCGTCGTATTCGACTGCCCCACTGATATAGATACAACCCGACGCAATCTCGATCGTGACACGCTTGATCCAGCGCGCGAACATGCTTTTAAGGCGTGGCAGGCCGCGCGTCTCTCTCATACTCGGATGAAACACTTCCTGCTCGAAGTGCTGGTGATACAACTTCAGCACCTCGATCTGCAAGTCTTCACGCGAACCGAAATGCGCGAACACGCCCGATTTGCTCATGTTCATACGGTCGGCCAGCAGGCCGATTGTCAGCCCCTCGAGTCCGTCGCGACTGGATAGATCGAGCGCCACGTCAAGAATCGCGGCACGGGTCAGTTCGCCCTTGCGCATGAATTTTGTGTTCGCGTCGGTCAGGTTAAATGCCACGGATGTCCTGTGTGAGGGATGCCTGCAATTGTGCTTCAGCGGATAATCGTACGCTCGTACTATTATGCACCCCCCTTCAAAAGTAAAGGAGGAACTTAGAGGGGCAGTTCTATAACCGATGCAGCGCCTTGCCGCGCACTGACAGCCCACTACTGGCCATTGCGATCAAGCAGCCGGCGATCGCGTTTGGTCGGGCGCCCCTTAAGCGTGGTACCAGGCTCACGATACAGCTTGTGCTGCTCGGCTTCGGCCGCGCGGCGCGCCAGGCTGGCAGGCGTTTCTGCGTACAAGGTCAGGGCCGCGGTGGCCGATCCGCGTATCTCTGCAAGGCCCGTGACATCGACCTGCCACTGCGTGGCGCCATTATCGATCTGCAAAACATCGCCCGCCCTGACGCCGTGCGCCGGCTTGGTACGTACCTCATTGAGGCGCACGCGGCCGTTGTCTACCGCCGCTGTAGCCAGCGAACGGGTTTTGAAAAATCGCGCAGCCCAAAGCCATTTATCGATACGAACGGTGTCGCTGGCCATGTTTGCCTAATCTCAAAGCAGGGTCGAAGAAGGGCGAATCGCGCGGCATTCGTACGCAGATCGCAGAAGAATTGTAGCTGGCCCGGCTCGGGCAAGCACGGCATCGCACCAACCGTGCCGAACTTTTAGTGCAAATCAGGCAAAGTGCCAGTTCCTGTTGTACTCTTCTGTTAGAAAAAATTAACGGTTGGCACAGGCATGGTAGCTATCCTGCTGACCAATTGGCAAGCCCACCTATTTTCGATGGACTCAAAATTGTCTACCCTCGATCCCCAGCAACTCAAAACCTGGCTGGCGCACGTCGCGCACAAGGACCCTGCCGCATTCCGATCTCTCTACGATGCAACATCGTCGAAACTGTTTGGCTTTGCTCTGCGTATATTAACCAAGCGCGAAGCAGCCGAAGAGGTGCTCCAGGAGAGTTTTGTCAGTATCTGGAACAACGCCGCAAGCTATCAGGCCAGTCTGGCTGCGCCAATGACGTGGATGACCACGATCGTGCGCAACAAGGCGTTTGACCTGTTGCGCCGGGTCGACCATACGGTGGAGATCGACGCAGATACTTTTGACAAGGAAGTCATGGACGCACTCGAAAGCGCCGATCCGACCCCGATCGACGCGCTGCAACTGACGCAGAATGCCAAAGCGCTGGCCGGCTGTTTTTCGCGGCTGGAGGGACTGCATCGGCAGGCCATCGCGATGGCGTTCTATCACGACATGTCGCACAGTGAAGTCGCCGAACACATGAAACTACCGATCGGCACCGTCAAGACCTGGATCCGGCGCGGACTGGAACGACTGCGCCTTTGCCTGACCAAGCCGGAGGCGGCATGAACCTCCTGAACAACGAGAAACTGCTGGAACGCTTGTCCAGCGAATATGTACTGGGCACGCTGAAAGGCGGTGCGCGCCGCCGCTTGGAAAAA
>JAYVEF010000012.1:0-19956 GCA_043748965.1 Burkholderiales bacterium
GATCCCGCCATCGCGATCGCAATGGTCGACAAGGGAATAGCCTATTTGCAAAAAAATGGCAAGGAAGCGCTGATCCGAGAGGTCAACAAAAAGAATCCCGAGTTTATCCAAGAGGGTGTTTACCTGACCGTGCGCGCGCTCGACGGCACCCAGTTGGCACATCCGGTCAACCCGCGTTTGATCGGAAAGAATATGGTGATTCTTGGCGACGCCGACGGCAAACTATTTCGCAAAGAGATCATTGACAAGGCCGCCAGCAAAGGCAAGGGCTGGGTCGACTATCGCTACAACAATCCGGTCAGTAAGGTCATTGAAAAGAAATCCACTTACTTCGCTAGAAGCGGGGATGTAATTCTAGAAGCCGGGATTTACAAAGGTCAGTAGCTTTTTTCAGCGCGCTGCGTAAATAGGTTCCGACCAGCAGATCGCCTTACATCATTGCCAGGACTCGGTCGCGTCGAGACGAAGTCGAGACATCCAGAAAGATTGCAACGGCGCCCCAATCTGGCTAGGCACGTGAGGCGAGCACATGAGCTGCTAGGCAAAAGGCAGTCGCCAAGCCCTCACTAAACGCACGTGTGATGGCACTCGCCCCTGTCCCTGTTACCACCCCGAGGTGAGGGTCGGCAGCGCCAAAGCGCGGGCAGCAAATTGACAGTTGCATGTCAACCCGGGAACGCACGCTTTGAAGACCATTCGTGGTGTCCAACAAGTTTCATCAAATGCGCGCACGCCACGGCTCGACTCGAGCACGCGCATTTTCATTGGAAACCCAGCTAACTCCTGAGCATTGCACCGCGACGAAAGTCTGCTCTCAAATTCACAGCCAATCAGCGCTGAGTTACTCCACCGCCTTCACCATATCCTCGATCACTTTCTTGGCATCCCCGAACACCATCATCGTCTTGTCCATATAAAAAAGTTCATTGTCCAGCCCTGCATACCCGGCTGCCATCGAACGCTTGTTGACGATGACGGTTTTGGCTTTATAGACTTCCAGAATTGGCATGCCGGCAATTGACGACTTAGGGTCCTTGGCAGCCGGATTGACGACGTCATTGGCGCCCAGCACCAGCACCACGTCGGCCTGCGCGAATTCGTTGTTGATATCTTCCATCTCGAACACCTGGTCGTAAGGCACTTCGGCTTCGGCCAGCAGGACGTTCATGTGTCCGGGCATGCGCCCTGCCACCGGGTGGATGGCGTATTTGACGCTGACGCCCTTGTGCGTGAGCTTTTCGGTGAGCTCCTTCAAGGCGTGCTGCGCGCGTGCGACGGCCAGACCATACCCCGGCACGATGATCACGGTTTCGGCATTGCTCATCAAAAACGCCGCATCATCGGCCGAACCCGATTTGACCGGCCGTGCGGCTTGCGCACCCGCAGCGCCGGCGACCGCGGTTTCACCACCAAACCCGCCCAGCAGCACATTGAAAAACGAGCGATTCATCGCCTTGCACATGATGTACGACAGAATCGCACCGCTCGATCCGACCAGCGAACCGGCAATGATCAGCATCGAATTGTTCAGCGAAAAACCAATCCCTGCAGCAGCCCAGCCTGAATAACTGTTCAGCATCGAGACGACCACCGGCATGTCGGCACCACCGATCGGAATGATGATCAACACGCCCAGAATGAACGCGACGGCTGCCATCAGCAAGTAGGGAATCCACGCCGGATCGGTGCCCGGTGCGAAGCAAAAAATCAAACCCAGACCGACCATCATCAACGCCAGGATCAGGTTCAGAAAATGTTGCCCGGCGAAGCTGACCGGCGCGCCCTGAAACAGCCGGAATTTGTATTTGCCCGACAGCTTGCCGAAGGCAATCACAGAACCGCTGAACGTGATCGCGCCGACAAAGGTTCCAATGAATAGTTCCAGCCGGTTGCCGAACGGGATCGCGGTATCGTGCGGCGCGATGTTAAAGGCCCAAGGTTCAGCCACTGCCGCGACGGCAATGCAGACCGCTGCCAGACCGATCAGCGAATGCATTGCGGCCACCAGTTCAGGCATCTTGGTCATTTCGACCGTGCGTGCCAGCATGGCGCCGATACCGCCACCGACCACCACCCCGAAAAGCACCAGCCCGTAGCCGAGCGGTGAGCCGTTGGCTTCAGACTTGAGTTTGACGATCAGGGCGATCGTAGTGATGATCGCAATCGCCATGCCGCTCATGCCGAAAGCGTTACCGCGTCGTGCGGTGCTCGGGTGCGACAGGCCTTTTAACGCTTGAATAAAAAATACCGAAGCGACCAGATACAGCAGCGTCACCAGATTCATGCTCATGGCTTGGTTCCTTCCACGGCCTTAATGGTGCTGGCAGGCTTGGGCTCTTTTTTCTTGAACATTTCGAGCATGCGCTGCGTGACCAGAAAACCGCCGAAGACGTTCACGGCGGCAAGTGCCACCGCGAGCGTGCCCATGACTTGTCCGACCGGTCCTTCGGTGAGCCCGGCGGCAAGCATGGCGCCGACGATGATGATCGCCGAAATCGCGTTGGTCACTGCCATCAGTGGCGTATGCAGTGCTGGCGTGACGGTCCAGACCACGTGATAACCGACGTAAATTGCCAGTACGAAGATGATGATGTTGATGATGGTATGGCTTACTTCCATGACATTGGCGTCCATGATGTCCTCTTGATTGGCTAAATTTTATTGGCAGTATTCTGATGCACAGCGGCGACGCGAAAGCCATCGCCGACCCGCTGCCAGAGCCGGCACAGCATCCGTCGTCAGGCTGGCTTGCGTAGCACTTCACCGCCCGAACACAGCAGCGTCGCGGCAACGATTTCGTCATCGCGATTGACCAGCAGCGCGCCATCCTTGTCGACGATCAGCTTTAGAAAATCCAGCACGTTGCGCGCATACAGTGCAGACGCGTCGGCCGGCACCAGCGCCGCCAGATTCGGCTCGCCGATGATATGCACACCATACTTGGTCACGGTGCGGCCGAGTTCCGACAGCGGGCAGTTGCCGCCCTGCTCGACAGCCATATCGACGATCACCGAGCCGGGCTTCATGGCGGCGACGGTTTCTTCGCTGATCAGGATCGGCGCCCGGCGACCCGGGATCAATGCGGTAGTGATGATGATGTCGGCCAGCTTCGCGCGCTCGTGCACCAGTTCGGCCTGACGGCGCATCCAGTCGGCCGGCATCGAACGGGCGTAGCCGCCCGAGCCTTGCGCGATTTCTTGTTCCTCGTCAGTGAGAAACGGCACATCCAGAAATTTGGCGCCCAGCGACTCGACCTGTTCCTTGACTGGCGGACGCACATCCGACGCTTCGATCACGGCGCCCAGCCGCTTTGCCGTAGCGATTGCCTGCAGCCCAGCCACGCCGACGCCCATGATCAGCATGCGCGCGGCCTTGACGGTACCGGCTGCCGTCATTAGCATCGGCATGAAGCGTCCATACGTATTAGCGGCGATCAGGACCGCCTTGTAACCGGCGATATTCGCCTGCGATGACAGCACGTCCATCGTCTGCGCGCGGGAAATCCGTGGCGCCGCTTCCAGCGCAAATGCGACCAGACCGTGCGCCGCCATCGCTGCGGTATTGTCGGCATCGAACGGGTTCAGCATGCCGATCACCACTGCACCGCTGCGCAGCAACGGTAACTCGACGGCGGAGGGAGAGCGTACTTTCAGCACGATCTCGGCGCCGAACGCGTCGGCTGCGCTGCCGATAGCAGCACCAGCAGCCAGATAAGCGTCATCGGAGACGCTGGCAGCGGTGCCGGCACCACTCTGAACGACCACGGTGTGCTTGGCGGCGACCATTTTTTTGACAGTGTCGGGCGTGGCGGCGACGCGCGTTTCGCCCGGCCGCGTTTCGGCGGGTATGCCGATTTTCATGAGCTTCTCCAATGGTTGAAACAAATTTTTTTGATCTTACACGGAAATTCCACCGCAGAAAGTTCGTTCGCGGTAGGGATTCCCTGCTAAAAATGTTGTGATCGGGACGCCGACAGGTAGTTGGTGGCCTGATCCTTTGTCCTGCCGATATGGCAACGACATGCAGGAACGTGCTCACATGGCGATACACGGACGCCAACTTTTGTCTGACAGTGAGCGATTCTGCCGCTTTTTTTCCGAATCACCAAACGCTTGCCAAATTTACTTGTACGCGATTAAAAGACAGATGGCTGGTTGCCAGTTTGTGTAGTCGGTGTCGCGCTGCATGCGCCGGCGCCAGTCTATGTCGGATTGCCACATCGGCACCGTGTTATTCGGTCATCCACACGGTAGAATGTCGCCACTTTCAGGGGAACCCATGTCTGACATCTGGAAACCATCCGTCACCGTCGCTGCCATCATCGAGCGCAATGGCCAGTTTCTGATGGTCGAAGAAGAAACCAGCGACGGCGTCAGGTTCAACCAACCGGCCGGCCATCTCGATCCGCACGAATCGCTGGTACAGGCCGTGGTGCGCGAGACGCTGGAAGAAACCGCACACGACTTCATCCCCACCGCGCTGGTCGGTTTTTACATGGCGCGCTACCGTTCGATCCGCACCGGCGAAGCGGTCACCTATTTGCGCTTTGCGTTTTGCGGCGACGTGGGCGCGGTGCACCGGCAGCCACTCGATCACGGCATTATTCGCGCACTGTGGATGTCCTACGATGATCTGCTGGCTACCCGCGCCAGTCATCGCAGCGAGCAGGTCTTGCGCTGCGTTGACGATTATCTGGCAGGCAAGCGCGCACCGCTGTCGATGTTTTACTGCGCAGCATCGGTGTACGGGGCGCTCGATGATTAAAAAAAAGGTTGTGATCGGCCTGTCGGGAGGGGTCGATTCATCGGTGTCGGCGGCGCTGCTGAAACAGCAGGGTTACGAGGTCATCGGTCTGTTCATGAAAAACTGGGAAGACGATGACGATGATGAATATTGCTCGACCCGGCAGGACTGGATCGATGCGGTCAGCGTGGCCGACGTGCTGGGCATCGACATCGAAGCCGTCAATTTTGCGGCCGAATACAAGGACCGGGTGTTCGCCGAATTTCTGCGCGAATATCAAGCCGGTCGGACGCCCAACCCCGACGTCCTGTGCAATGCGGAAATCAAGTTCAAGGCGTTTCTGGACCATGCGATGCAGCTGGGCGCGGACTGCATCGCCACCGGCCACTATGCCCGCGTGCGCGAATCGCCCAGCGTGCCGGGTCGCTTCGAGTTACTGAAAGCGGTCGATCAGAGCAAGGATCAAAGCTACTTTTTACATCGTCTGAATCAGGCGCAACTTGCCAACACCCTTTTCCCACTCGGTGAAATCCACAAAACCGAGGTCCGTAAAATCGCCGAACAACTGGCTCTGCCAAATGCCAAGAAAAAAGATTCCACCGGAATCTGCTTCATCGGCGAACGGCCGTTTCGCGAATTTTTGAACCGGTATCTGTCGTATCAGCCGGGCCCGATGCAAACCCCCGACGGCGACGTCGTCGGACAGCATGTTGGCCTGAGCTTTTACACCATTGGCCAGCGCAAGGGAATTGGACTGGGTGGGGTCAAGGCGCATCAAAACGCCGACGGCAGCAGCGATCCGTGGTTTGTGGCACGTAAAGATATCGAGCGCAATATCCTCTCCGTGGTGCAAGGGCATGACCATCCGTGGCTACTGGCCGACGCACTGGAGGCTAAACAGCTAAGTTGGGTGGCCGGTGCGGCACCAGTGGAGAGCAGGGTTTCGGTCAAAACGCGTTACCGTCAGGCCGACGTTGGCGCCCACTATCAACTGTTGCTAGCCGACCAAATGAAGCTCACCTTTAGTGATCCGCAATGGGCAATTACCCCGGGCCAGTCGGCGGTGCTGTATCAGGGCGATATTTGCCTGGGAGGCGGGATTATCGACGGCACCAGTCAGGTGCTACAGCGCTCGCCAAGGCAAGCCTGATTGGCCGTTGAGGCATCGCAAACTCCCAATTGGATGTATCCATCGGTGACTAACGCTTGGATCCTAAAGCGACGGGCAAGCGACCGGTAAGTGACAGCATAAGACAAGAATCGCCCGCCACCCAAGAAATCGGAACATTCAGATCGGTTGATGCTGGTTGACTGTTGATCGTGGGGGCGGCGTTGCACGCTTATTGTTATTGCGGCAGAGTTTCCTTGAACGACACCCGTTCGGCGACCTTGTCGAACAGCTTTGCCAGATTCGGATAATCGCCGCGCCAGCCAATGTCAGGAAACCTGAACGCAATCCATCCAAGAGTGCAGCACACTGCTACATCGGCGAGCGTGTATTGGTTGCCGGCGCAAAATGCGGTTTCGGCCAGTCCGGTAGACATCGCCTTGATCCCGGCATGCACTTTCAGCATCTGACGGTCGACCCACGCCCGATTTTGCTCGGCTTCGCTGCGCTGGGTTTTTTCAAGGCGGACCAGCACTGCGGCGTCACTGACGCCGTCGGCCAGCGCTTCCCAGCATTTGACTTCAGCGCGCTCGCGTCCAAGGGGCGGAATCAATTTCCCGACCGGCGTCAGGGTGTCCAGATACTCGACAATCACACGCGAATCGAACATCGCGCCCCCATCTTCCATAATCAGACAAGGCACCTTGCCAAGCGGGTTCGAGCCCAGAATCGTGGTGTCGGGCGCCCAGACATTTTCTAGCACAAACTCGTAGTCGAGCTTTTTTTCTGCCATGACAACCCGGACTTTTCGTACATAGGGACTGGCCAGAGATCCGATGAGTTTCATAGACGCTTTACAATGAATTTTGCCGAAATTATATCACCCGCGCCGGGCAGTTCCCCGCGGTGGTCCGCCGGCCGTGCGTGTTTCCAACGGCGCACACCGGGCTTGACAAGCGCGATTTGCCGGGCCGCGGTGATGGTAAAATTCGGCCTTCCCCGTCACCCACTCAGCATCCCTGAACGCCATCATGTCTCTGTCGTCCCTGTCCGCCTTGTCCCCGCTCGATGGCCGCTACGCCGCCAAAACCGATCCATTGCGACCGATCCTTTCCGAAGCCGGTTTCATGCGCCATCGCGTCAAAGTTGAAATTTGCTGGCTGCAGGCGCTGGCGGAAGCCGGTCTGCCTGAAATCAAGCCATTTTCAGCCGCCGCAGCGATGCTGCTGCATCAACTTGTAGCCGATTTCAGCGAGGCCGACGCGACCCGCATCAAAGCCATCGAAGCTGTCACCAACCACGATGTCAAGGCGGTCGAGTACTGGCTGAAGGAACGGTTCGCGGCGGTGCCGGAATTGGTCGCAGCGTCTGAATTCATTCATTTTGCGTGTACCTCCGAAGACATCAACAACACTTCGCACGGCATGATGCTGAAATCCGCTCGTGACGAGGTTTTGCTGCCGGCGTTGCACGCCGTCATCGCCCGATTGACCGAACTGTCGCATCAGAATGCGGCCGTACCGATGCTGTCGCGCACGCACGGTCAGCCAGCCAGCCCGACCACCCTCGGTAAAGAAATCGCCAATGTGGTGGCACGTCTGCGCCGCGCCGCCGAACGCATCGCCGCGGTAGCGATCCTGGGAAAAATGAACGGTGCGGTCGGTAATTACAACGCGCATCTGGCCGCCTATCCGGACCTCGACTGGCAGAATTTTTCGCGCAACGTGATTGAACAGCGTCTGGGCCTGCAGTGGAATCCGTACACCATCCAGATTGAACCGCACGACTACATGGCCGAACTGTTCGACGCGATCGCACGCGCGAACACCATCTTGCTGGATTTGAACCGCGATTTATGGGGATACGTTTCGGTAGGATATTTCAAGCAGCGCCTGAAGGCTGGTGAAATCGGGTCATCGACCATGCCGCATAAAGTCAATCCGATCGACTTTGAAAACTCGGAGGGCAACCTTGGCATGGCCAATGCAGTACTCAAGCACATGGCCGAAAAATTGCCGATCTCGCGTTGGCAGCGCGACCTGACTGACTCGACCGTACTGCGCAACATCGGGGTGGCGTTCGGTTATGCACTTCTGGCATATGACAGTTGCCTGCGGGGCTTGAACAAGCTCGAGGTCAATCCAGCGCGCCTGTCCGACGATCTCGACGCGACCTGGGAAGTGCTGGCGGAACCGGTGCAAACCGTGATGCGCCGCTACGGGATTGAAAACCCGTACGAGCAGTTGAAGGAACTGACCCGCGGCAAAGGGATTTCCAGAGATGCGCTGCATGCGTTTGTGCTGCAATTGGCAATTCCGCAGCCGGCCAAAGACTCGTTGCTGGCAATGACGCCGTCGAACTACCTCGGCATCGCCGAACAATTGGCACGAGAAATCTGAAACGGGCGGAACCGCCCCATAAAAAACCCGCCAGACATCGAAAGGTACGACGACTGGCGGGCTGGTCCGTGGAGCGCGGTGTCTAGACTACCGCGCCATCGGTCTCATCTTTTTCCTTGATCGGTTTCATCAGATCTTCACGCCGAACGCCAAGCCACATGGCGACCGCCGCTGCGACGAACACCGATGAATAAATCCCGAACAAAATACCGATGGTCAGCGCTACCGCAAAGAAGTGCAGCGATTCTCCGCCGAAAAGCAGCATCGACAGCACCATCATCTGCGTGCAGCCGTGCGTAATCACGGTGCGTGAGATGGTGCTGGTGATTGCGCTGTCGATGACTTCAGTGACCGACCCCTTGCGCAGACTGCGGAAGTTTTCGCGAATCCGGTCGAAGATTACCACCGACTCGTTCACCGAATAGCCCAGCACCGCCAGCACTGCTGCCAGTACCGTCAATGAAAACTCCCAATGAAAGAACGCAAAAAATCCGAGGATGATGATCACGTCGTGCAGGTTGGCGACGATGGCAGCTACGGCGAACTTCCACTCGAAGCGAATCGCCAGATAGATCATGATGCCGATCACCACCATCGCCAGCGCAGTCAGGCCGTTGGTGGCGAGCTCTTCACCGACCTGGGGGCCGACGTATTCGACGCGTTTTAACAGGACTGCCGGGTCTTTGATTTTCAGCGCTTCCATGACCTTGCCGCTTTGCTGCGCGGTGTTAACGCCTTTTTTTGATGGCAGCCGAATCATCACGTCCTCTGCCGTACCAAAATTCAATACCTGGCTGCCGGTATAGCCGAGCGACTTCACGGTATCGCGAATTTGTTCGAGATTGGCCGCTGTGGGGTAGCCAACCTGGATGTCGGTGCCACCCTTGAATTCGATCGACAGGTTCAATCCATTGGTGAACAAAAAGAATACGGCAGCGGCAAACGTCAGTGCGGAGATAACGTTGAAGATCAACGCGTGGCGCATGAACGGGATGGTTTTTTTGATGCGGAAAAATTCCATTACAGCTCCTTGGTTTCGGCGGTCGGCTTCCAGATCTGACCGATCGAAATACTGGTCAGTTTTTTGCGGCGGCCATACCAGAGGTTGGCGATCCCGCGCGACACGAACACGGCAGAAAAGATCGAGGTAATAATCCCCAGGACGTGCACGATCGCAAAGCCACGAATCGGTCCGGAACCAAAAATCAGTAGCGCCAGACCCGCGATCAGCGTGGTCACGTTGGAGTCCAGAATCGTGCCCCAGGCGCGATCAAAACCGATCGCGATCGCCGACTGCGGCGAGTTCCCGGCGCGCAGCTCCTCGCGGATACGTTCGTTGATCAGGACATTGGCATCGATCGCCATTCCCAAGGTGAGTGCAATCGCCGCAATCCCTGGCAAGGTCAGCGTGGCCTGCAGCGTTGACAGGACAGCGATCAGCAACAATAGGTTGACCGACAGCGCCATCACGCTGAACGCGCCGAACATCATGTAATACACCAGCATGAACACCGCAATCGCCGCAAAACCGTATTTAGTCGAATTGAATCCCTTGGCGATGTTTTCGGCGCCGAGTTGCGGGCCGACGGTACGCTCTTCGACAAAATCCATCGGTGCAGCCAGCGAACCGGCACGCAGCAGTAATGCCAGGTCGCCAGCGGCCGTGGGCGAACCCATGCCGGTTATCTGAAACCGTGAACCGAGCTCATCGCGAATGGTGGCGACCGTCAGGACTTCGCCCTTGCCTTTTTCAAACAGCACGATCGCCATCGCCTTGCCGACCTTGTCGCGCGTGGCTTCCCGCATCTTGCGTCCACCATCGCCGTTCAGATCGATACTAACCGCCGGCTGATGGTTCTGATCAAAACTGGCGGTTGCGCTCGAGATGTAATCGCCGGTGATGATCGGATCCTTGTACAACACCACTGGCGCGTTCTTGCCGACCTTGAACAGTTCGGAATTGAACGGCACGGCATCGGCGCTTTCGCTGCCGCGCGCGACAGACTCATCGACCATCCGTACTTCCAGTGTGGCCTGGCGGCCGATGATGTCCTTGGCGCGGGAGACGTCCTGCACGCCGGGTAACTGCACCACGATGCGGTCGGCACCCTGGCGCTGAATCACCGGTTCGCTGACGCCCAGTTCATTGATGCGTCGGCCCAGCGTGGCGATATTCTGGTTCAGCGCGTCGTCCTGCGCGGTTTTCAGGGCCGCCGGTTTCAGCGCTGCCACCAACTTCAGCTCGGTGCCGTCGGTGGTATCGGTGAGCAACAGATCCGGGAGTTGTGAATTCAGGATTTCTTTTGATTTTTCGCGCGTGGCGGCATCACGGTATAGGATTTCCACCGAGTCGGCGGTCTTGTTGATACCGGCATGGTGAATATCCTTTTCGCGCAAAATCGAACGGATTCCACTCTGCAAACCCTGCAGTCGCTTGGCGATGACGGCTCGCGTATCGACTTGCAGCATGAAGTACACACCGCCACGCAGATCCAGCCCGAGATACATCGGCAGGGCATGCACGCTTTGCAGCCACTGCGGCGTATCGCGCAACAGGTTGAATGCCACCAGATAGGTCGGGTCGGTCGGGTCGGCGTTCAGTTCTTTTTCAAGCAGAGCCTTGGCCTTGAACTGGGTATCCGGATCCTTGAAGCGCACTTTTACCGAGCCCTGCGTGCCGTTGACCTCGTAGAACATACCGGTGCCAGGCATCCCGCCTTTTGTTAGCACCTCCTGGATGCGCGGCATGGCATCCGGCTCCAGCTTGAAGGTAGCCTTGCCACTGCTGATCTGCAGCGCCGGCGATTCACCGAAGTAGTTCGGAATCGTATAAATCACGCCGAACAGCAGCGCGAACACGATGACAATATATTTCCAGAGTGGATAGCGGTTCATGAGTCATGAGTTCAGAAAGTGGCCGGCAGTTGCCGGACGATGCCCGTGCCGCGCCAGTGACGGCGCAATCACGCAGGCCTCACAGCGACTTGATGGTGCCCTTCGGCAGCAGCGTCGTAATGGCAGATTTCTGCACTACGACTTCGGTCCCGTTGGCGATCTCGATGGTGATGTAACCGCTCTCGGAGACTTTGTTGATCTTGCCGAGAATGCCGCCGGAGGTCACGACTTCATCGCCTTTGGCAAGCGCATCCATCATGGATTTCTGTTCTTTCTGGCGCTTCATTTGTGGGCGGATCATCAAAAAGTACAGCACCACAAACATCAGGATGATCGGCAAAAAGCTCGTCAGGTTGCCGCCCAGGCCGAGACCATCCAGCGGACTTTGTGCGTAAGCGTTGGAAATGAACACGTAAGACTCCAGTGAGAGGGAAATGAATAACCCGGCATTCTAGCACCGGGCGTATCAATGCCCTAACGGGGAGGGATCAGAAAATTATTGCAACCTCACAGCCAGGACCTGACACAAAACTGGCGCGGCTTGCAGGTTGCCAATGACCGACGCGGTAACGTCACGTGCGGCACGGTTGCGAAGAAACAAGACCCGGGGCGTTGCAGCGGCTGCGTGCCGGCCATCAGGTCCCGCGCGCCCGCTCGGCCTGGAACCGCACCACGAAGCTCTGAAACGTCGTCGTCTCGATAGCGCTACGCATCTCCTGCATCAGTGCCAAATAATAATGCAGGTTGTGCACGGTATTCATCCGAGCGCCGAGAATTTCACCGGTGCGCTGCAGGTGATGCAGGTAGGCCCGCGAAAAATTGCGGCAGGCATAGCAGTCGCAGGTTTCATCCAGCGGCCGTGTATCGTCCTTGTGCTTGGCATTGCGAATCTTGATGTCGCCAAAGCGTGTGAACAGCCAGCCGTTGCGCGCGTTTCGGGTCGGCATCACACAGTCGAACATGTCGATACCGTGGGCGACACCGGCCACCAGATCCTCGGGCGTTCCGACGCCCATCAGATAATGCGGCTTGTCGGCCGGCAGACGGGGGCCGGTATGGGCCAGAACCCGCATCATGTCCTCTTTCGGCTCCCCCACCGACAGGCCACCGATGGCGATGCCGTCGAAACTGATCTGCTCGAGCCCGGCCAGAGATTCGTCACGGAGGTGTTCGAACATGCCGCCTTGCACGATGCCGAACAACGCATTGGGGTTTTTCCCATCGCAAAATTCATTTTTGGAGCGCTGGCCCCAGCGCAGCGACATCTGCATCGAGCGCGCAGCCTCTGCTTCGGTAGCAGGCCGGCCATCGATTGCATACGGCGTGCATTCATCGAACTGCATCACCACATCGGAATTCAGGGCGCGCTGGATCTGCACCGAAATCTCTGGCGACAAAAACAGCTTGTCGCCATTGATCGGCGACGAAAAATTGACGCCCTGCTCGGTAATCTTGCGCATCGCGCCGAGTGAAAATACCTGGAACCCGCCGGAGTCGGTCAGGATCGGGCACTGCCATCCCATGAAGTCATGCAGCCCGCCGAACTTGGCAATCACCTCGACCCCCGGCCGTAACCAGAGATGGAAGGTATTGCCAAGAATAATCTGCGCGTTGATCTCGGTCAGTTCCAGCGGCGACATTGCCTTGACCGAACCGTAAGTTCCGACCGGCATGAAAATCGGCGTTTCGATCACACCGTGGTTAAGTGTCAGGCGCCCACGACGGGCATGGCCGTCGGTGTTCAGGAGTTTGAAGTCAAGCATAGTCGGCCAAGGTCAACAACATCGCATCCCCATAACTAAAGAACCGGTACTGCTGCGCGATCGCATGCGCATAAGCGGCGCGAATGGGTGCGTAGCCAGCGAAGGCGGAGACCAGCATCAGCAAGGTCGATTTGGGTAGATGAAAATTCGTGATCAGGCGCGTGACGGTTTTGAAGTGGTAACCCGGCGTGATGAATAGCCGCGTGTCGGCGCTGCCAGCCTGCAACATGCCGGACTGCGACGCCGATTCCAGCGCACGCAAACTTGTGGTGCCGACCGCGACCACATTGCGTCCCGCGCTGCGCGCTGCCGTGACCGCCTGCACTGTGGCCTGCGGCAGCGTGTACCACTCGCTGTGCATGGCATGCTCCGCGAGGTTTTCGGTCCGTACCGGCTGAAATGTACCAGCGCCGACGTGCAGGGTGACGAACGCAAAATCGACGCCGCGCGCGCGCAATCGGTCCAGCAAAGCCTGATCGAAATGCAGCCCGGCCGTGGGCGCCGCCACTGCACCGGAGACCCGGGCATACACCGTCTGATAACGATGCTCGTCGAAGGCATCGGCAGCGTGATCGATGTAGGGCGGCAACGGCAGGCGGCCATGCGTGTCGATCAGTTCGAGCACGTCGGCGGGAAATGTCAGCGTAAAGAATTCACCAGCGCGCGCGCTGACGGTGACATCGAATGCGTCCGCCAGTCGCAGCACACTGCCGGCAAGCGGCGACTTCGATGCGCGAATCTGGGCATGTGCGGTGCGTGCATCGAGAATCCGCTCGATCAGAACCTCAACTTTTCCACCACTGTCCTTGTGGCCAAAAAAACGCGCCTTGAGCACGCGAGTGTCATTGAATACCAGCAGATCGCCGGGTGCCAGCAAATCGATAATCTCTGCAAAACTGCGGTCGATCAGGTCGGCACCGTTCAGGTGCAGCAGGCGCGATGCACTGCGTTCAGGCAGCGGGTGTTGCGCGATCAGCGCTTGCGGCAAATCAAAATCAAAATCTGAAAGTACATACATAGGGAGAAATGGTATCGAATTGGCGCTGAAACTGATAGTGTTGCGTGGTTTGCCTACCGTAATTCCGGGGCAACCCGCTATTTTACGCCGAGCCGCTTCTGCGCCGACCCTTTTGCCGACTGATATGCCCGCTCCCAAGCGCCAACCCGCTGCCGACACGACGGTCAAGCCCGCCAATAAATCCGCTGCCAGCAAGATTTTGACCAAGCTGGCCAAGCTCGGTCTGCACAGCGACATGGATCTGGTACTGCACCTGCCGATACGCTATGAAGATGAAACCGTCATCGTGCCAATCCGCGCAGCGGCTCTGACGGGCGGGCACCTTTCGCAGGTTGAAGGTGTCGTCACCGGTTGCGAAGTCCAGTTTCGACCGCGCCGCCAGCTGGTGGTGACGATTGCGGACGAGACCGGTCAACTGGTCATGCGGTTTCTGAATTTTTATGGCAGCCAGACGCAGCAGATGGCCGAAGGGAACCGGATTCGCGCCCGCGGTGAAGTTCGTCACGGCTTTTTTGGCGCCGAGATGGTTCATCCGCTGTACAAGATCGTCCTTGAAGGTGCCCCGCTCCCTGCTGCATTGACACCGGTGTATCCGAGTGGTGACGGGCTGCCACAAAGCTACCTGCGCAAGGCGATTGCGAGTGCCCTGACACGGGTCGAATGGCGTGACACGCTGGCCGACGCATTGCGCGAGCAGCTCAATCTGATGCCGTTCGAAGCAGCGGTGCGGCTGCTGCATAACCCGCCACCGGACTCTGACGAAGGCGCGCTGTCGGACCGTTCGCATCCAGCCTGGGTACGCATGAAATTCGACGAATTGCTGGCGCAGCAGTTGTCGCTCAAGCGTGCGCAGGTCGCGCGGCGCGCCAAAGGTGCCGCGCCGTTGCCAAAAATCGGCGCCTTGTCGCAGGCGTTTGCGAAGCAGTTACCATTTGCGCTAACCCGCGCTCAGCAAAGGGTGCTGCAGGAAATTCGGCACGATCTACTGGCGGCGTTTCCGATGCAGCGGTTACTGCAAGGCGATGTCGGCAGCGGCAAGACGGTGGTAGCGGCACTGGCCGCAGCGCAAGCGATCGATAGCGGTTTTCAGGCGGTCTTGATGGCGCCTACCGAAATCCTGGCGGACCAGCATTTTCGCAAGATTGCGGCGTGGATGGAACCACTTGGTGTGCGTGTGACCTGGCTGACCGGCAGCCTTAAAAAAAAGGACAAGACCAGTGCACAGCAGCGCATCGAATCGGGCGAAGCGCAGTTGGTGATCGGCACCCACGCGCTGATTCAGGACGCCGTGCTATTCGCACGGCTCGGTCTGGTGATCGTCGACGAACAACATCGCTTTGGCGTCGGCCAGCGTTTGACGCTACGTAATAAGGGCTTAGGCACAAGCTCGACGCTGGAGCCGAGCCAAACCGTGCCACATCAGTTGATGATGTCGGCCACGCCGATTCCGCGTACGCTGGCGATGACTTATTATGCCGACCTGGAAGTCTCGGTGATCGATGAATTGCCGCCCGGTCGCACCCCGGTGGTGACGCGCGTCATCGATCAGATGCGCCGCGAGGAAGTCATCGTTCGCGTGCATGCCGCTGCGCGCGAACGGCGTCAAGTGTACTGGGTCTGCCCGCTCATCGAAGAGTCGGAAGCTTTACAACTACAGACTGCCACCGACACCCATGCGACGCTCTCGGCTGCGCTGCCCGATCTGCGCGTGGGGCTGGTCCACGGTCGTCTGAAACAGGCTGAAAAACAGTCCGTGATGGACGCCTTTACGCGCGCCGAAATCGATGTGCTGGTGGCGACTACGGTGATCGAAGTCGGCGTCGATGTACCAAATGCATCACTGATGGTGATCGAACATGCCGAACGATTCGGCCTGTCACAATTGCATCAACTCCGTGGCCGGGTCGGTCGTGGCAGTGCTGCCAGCATTTGCCTTCTGCTGTATCAAAGTCCACTCGGCCCGGTTGCCAAACGACGGTTGGGCACCATGCGCGAAACCACTGATGGCTTTGAAATCGCGCGGCGCGACCTGCAGATCCGTGGGCCCGGTGAATTTTTGGGCGCGCGCCAGTCCGGTCAAGCGATGCTGCGCTTTGCTGATCTGGAAACCGATCAGTGGCTAGTCGAGCGCGCGCGCACGGTTGCTCAGGATTTGCTGCGTGACGATCCTGCCACGGTAGCGCTACATCTGGCGCGATGGCTAGGCGCTCGTGAAGAATTTTTAAAAGTCTGACGAAATCTGTTGCATCAAAGTCGTACGTCAATTTTGTGTTGCCCGGCAAACTACACTCAGACCCCATGACATGTCGAGGACGCAGAACGCTTCCAGGCCGGGCCGGTACGCCATCAATGCTGGTTCGCACAGTTGTGCGAAACTGTCGGCATGACTCTTACGGAACTCAAATACATTGTTGCGGTGTCGCGCCAAAAGCATTTTGGGCACGCTGCCGAATCCTGCTTCGTGGCGCAGCCGACACTCTCGGTCGCCATCAAAAAACTTGAAGATGAGCTGGGAGTGATCATCTTCGAGCGTGGCGGCAGCGAAATTTCGATGACGCCGCTGGGTGCGCTGATCGTCGCTCAGGCAGAACGCGTGCTGGAACAAACCGCCGCCATCAAGGAGCTTTCGAAACAGAACAAGGACCCGCTGGCTGGCCAGTTCCGGCTCGGCGTGATCTATACAGTGGCGCCTTACCTGCTGCCGCCGCTGGTCAAGACCATGATCGAAACGGTGCCGCAGATGCCGCTGATCCTGCAGGAACAATTTACCGTGCGGCTGCTTGAAATGTTGCGGCAGGGTGAGCTCGATGCGGCAATCATGGCGCTGCCGTTTAGCGACCATGGCCTGCGCGTGCTGCCGTTGTACGACGAGCCGTTCGTGGTGGCATTACCGAAGCAGCATCCGTGGGCCGGTCGCAGCACAATTTCCTCCGATGAACTCAAATCCGAGACCATGCTGTTACTCGGAAATGGTCACTGCTTCCGCGACCAGGTGTTGGAAGTCTGCCCTGAAATGTCGCGCTTTTCGACCAGTGGCGACGGTATCGCACGTACCTTCGAAGGCTCGTCCCTCGAAACCATCCGGCACATGGTGGCATCCGGTATCGGCATTACCGTGTTGCCGCAAGCCTCGGTGCCCGACCTGAAAGCGCACGACGGTATGCTGCGTTATGTCCCGCTGGCGCCGCCCGTGCCAACGCGCCGCGTCGTCATCGCGTGGCGCAAAAGCTTCACCCGACGCGCGGCGATCGACTCGATTCGTGCGGCGGTTCTGCAATGTGGCCTGCACGGTGTCAGCATGCTACCGGGCGCCCTGTCGCACGAAGGCTGAACCGCTGTGGAACGCCTTGCGCTATATCTGCGCCTGATCCGTCTCGACAAACCGATCGGTATTGTGCTTTTGCTCTGGCCGACGTTGTCGGCACTGTGGCTGGCCTCGGGCGGTGTGCCCCCCTGGCGGCTCCTACTGATATTTACGCTCGGCACGATCCTGATGCGGTCGGCTGGATGCGCCATCAATGACTTCGCCGACCGGGACATCGATCGCCACGTCAAACGTACCGCACAGCGACCACTGACCAGCGGGCAGCTGCATTCCTGGGAAGCGCTGGTAATTGCAGCGCTCCTGGCGCTAGGCGCGTTCATGCTGATCCTGCCACTGAATACGCTGACCAAACAGCTGTCACTGGCAGCGGTTCTGATTGCCGCCAGCTACCCGTATTTCAAACGCTTCTTCGCGATTCCGCAGGCGTATCTGGGCATCGCGTTCGGCTTCGGGATTCCGATGGCGTATGCAGCCGTATTGGGCCGTATCCCGCTGGAAGCGTGGATTCTGCTGATCGGAAATGTGTTTTGGGCGGTGGCGTATGACACCGAATATGCGATGGTCGACCGTGACGACGATTTGCTGATCGGGATCCGGACGTCGGCGATTACATTCGGACGATTTGACGTGGCGGTCGTAATGGCGTGTTATGTGGTCAGCCTGACGATTTTTTTTAGGGTTGGCTGGCAGCACGGGTTAGGCCTTTGGTTCGCCGCCGGAGTGGCGACGGCCGCGGCTTTTGCGGGATATCACTTCTGGTTGATCCGCGGGCGCCAACGGGAACGCTGCTTTGCCGCGTTTCGGCACAATAACTGGTTGGGTGCGGCCTTATTTGGCGGGGTACTGGCGGGCTTCTGGGTGCGCTAGAGTGCCGGGGGGCTGTATTTATTGTCTGCTGAAGCTAACTGTGCGAGCGTCACTTTTGTCGAATGACGCAAAGAGCGATTCTTGCTTTTTTATAGTCAAGACCTGATTGTCAAGTTTGCGCCGACCCCGCAAGCCGGTCGAATCGCGAGAGCAAGGCGTCGAAAGCAACCGCTTCCACAGGTTTGGTCAGATGATGATCAAATCCAGCTTCCAGTGACTTGCGACGATCCTCTTCACTCCCCCATCCGGTAACCGCGACCAGCAATGGTTTTCGCGCGGTGGGCGTTGCGCGCAAGCGCTGCGCGACTTCGTAGCCACTCATTCCCGGCAAGCCAATGTCCAGAAAAATAATTTCCGGATTGAAGTCCGCGCTCAGATTGAGTGCATCCTCGCCTGTGTGTGCGGTGCGGGTGTCATGTCCGGAAAGTTCCAGCATCATGGCGAGCATCATGGCGCCGTCGACATTGTCGTCCACGACCAGAATGCGTCGGTTGACCGGCGCGGCAACCGCTGACAAGTCGTCCGGCACGCGCGCGAGCGACGCCGTTACCGTCGGCAACCGAATCGAAAACATACTTCCGTGACCTGCTCCGGCACTGGCGGCAACGACTGTTCCACCGTGCATTTGTACCAGTTGCCTGACCAGCGCCAGTCCGATTCCAAGGCCCCCTTGCGAACGCTCAAGCGTCAGATTGACCTGAGTGAACATGTCGAAAACCTGTTCAAGCATGGTGGGGGGAATACCCAGACCATTGTCGGCAACCTGAATCACTACCTGATTGCCTTCTCCCCGCGCCGTCAGGCGGATCACGCTCCTGTCAGCGCTATATTTGGCAGCATTATTCAAAAGGTTACCGATCACCTGCACAATCCTGGTCGGATCGACCTCAAGCCAGATTGCCCGCGCCGGCAAATCGACTTCGAGGGAGTGAAATGCGGCCGACAGATAAGGGTGCGCCGCCTCGACTGCAGCATCGATAACGCGACTCAATAAAACCTTTTCCGGACGAAGCAGCACCTTACCGCTGGTAATGCGAGAAATATCCAGCAGGTCGTCGATCAGTCGCGTCATCTGCAGTAGTTGGCGTTCCATGATGTCGAGCGTGCGCAGCGATGAATCCATGCTCGTCGTCAGACGCAACACCTGCAGCCCTGTCAATACCGGTGCCAGTGGATTACGCAATTCATGCGCGAGGGTGGCAATAAATTCATCCTTGCGTCGATCAGCCTCCGACAGGGCCCGTTCGCTGCGAAATAACGCGGCATTTCGATCCAGCAATTCTCTGGTCATTGCAAGGCGCTCGATGGCGTTTTCAACGATTCTGTACACCGCCAGCGCTGATAGACCGTCTTTTGAAATATAGTCTTGCGAGCCGGCACGCAGCATCGCGCGACCGGCCTCCGGCCCGGCGCCACCGGTAAGAACCACGACCGGACATACCGGCAATCCGTCCGCTCCCGTCAGCTCTGCCAGTACATCAAGAGCGTCCATGTCAGGGAGGTTGTAATCCAGCACGACGCAATCCGGCAACGCCTCCCCGTACAGCACGGCCTTCACGCCGCTTCTGCCGGTATCCGTTTCGATAAACGTATGGCGCCTTGATGACCCACGCAAAAGGAGTCGTCGCACCAAACGCCGATCATCCTCACTGTCGTCAATCATAACGATGCGCCAACCTTGCGCGTCGTTGGTATTCATGAACGACCTGATTCGTGGCGCGACGAGGAAAAACCGGCCAGCCGATAGGGTGGGACGTTGCATAACATTGCCATTACAACGTTAGTCGAACCCATGATCATGCAGCAGCCCCTGGCGTTCCATTCGTGCCGGACGCACC
>JAYVEF010000013.1:0-7075 GCA_043748965.1 Burkholderiales bacterium
CCGGAAGGCGCAGCCGTTGCCACTTCGGCGGCGCGCGCTACCTTGCCACCATTGACAGACCCCGACAGCCGGTACACGTTGGCGTTCGCAATCGCATCATCGTCCGCCTCACGCGGAAGTATCGTCAGGAGGGGGGCAATACTTCTTCCTGATCGATGCACATGGCACCATGCACATCGCCGAACATCGTCAGCGGTGCATAGTACCCGAGCGTGACACCGTCCAGTCGGCCCAGGCCGCCAGCGACCAGGCGCATACGCTCTCTTGGCGGACGGTCCCATCGCCATCGCTGACCACCAATGGCGCAACCGCAGCCGCCGCAATTTTTTAAACTTCCGTGCGCCTCGGTGCAAGTATCAACATACGAGAAGGCGCGTTGCAGCTTTGACCGGAATCGTTCATCGTGCTCCAGCACGCCAGCCGTGACAGCTTCGGCCAGCGGCGCTCTGCCGCTCGCAATACACAGTGCTCTATGGGACGACGCACGCCGATTTCAAGATACCTGCACCACAAAAATTTTTTAAAAGAAATGCTTGAAATCCCGTCGAGACGGTTCGATATCCGTATCAGCGGATGCTCCACGGAGGTTCGCACATTTCCATATCGCTTCACCTTGAAAGGATATTTTCATGCGTACTTATGACCTTGCCCCACTCTACCGTTCTGCCATCGGCTTCGATCGGCTGGCTCACTTGTTCGACGAAGCGCAGCGCGCCGACACGCAGCCCAGTTACCCGCCATATAACATCGAGCTGATGAGCGAGGACCGCTATCGCATCGCCATGGCCGTCGCCGGTTTCGAACGGACTGAAATCGACATCGAAACCGAGAACGATACGCTGAAAATTGTCGGTCGCAAGCAGCGCGACGAGACCCGGCGTACCTACCTTCACCGCGGTATCGCTGCACGTGATTTCGAGCACAGTTTCAAGCTGGCGGACCATGTGCGGGTGCTGAGCGCCAGGCTCGATAACGGTCTGCTCGATATCGAACTGGTCCGCGAGGTGCCAGAGGCACTGAAGCCGCGCAAGGTCGTGATCGACGGCGGCGAAAACGTCCACGCTCTGGCACAGCGCCAGGCAGCTTGATGGCACCAGGCCACTCCCCGGCCTGACGATAAAACCCCCGACGACAGCGCTGTCGTCGGGGGTTTTACGTTGCCCACCGGGGTTAGCGAATCAGCCGGTCTTGGCGCCACATCCTGAACAGAACTTGGCGTTGGCATCGACCATCGCGCCGTTTTTGCCAAAGGCTTCGGATTTGTTTTTACCGAAGTCCAGGTCGCCGACGTCACTGGTTTCGCGGACTTTGGTATAAGTCTGCGCGCTTTCGGCGGGTGCTTTCTGCGCCGTCAGCTCAAGCGTTTCGTCCGGCGCGCAGGTATTGCATAAACCGGCTTTTGAATTCCAGCAGACTTCCGGGCAGATCCAATGACCGCATCGGTGGCATTGGTAAAAATGTAGTTTGCCGCCGTCGATCGCTTCTTTCAATACCGTGTCGTGCTGCTTTGCATAGGCTGAGTTGCCGACAGTGCCGAGCATGCCACCAAACATGCTGCCGACCGAGCGCAGCAGTCCGGCTGCAGTACCGATCATCGACACCTAGAATTCAGATTGATTGCGGTTATGGCATTTGTCGCGATAGAACTTGAATTGATAGCCGCGATCGATCGATAGATCATCATAATTGGCAACAAATTGGATCGATTCACTCATGGGAACGTGCTCAGCTGGAGAAGCACAAAAGTTTTTATTTAGTTAACAAGCCGACGGCATTCCACCGCACCGTCGAAACAGAGTGTAACCGTCAGCGGTTGCCGAGTACGCGCGGCGGAAATTAACACCTGCACTTTTAAAATTGCAGATGTGCCCCGACTACTTTGGCACGCAGTCGGGCATGGCGACACGGTGGTAGCGATACTGCCGGCGGAGATAACCGTTAGAATCTGCTTCAACGCTGCCACGGTACGGCATCGCACCATCCTCGTTAAAGGTTTACATGGTTCCGCACCTCGTTACGGCTTTGAATGGCCCGCTGCTCGATCTCGAAAAAAAAATTCTGGCCGCTACGCCGGCCATCGAGCGCTGGTTTCGCCTCGAATGGCAGGAGCACACGCCACCGTTCTATTGTTCGGTCGACTTGCGCAACGCCGGCTTCAAGCTGGCACCGGTGGACACCAATCTATTCCCCGGCGGGTTCAACAACCTGGCTCCTGAAATGCTTCCGCTGGCAGTGCAGGCCGCCATGGCTGCAATCGAAAAATATTGTCCGGACGCCAAGAACCTACTGTTGATTCCCGAGCGCCATACGCGCAATACTTTCTATCTGCAAAACGTCGCTCGCCTGATGCAGATTTTCCGCCAGACCGGCCTGAATGTCCGGCTCGGATCATGGTCCGACGACCCTGCTGCGCTGCAGCCGATCGAGCTGCCCGATGGCACCACGCTGACGCTGGAGCCGCTGCAGCGCTCTGCCAATGGCCGTCGGCTGGGCCTTAAAAATTTCGATCCCTGTACGGTGCTGCTGAACAACGACCTGTCAGCGGGCATTCCGTCGGTACTTGAAAACCTAGACGAACAAACCCTGTTGCCACCACTGCATGCCGGCTGGGCGCTGCGTCGCAAGAGCAATCATTTTTCCGCCTACGACGACGTCTCCAAAAAGTTCGCCAAGATGATCGGGGTCGACCCGTGGATGTTGAACCCGTATTTTGCCCAGTGTGGCGAAATCAATTTCGAGGAACCTGGCGGCGAGGACGCACTGGCGGCGCAGGTTGATGCGCTGCTGGTAAAAATCCGCAAAAAGTACAAGGAATACGGCATCAAGGAAACCCCTTTTGTAATCGTCAAGGCA
Source organism: Burkholderiales bacterium (assembly GCA_043748965.1). Classification (GTDB taxonomy): domain Bacteria; phylum Pseudomonadota; class Gammaproteobacteria; order Burkholderiales; family Burkholderiaceae_D; genus Actimicrobium. Next base: position 2,854 of record JAYVEF010000013.1, read on the forward strand.
GATGCCGGCACGTATGGCATGGGCATCGTGACGGTCAAGGACGGCAGCGAAGTCAGGGATCTGAACCGCAAGCAGCGCAACAAGATGTCCGGTATTCAGGATGGCCTCGAAGTCACCGACGTGATCATCCAGGAAGGCGTGCATACTTTTGAGCGGATTAACGATTCGGTGGCCGAACCGGTGGTCTACATGATCGACCGATACGTGGTCGGCGGCTTCTATCGGGTCCACGCGGATCGGGATGTGAACGAAAACCTGAACGCTCCCGGCGCGCATTTCGTGCCGCTGGCCTTTGCGCAGCAGCATGCGTTGCCCGACATGCATGCCAAGCCCGGCACTACCGCACCGAACCGCTTCTACATGTACGGTGTGGTAGCACGTCTGGCGTTGCTGGCTGCCTCGATCGAGCTTGAAAGAACCGATCCCAATCCGGAAGTGTATTAGGGCCACCGCGATGATGCACAACGCTACCACCCTGATGAACATCGCCTTTATCGCCGATCCGCTGGACGGTTTCAAGACTTACAAGGACAGCACCTTTGCGATGATGGCCGAGGCGGTTGCGCGTGGCCACGTAGTCCATGCGTTCGAGGCGTGCGACATGGCGCTGTCGAACGGCGTTGTCAGTGCCCGTGCCGCGCAGCTGACACTGACGGGCGACGCCGTTGACTGGTACCGGGCCGGGCCGCGCAGCGATCGGTCACTGGCGGATTTTGATGTGGTGGTGATGCGCAAGGACCCGCCCTTCGACATGGAGTACGTGTACGCGACCTATCTGTTGCAACTGGCCGAAAAGGCCGGCGCACGCATCGTCAACCGGCCTGCGGCGATCCGCGACCACAATGAAAAACTGGCGATCGCCGAGTTTCCGCAATTCATCACGCCGACGCTAGTGACCAGCGACGCGCAGCGCTTGCGTGCCTTTCATGCCGAGCACCACGACGCTATTTTAAAGCCGCTCGACGGCATGGGTGGCACAGGGGTATTCCGCATCCGCGCAGATGAATTGAACCTCGGTGCCATCATCGAAACCCTGACTGCCAATGGTCGTCACAGTATCATGGCGCAGCGTTTTATCCCGGCCATCGCACAGGGCGACAAACGGATTTTGCTGGTCGATGGCGTGGCGGTACCCTACAGCCTGGCGCGTATCCCGCAGGGCACCGAAGTGCGCGGCAATCTGGCCGCCGGTGGTGTCGGCGTGGCGCAAGCGCTGGCGCCGCGTGATCTTGAAATCGCCAACGGTATCGGGCCGACATTGGCAGCGCGCGGACTGTTGCTGGTAGGATTGGATGTGATCGGTGACTGCATGACGGAGATTAACGTCACCAGCCCGACCTGTTTCCAGGAAATTCGCCAGCAAACCGGCTTCAATGTGGCCGGCATGTTCGTGGATGCGCTGGAAAAACAGCGTGCCTGAAATCGCACACTAAAAGTGTGCGGCAACACGTCGAGCCGCAGCACATCATCTTGGGGATGGCACAGTCAGTTTATGGTCGGGATTCTTCTTTTGACACACGCGCCGCTGGGCAATGCGTTCATCGAGGCAGCGTCGCATGTGTTTCGCGCCCGGCCCGAACGTCTTGAAGCGGTCGATGTCTGTGCCGATCAGGATACGGCCGAGGTCAAGCGCATCGCTAAAACCGCCATCGAGCGTCTGGATGGCGGCAGCGGCGTGCTGGTGATTACCGACGTGATGGGTGGGACACCCTCCAACTGCACTTTGCAACTGCATGACCCGGGTCGGGTGGAAGTCATTGCGGGTATCAGCCTGCCAATGTTGCTACGCGCGCTGACCTACCGCAATGACACGCTCGACGTGGTGGTTGAAATGGCACTCGCCGGCGGTCAAAGCGGGGTGGTGCGAGTCGACAACCGGGTTCGCCTTTCTCCCAACTGACACCCTGATAACCACGCTCACCATGATCCAGCAAGAACTTGAAATCATCAACAAACTCGGCCTGCATGCGCGCGCCTCGGCCAAGCTGACGCAACTGGCCGCGAAATATCAAAGTGAAGTCTGGATGACCCGTAACAAGCGCCGCGTCAATGCAAAATCGATCATGGGCGTGATGATGCTGGCTGCTGGCAAGGGCGCCAAAGTGCTGCTTGAAATCGAGGGTGTCGACGAGCAGGCCTGCTTCACGGCGTTGAAAGCGCTGATCGACGACAAGTTCGGCGAAGGCGAATAGTTTAAAAATAGCGCAGTACAAAATTTCCGGATCATGACTCACCAAGACACGGCGACCGATGGCATCTTTCACGCTCCATGGCATTTCAGTTTCGCGCGGCATCGCAATCGGCCGAGCGCACCTGCTTGCGCCGGCAGCGCTGGAGGTCAAGCATTATCTGATCCAGCAGGAGCAAATGGAAGCCGAAGTGGAGCGCTTGCAAAGCGCGATTCGCACGGTGCACAAGGAATTGCAAACCATCTGGAGTGACCTGCCGCAGGATTCGCCGGCCGAGCTGGGCGCCTTTATCGATGTGCACGTACTGATTCTGTCGGATCCGATGTTGTCCGAAGTCCCACTGGATATCATCCGCACCCGTTACTACAACGCCGAGTGGGCACTGGTGACGCAGATTGAAGAACTGTCGGCCCAGTTCGACGAAGTCGAAGACGCCTATCTGCGCGAGCGCAAGGCCGATATTCAGCAGGTCGGCGAGCGGGTCCTGAAGGTACTGACCGGCACCGCTTCGCAGCTCCCCGACCTGAAACGCGATCACGAAAAAACCGCGCACATGATCGTTGTCGCGCACGATATTTCGCCGGCCGACATGCTGCAGTTTCGCGATCGTTCGTTCGCCGGATTCGTGACCGATGTCGGTGGGCAGAACTCGCACACAGCGATCGTGGCGCGCAGTCTGGATATTCCGGCTGCAGTCGGCATGGCCAACGCGTCGACCCTGATTGCGCAGGACGACTGGGTCATCATCGACGGCGACGCCGGGGTCGTTATCGTCGATCCGTCGCCGCTGGTGCTGGAACAATATCGCGAGCGGCAGACGCGTCTCATCCGTGATCGAAAAAAGCTCGGCAAGCTTAAAAAAACGCCGGCAATTACCATCGATGGCACCGAAATTTCGCTGCTGGCAAATATTGAGTTGCCCGATGACTGTACCGCCGCCCTGGAGTCGGGTGCCAACGGCGTCGGACTGTTTCGCTCGGAATTTCTATTTATGGGGCGGACCGGCTATCACAATAAATTGCCGACCGAAGAAGAACAATTCGAGTCGTATCGTACGGCAGTGGTGGCCATGAAGGGGCGGCCGGTGACGATTCGCACGCTCGATATCGGTGCCGACAAGCCACTCGACATGGCCGAGCAAACCGCGCTGAATCCGGCACTTGGATTACGCGCGATCCGATACTGCCTGGCCGAACCGCAGATGTTTCTGATCCAGCTGCGGGCGATTCTGCGTGCGTCGGCGTTTGGTCCGATTCGACTGTTGGTACCGATGCTGTCGCATGCGTTTGAGATCGATCAGACGCTTCAGATGATCGCTCAGGCCAAAGCGCAACTGCGGGATGCCAACAAAAAGTTTGACGAAGCCATTCCGGTCGGCGCGATGATTGAAATCCCCGCCGCAGCGCTGACGCTGCCTCTGTTCATCAAGCGGCTGGATTTTTTGTCGATCGGCACCAACGATCTGATTCAGTACACGCTGGCGATCGATCGCGTCGATCACGAAGTCGCGCACCTGTATAACCCATTGCATCCGGCGATTTTGTATCTGTTGTCGAACACTATTGCGATGGGTGCCAAATATGACGTGCCGGTCGCGGTGTGCGGCGAGATGGCGGGCGATACACGACTGACGCGTCTGTTGCTTGGTATGGGCCTGCGTGAATTTTCGATGCACCCGTCGCAACTGTTGCCGGTCAAGCAGGAAGTGCTACGCAGCGACTTGCGCTTGCTGGTGCCGCAGACACGCAAGATTTTGCGGGCCATGGAACCGGCGGCAATTGCGGAAGGCGTCGCGCAGCTGGCGCTCTTGTAGGCCTCCCTGCGCCGAAAAAAGCCGGTTTGACCTGCCGCGCCGAGTTGGTTATTCTTGGGTTTGGCGCTGATTTGAAATCAGCTTGCGGGCGCGTAAAAAATCCGGCTAAAGTGCGTCGGCGCCGCAGTTCTGCTACCGCTGCGCGCCGCAGCTCCAGCCCAACCGCGCTGATAAAGCTTTTTGCCGCAGCGTCGATCGTCGCCAACGTCCTTCCATCGCT
>JAYVEF010000014.1:0-2043 GCA_043748965.1 Burkholderiales bacterium
GGGAGAGCCGCGCCGGCGCACCGAAGTCTCCACGATGCACGTAATAAATGATGAAGCCTGACAGGACGAAAAAGAAATCGACGCCAGCGTGCCCGAATTTTGATGTGGCACCAAGTGGCAGATACCCGATATCGAGCTTCATGTGACGCGCAGCGTGGTAGAAAACCACCATCAGCGCTGCGATCCCGCGCGCCGCTTCCACGCCAAGCAATTTTTTTTTCAGTGGGGCGCCAACCATTACTGGCGCGGCATTGCGGCTCATTGCTCGCGTGGCAGTCGACTGCTGTTTCCTGCACGCGGTCGTGCCGGTACCGCGCCGTTTGACGGCTGTCTGGACGGCATCCGATGTGTTGGCGTTACTGCAGCGGGCGCCGGTGCATTGGCGCGAAGACGTTTATCCTCCGGCTTGCGCATGGCGAGTTTTTGCAGCACGACCAAAGTTGCCATCAGATAGTAAAAATAATCATAATAGGCAAGCGAAAGAAACGCGCCGCCAACCAGGTAACCGACCAGGCTTACCTGGCACATGCGAGCAAGATCCGCAGCCCACTTCATATCGACATCGTTCTTGGTCGTTGCAATCACTTTCGACCCCGTACGCCAAGTAGCGATGATCAGCGTAAGGAAGATGATGAGGCCGATATAGCCATGCTCGCCCAGCACTTGGAAGTAGATGCTGTGCGCAACGTGGAAATCGAAGGGATTGGGTGCATAAAGCTGGAACAATGTTGGGATGAAGGTCATGAATCCACCGCCTGTCACGAAACGCGACGCGACCTCGACAGCGAAGTACCATGCGTTGATTCGCCCTAATGCGGAAGCATCCTGTTGGTAACTGTCAATTGTCGACATGCGCATGGACCACTGGTCAGGCATCGCAACGTAAATGATCGGCAGAGCAAGCGCAAGTAACACCAGGGTAGCGAACTTGCGTTTTGACTTGAGCAAAAGCATCAGCACCATTGCCGCGCCGGCGACTAGTGCACCCCGTGAATAAGAACCTGCGGCAGAAATGCCGGTGAAAAGCGCGACGGCGACGAGACCGTAGCGAATCCACCGATTACGCGTTTCCGTAATTAGGAAAACGGGTATGTGAATCGTCATGACAAAGGCGAGGGCGAGCGAGTTGTTTTCTGCGATATAGCTGCCTTCAGGCCCCCAGACACGGTAGGCGCCTCCGGTCAGCAGAGTAAAAATACCACCCTTCAGGCCGTAAAAGCCGAGCGATAGGCCGAGCACCCAGACCAGCTTGATAAGATCCTCCCGGTTGTTAATGACGTACATCGTCAGAAGGACCATCAAGAACGTCTTCATGACGCGGCTGAATTCGCTCCAGGCACCGATCGGATTGAGCGCCAGCATGGTCGTCAATGTCGTCCATGTAATAAATACAAACAACAGGATCGTGACGCCGTTCAGCGGTAGACGGTTGTCGCGCTTGTGCAGAAAAACCGAAATGAGGGTAATACCGGCAACCATTGCGGCAAAGGGAAAATTGTGCGCCATGCCGTATGCCAGGCGATGAGGATTCATGATGCTGATCCAGGCGAAAACGATCGCACCGATCGCCGGTCGCTTGAACATCATCGGAACCAGTCCGAAGATCGCTGCAAAAATTAGTACGTCACGCATTGACGAATTCTCCGTTGATAGACCCGCATGCTCGCGCTGCCTATGTCGTTCAGGCTGCGGGTGGCGTTACGTGGTACAGCCGGTTACGGTCGTTTCTCATGAAACTGGTGGTTTGATGCAACAACGGCAGAGATATTTTAGGGCCAATACGCCATTTTTCCCTAGCACGCCTGTGACAGGCCGTTGCACGCTGGCGTTTTTAATGCCACCGAAAAATTAGGATTTTAGAGCAGCACTGGCTCGATTCCCACAGTGCGCCAGTCTTCCGGACGCCGCAGCTTGCGCAAGGCGTACAGCGTAAGAGGTTGCCTCAAAAACACCTTGCGAGCGTTATCCGGATGGTTGCTGATCCAGTCTGCAACCATCGCAGCGGAAGTCGTTGCCAGGGTTTCAGGAGGTTGTCGCCGATTC
>JAYVEF010000015.1:0-7059 GCA_043748965.1 Burkholderiales bacterium
CCTGGTGCCGCTGAGCGCTTTGGTCTCTCCTACCGGAACGTGCACATGAATAAGAGTAACTACAGAAACGCCTGGCGCGCCGCGCTCGCGACCATCGCAACGCTCTTAGTGTGCGCGTGCAACCAGCAGACGGTGGCTGCATCGGCGGCGAGCGCTGTCGATGCAGCCAGCGGCAGTGGTTACGAAGTTGTGCTCGAAACCCGTCCAGAGCAGCCCGCCGCGTATACCGGGCGAGTGCAAGCTTTTTACGATCTGTGTGTCGCTACGGCAGAGGCACAGAAACTGCCAGTGAAGCCATTTGTCGCGCCGCCTGCGGACTACGTCACGATTCGGCAGACGTTCGTCAGCGATGGCAAAAATTATTTTGAAAGAACCGAAAATTTTGATCTGGACGCCAACGCAATGCTTCCGGAATCCGGCTGCACAACGCAAATCGCCCCGAGCAGTACCAGCAAGGTCTGGCACGACGGCATGTATCAGATGCAGCAGATAGATAATGGTGGCGCTCCAGTGATTACGGCACCCGTAAAGCAGACTCCAAGCGGCGCGGCTGGCGCCAACCGAACCAAGTCATACTCGCAGCGCCAGGCCTTGCAAGGCGTGGCGGTGCGGTGTTTGCCCAACGACAATCCGGTGATTCAAAGCGGTGCGCTGCTGGCATCGTGTATTTTCGATGGGGCTGGCGATGCCACTTTGCTAAACGCTGCGGGCAAGCCGATCATGCTGCATGCACGGATCCCGTCGAATGAGACCGATCCACGATTCGCCAGCGTGCTGGTCACCACGCCAAAATCCGTCGTGACGGGAAAATCGGTCTCTGCTAGCCGTTTTACTCTCAAAGGCGCCAGTCAATGAGCGCGCCCAATGCTGCAACTTTTGCCCAGCAACGTGGGCAGGCGATGGTCGAACTTGTCGTGATGGCGGGCGTGCTAACAGCCATCTTTACCGGTATCTGGACCATCGGCAAATACCATGACGTGCAATATTCGACAATTCAGGCAGCGCGCTACGCTGCCTGGGAACGTACCGCCCACCCCGATTCGTTCAGCGATACGCGCTTGCAGGCACAGACGCGGGCGCGCGTTTTCATGTGGAATCAAAATGCGTACAAAGCAGCGGACGGCAAACTCAACGGCAGCAACTGGACGGCCGGCGAATTGAACGGTCAATGGGCTGACCACAAAGGCACGTTACTGATCGAGCGGCCCGACTGGGTGAGCGTGCGCACCAGCAGTGGGCCGCTGCCTGGGGGTGCGGCCAACGCGGTATCGAGCACGATCGGAAAAATTGGTGCAACCATCGGCGCTATCACCGGTGGGGAAAAACTCAATCAAGGCGGCCTGTACACCAGCAACGTCAGTGTGAAGCTGACCGACTGGGCCAACCTGGCGCCAAGCTTGCTTCCCGAAGGCATGGACCATCTGAATTTAACTCTGAACGAACGTAGTGCGCTGGTGACCGATAGCTGGGACGCCAGCGGACCCGCGCAGGCGGGGCGTCGCGTTGCGTCTTTTACGCCGGCAGCAGCATTTGACCGTATCAGCGGATTGCTGCGTCCGATCACGTGGGCGCTCTCATGGATCGAACCCAGTTTTAATGATTTCCATCCAGGCCAAGTGTGCCCGGATATCGTACCCGTAGATCGCCTCTCAGGCGGGCCCCAATTGCCCGTGTACCTTGACCGCGGCAGCTGTTCATGAGGGCTCGCGGACATCGCCCACTGGCTCTGGCGCTGTTGGGTTTCGCGCTGTCGGCGAACGTGCTTGCACAGGGGTGGCAAGACGTGCCTGACACGCTGCAACTGGCCAACGTCGGGCAGTCGCTTAGGCTCAATGGTACGCCGATGGAAATACGTGCTTTTGTGACCAGCGAATCGATCGAGTCCGTACTTAAACAAGTACAAGACAGTTGGTCGCATCATGGCAAGGATCGTGGCGACGTAGTGCGCGGCAAGGCAGCCGTCTGGACAGTGCTAAACCAGACCATCGGAAACGCCCACCGTAGTCTTCAGATCCGCGAGACCGCACCGGGTCGCTTCGAAGGATTCGTCGCGCTGACCTCGCCGGCGCTGACACGTGACCCAAAGCTTGCACTGCCCTTGCCATCCGATATGCGAACACTGTCCATCGTCGATTCCGCTGATCAGGGCAAGGTCGCGCAGCAGGTAGTCGCGGTGTCGCCGCGCTCGATCGACGCAACAGCCGACGCACTGGAAGGTGCTTTGAAAGCCAACGGATGGGAGCGTCACGCCCGTCAACAAAAAGGGGGCTCGGTTATGCTTTCTGCGAATCGCGCTGGTCAGGAATTCGACGTGATGCTGCAAAGCCAAAAGCGCGGTGCACTTGTGATGATGAATACGGTCACCCAAAACAAATAATAGACGCAGGCGATCTCACATGAAATTTGTACCCAGAAATTTCTTGATCATCCGTCCGCTGCGAGCGAACGGTCAAGGCATGATTGAATATCTGCTGGTGACCGCGGTAGTTACGCTGGTGATGTTCATCCCGAATCCGTTAACCAATAACACGCCGCCAGCGGACTTTCTGGCACGTGCAGTGCGCTCGTTTTTCCGCGGCTACAGTTATTTGATTTCTGTTTTTTAACATCACCTTTCAAAGCAATTTTCGTGAGAATCTCAAAAAATACCCTTTTGCTGGGTGGCGCGGTTGCGCTTGGCGTGCTTTGCTTTATCGGCGCTCAGTATTACCTGCGCGTTTATCTGACCAATGCTGAAATGCGCCTGGCGGGAAACTACAAGACGCGCCAGGTGATCGTTGCGGCCGAAGAAATTCCGGCGGGAGGCGTGCTATCGGCGGACAATCTCGCGACCCGCACAATACCCGAGCGCTACCTCGCCAGCACCGCTCTTTCACCCGATAGCCTCGACACCGTCACCGGGCAAAAAATCATGGTGGGCATCAAGCCTGGGGACCCAATCGATCGCGGTGCGCTTGAACGCATGGACCGCGCCGCGCTCTCGACGACAATTGCCAAAGGCGAGCGCGCTATCACGTTTCCAGTGGATGAAATCAGCTCGCTGTCCGGCATGCTGGTGCCCGGCGATATGATCGATCTGATGTTTACGGGTCCGGGTACGACGCTCAATTCGTATCAGGTCGCGAAGTCTGCGTCAGACTCCGGCAGCGGACCGAAGGAACTGCTTCATGTTCGACAAATTTTGCAGGCTGTGACCGTCATGGCCACCGGCAAAACCACCCAGAAGCGCGTCGTCAAGACCGAAAGTGGTGGCCAGCAGGAAGTCAATGTTGACTTTTCTACTGTGACGCTAAAAGTAACCGCAGCACAAGCCGAACAGATCCTGATCGCGCAGAAACTTGGTCAGTTAACGGCCGTCCTGCGTAACCCTGACGATCGCGTGATGCTGGCCAACACCGTCCTGGACGAGACCACTTTCAAGCAAGTCGACGGTCCGCCGCGTGCCGGAGTCGGCAGTTTCGTTGAAATGATCATCGGCGGTACCGGCGCCGCCGGCGGTTTGAAGCTGCGCGACGAAATCGGCAAAAGCGGCGTCGCGAACATCGTCAACGGTGGCGCAAAACAGGCAACTCCGGCCGTCGCGGCCACGGCTCTCGACGTGAAAAACCGGCTTGGGCTGAATCAGCAAGTTGACCAAAAAACCGTCGCCGGTGCCAATACATCTTCCAAACCCATCACCCGATAAGAACCAATGAAGCCTGTTATCAAGGTATTACTCCTGTCGATCTGCCTGCTGTTCTGTGCCAGCGTCCGCGCCAAAGCTCCTGCTGACGCATCCAGCAACCTCGAGCTGTTCATCGGAGAAGCACGCGTGCTGCCACTCGCGGCCGCTCGTATCGCGATCGGTAACGGCAAGGTTATTTCGGTGTCGACTGTCGCCAACAATCAATTGCTGATTCTGGCAGAGGGCGCCGGCACGTCGACTCTACACCTGTGGTTTAAAGATGGCACCCAACAGCAGATGACGGTTGTCGTGATCGAAGCCAACATGAAGCGCTCCCTGGAAGAAATCAACCGTCTGTTGACCAATGTGGACAACGTCACCGCCCGGATTGCAGGGAGCAAAATCGTGCTCGAAGGCGATATGGTCAGCGACACCAATCAGGAACGTGTGCAGGCGATTCAAAAAATGTACGACGGCCAGGTGGTCAACTTCGTTGGCAAAGTCGGCTGGGAAAAAATGATTTATCTCGATGTCAAAGTTCTCGAACTGAGTTCCAAGGGGTCGCGCGATTTAGGGATTCGCTGGGACGCGCAAATCAATGGCCCGCACGCCGGAGTTCTGGCCGATGCCGCCAGCAACCCACTGTATCGCTACGTACCTGAACGCAATGTCAGCGGGCTCGATTTTTCCGGCATTCCTTTGCCCAACAGCGTCTGGCCGCCGAAAGGATTTATCACGCTGGCATCCTTGATCACATCGAAAATTAATTTGCTGGTCCAAGAAGGCGAAGCCGAGGTTTTGGCTGCGCCCAGCCTCTCGACGCGCAGTGGCGCCAAAGCGCGCTTCATTGCAGGCGGCGAAATCCCGTTACCAGTACGCGACGGTTTCTTCGGCGGCACCTCTGTGATTTTCAAAGAGTATGGTGTGATACTTGAAGTGACGCCTGTAACCGACAAGTCGGGGGTAATTTACGCCAAGGTGGACGTAGAAGTCAGCACCATCGATAACTCCGTGAGCGTGCTCGGCATCCCTGGATTCCTGAAACGGAAAACTTCCACCGAATTTAACTCCCGCGACGGTGAAACGGTGGTCCTGAACGGCCTGTATTCCTATGAAAAATCTTCTGACAAGCAGAAGGTGCCTGGTGTCGGCGACCTGCCACTGATCGGCGGTGCGTTCCGTAACAAAGCCAGCACCGTCAGCACCCGCGAAGTCGCCATCATCATCACGCCTCGCATCGTCGATCCAACCCCAAACGCCAAGCACGAGCCGAAAGATGTAAACGCACAGAAACTCTACGAATTCGACAAAGCCGTGCGCGACCATGAGATGGTGCCCAAAAAACCGCAACCGCTGACCGTAACCGACTAAATGCCATGATCATTTTTGAATCCCGCGACCCGAAAGGGCAGTTGCAGGACTATGTATTGCGCCAGACCACGACACTGGGCGTCGATGCACCAATCCCCCTACCCGCGTCGGTAGGAAAACGCGCCGTCAGTATTGCCATTGATGGCGAGGGCACGGTGTCCGTCACGGATCTGGGATGCCCTACCGGCGTCTTTGTCAATGGCGAGCGCATCGTCCGCTACGGGCCACTGCGGGTTGACGACATCCTCGCCGTCGGCGGCCAGCAACTGCGCGTCAAGGGCTTAGGTGGCCGACCGGCAGAACAGGCTCCGCCGGCCCTGCACGCGGGGCTAGCAGCACCCGCGTTTGGCGCCGCTGTGGTGCAGTTGCCGACCTCGCGTCCGACAGCCGTCGAGCCCGTATTGGCAGCGGAAGGCCAGGCTCGCGAACAGTTTGCTGTCGAAGCGGCCGCGCAGCGAACGGATGCGGCGCGCAAGCATCAGATGGCCTTATCAAAGAACGCCGTCGTGCTGCACAATGAACTGATCCAGACGCTCGATTTGCGGCGGCAAGATGTGACGCGAATGGGCGACATAGAGTTGCGTGCCGTGGCCAGCAAACTCATCGCCGAGCTGATGCAAAAAGTCACGCTGCCGGAGGTCACTGATCCGGCCGAACTCGTCAAGTTTGTGCTGGATGAGGCAGTCGGTCTTGGCGTATTGGAAAGCCTGCTAGCCGACCCTTCCGTGACCGAGATCATGGTGAACGGCGCAGAAGATATTTTTGTCGAACGCTGTGGTCAGACCCGCCGTTCGGACATCGCGTTCAGCAGCGAAAAAGCCATGATGGGCGTGATCGAACGAATCGTGTCGCCGATCGGTCGACGCGTCGACGAGTCATCGCCATTGTGCGACGCGCGCCTCAAAGACGGCTCTCGAGTAAATATTGTGATCCGTCCGATCGCGCTGAAAGGTCCGTCGATTTCGATTCGAAAATTCGCCCAGAAACGATTGCAGGTCGAGGACCTGGTCAAGTTTGATTCGGTTGATCAGCAGATGGTGCGTTTTCTAAAAATCTGCGTTGAACAAAAAAAGAACATCGTGATTTCAGGCGGCACCGGTTCCGGTAAAACCACTCTGCTCAACATCATTTCCAACTTGATACCGCCGCTGGAACGGATTGTCACGATCGAGGATGCGGCCGAGTTAAAGCTGTACCACGACAACCTGGTGACGCTTGAAGCACGGCCGGCCAACGTCGAGGGGCGTGGTCAGGTGACGATTCGAGATCTTGTAAAGAATGCCTTGCGGATGCGTCCCGACCGCATCGTGGTCGGCGAGTGCCGCGGTGGCGAAGCGCTCGACATGTTACAGGCAATGAATACGGGGCACGACGGTTCGCTGACCACAGCACACGCCAACTCACCCCGCGACATGTTGTCAAGACTCGAGGTGATGGTGCTGATGGCCGGGATGGACTTGCCGGTAGCGGCGATTCGCGAGCAAATCGCATCGGCAGTTCAGATTATTGTGCAGCAAACTCGCTTTGCTTGCGGCACCCGCAAGGTCACCAGCATTACCGAAATCACGGGTATGGAACGCGGCGTAATCCAGATGCAGGAGATTTTCAAATTCCAGCGTCTCGGCTTTTACGACAATGGCAAAATCCGCGGCAATTTCGTGCCGTGCGGGTACGTGCCAACGTTCTACGAAGAACTGCGCGAATTCGGTGTGGACCTGGACCTGTCCATCTTTGGTGCGACCGCTGCCGAGCAGGCGCGGGACGCTGCCATCGCCCGTAATGGATAACGGTGCCCTGCCCACTCTGCTGGCTCTCGGCATCGCAGTTAGCGCGGTGCTGATTCTGTTCAGCGTGATTACGGCGGGAAGACGGTTTGCCGGACGCTATCGCGCCACCGTGCTGGACTCGACCACAGTCAAGCTGTCCGAAATGTTTATTTTTCTGGACACCGGGCTGCTATTGAAAATCAGTGCCGCGGCGACTTTTATCGTCCCGCTGCTGTTGTTTTTAATTACCCACAATCC
>JAYVEF010000016.1:0-2034 GCA_043748965.1 Burkholderiales bacterium
ACTGCGATAGCGCCTGTCAGCAGCACCACCATAAAGTTGCCGTATTCATCTTGCCCGATGACTTCGCGTCCTTCAGGAACCACCGCAAATTCGAAAAACCGCTCCAGCCGGCTGATGGCGGAATCGTCGAGCCGGCACATGTATTTGTCTTTGGCCCACAGGCCCTGCAGGATCTTGAGCCCGCGTGAGGCGGACATGCGCTTGGCACCGATCTCATTGGCGCGCGCCGCCCACGGCGCCAAGGTGGCACCCTCCAGCCCCATTTCGGCGAAGGCGGTGGTGAACATCACTGAATCGGGCTGATCTTCGCCCGTTTTGGGCGGCGACGATCGTTTCAGCAGATTGAGAATACCTTTCATGCGAAGCTCCAGTGGACTATCGGTGGGATAGCAATTTAACAGCAGTGAGATACAAAAACCAGGCGGCGTCGGGCGAAACAAAATAATGCGTTTTGATCGCCCGAGGAACTAACCACGTTGGTGGTGATTTAAGCGCCGGGAAAGTTTTCAGGGATCTTGGCCTTGCCACGTGCTTCTGTAGCGGAAATCACGTTGCGTTTGACCAGCTCGGTCAGGTTTTGGTCCAGCGTCTGCATGCCCACGCTGCTACCGGTCTGGATCGACGAGTACATCTGCGCCACCTTGGCTTCGCGGATCAGGTTGCGAATCGCACTAGTGCCCAGCATGATTTCATGCGCGGCCACACGGCCTGAACCATCCTTGGTTTTGCACAGCGTTTGCGAGATCACCGCCTGCAGCGACTCGGACAACATCGAGCGGATCATTTCTTTTTCCTCGGCCGGGAACACGTCGATGATCCGGTCGATGGTTTTGGCCGCACTCGACGTGTGCAGCGTGCCGAACACTAGGTGGCCGGTTTCCGCCGCTGTCATGGCCAGGCGAATGGTTTCCAGATCCCGCATCTCGCCAACCAGAATTGCATCCGGGTCTTCACGCAAAGCAGACTTGAGCGCCGCCGCAAAGCTCAATGTGTGCGGGCCGACTTCACGCTGGTTGATCAGGCATTTTTTCGACTCGTGGACAAACTCGATCGGGTCTTCCACCGTCAGGATGTGGCCGTACTCGTTTTCGTTCAAGTAGTTCACCATCGCCGCCAGTGTGGTGGATTTTCCCGAACCGGTAGGGCCGGTCACCAGTACCATGCCGCGCGGCTTCATGGCCAAGTCGCCAAAAATCTTGGGCGCGTTCAACTGCTCAAGCGTCAGGATTTTCGATGGAATGGTTCGCAGCACCGCGCCAGCGCCCCGGTTGTGGTTGAAGGCGTTGACCCGAAAGCGCGCCAACCCGTCAATCTCGAACGAAAAATCGACTTCCAAAAACTCTTCATAGTTTTTGCGCTGGGTGTCGTTCATGATGTCGTACACCATGGCGTGGACTTCTTTGTGGTCCAGCGGGTCGACGTTAATGCGCCGCACGTCGCCATTGACCCGGATCATTGGCGGCAAGCCTGCCGACAGGTGCAGGTCAGACGCCTTGTTCTTGACACTGAAAGCGAGCAGTTGCGTGATGTCCATGCGCGTAAGTCCTTGTGGAGCAGACCTGAGTTCTCAACCGGGTTCGCTGCCGAGACCCCGAAACGTTTACAGTTTGATTATGACGACGATTGCCCTCAATTTGCAGCATGTTCGTGACCGAATGCTGACCGCTTGCATTGCTGCTGCACGCCATCCCGACACTGTCCACTTGTTGGCCGTGTCAAAGATGTTTGGCGCCGATGCGGTTCGCGAAGCGGTGGCCGCAGGGCAGCGCGCTTTTGGTGAAAACTACATTGCCGAGGGGGCCGAAAAAATTGTGGCACTGGCCGATCTGCGGCCCCAGTTGCAATGGCACTGCATTGGCCCGATTCAAAGCAACAAGACCCGCTTGGTGGCCGAGCACTTTGACTGGGTTCAATCGGTAGACCGCCTGAAAATTGCCCAGCGCCTGAGCGAACAACGCCCCGCCGGGCTGGCGCCGCTTCAAGTGTGTATTCAGGTCAACATCGATGGCGGCGCCAATAAGTCAGGCGTCGCGC
>JAYVEF010000017.1:0-2032 GCA_043748965.1 Burkholderiales bacterium
AACTATTTAAGCGCGATTCGATTGCACGCTCGATACCGATACCGATACCGATACCGACCCGAGTACGCGATGCCAAAGTGCCAGCGAAGCGGCCAGCAGCGTCAGCAGTAGCGCCGAGCCGCCGGCGTAGCCGATGCCCAGCGAGCGATCGGCAAAGTCAGCCAGCGTAGTACCCACCGTGGTGGTGGCAATGATGGTGGTCCAGATCAGAAATGGATGAAACTGTCGAGTCCGCGAATCTAGGCCCGCACCGCCACCGCGAACACCACCGCGAACAGTGCGGTACTCACCAGATAGCCGAGGTGCATCGACACCGAGACTGCATCGCCAGCGGTTTCGCACAACGTCGTGGCAGCGATTTTGATGATCTAAAACAGTAGCGTCAGCGCCGGGATTTTACTCAGGGTGGCACGGTCGGGGTCGGTCATGGATGGCCCTTCTTTGTTGTGGGTTTGCATAAGTTGAGAGGAGAATAGCGAAGTAACGCCGGGCCGACTTAGTTCAGCCATAGCGGTGCACTGCCGACCGTATCGTCAGAACAGGGCGCCAGCGGCAGCGCCATACTGGCGCGCAGGCCTGACTGCTGTTGTGGCAAGGGCCTAACAGAGCGAAGCTGTCGTGCTGTAACGGGTCGCTATCGCCTGCACGATCGGCAAGCCCAGCCCGGAACCTGCAGCGGTGTTGTCGAGGCCGCGATAAAACGGTTCGACTACGCGCAGATGGTCTGCCGGCGCAATACCGGGCCCGGTGTCGCTGACGCTCAGGGTTGCGCTGGTACGGTCGTCGAACTGGTCCCGAGCGGTGACGATGACCACCGGGACCTGGTTGCCGGCGTTGCGAAAAGTGATCAGCACAGCCATGCCGTTTTTGTCCGGTAATTACAGATCGAGCAGCACAAAGGCTTATTGCTGCACACGTAGTGCCGATAAGGCAGTGGCGCCGTTGCGGACCCAGTCGACTGCTTAGGACTGGTCTTTCAACGCCAGCGATACGGCCTCGCCAATCATGCAATCGTCCTCGATCAGCAGTACCCGCATTGGAGATGTCCTAGGGTGGTGGAATTATCAGGCAGTCGCATGCGGTGGCAGTTTCGGGTCAGTCGGAATGCGCGCCTTCGGGTTTATTTTCCAGCAGTGCGCCAGTTTTGGCATTGAAGCCGACTTCCTGAGTTACTTTGCCGACCAGAATGTCGAAGGAGTAGCGCAGGCCACTGCCACCCGCTTCTTTTTCCAGCTCCTCGTCGGTAATTTTGCCCGGATGTGCCTTGAGTGCAATCGCGCGCGCTTCGACAATCGTGATGCGGGCTTTGCTGGCCAGATTGTCACCTGTGTAGGCACTAGCGTGCAAAGTGACGCCTGCAAGCAGTAACGCCAGCATTGGGGGGAGGAAGGCATGGGATCGTTTCATAAGGGTTTCCAGTCTATATTATTGAATCTTGCAGCGACCGGTGTGCCGCTGCGAACCCCACGCTAACGCGACTGAATTAGCCAGAGCATAGCGCGCCGTTATTGCGCCTGAATAGGTTCGACAGTGCGCGTACATGGTGCAGAGTCAAGGTGATGTCCGACACCGACCAAGGCCGCGGTGACACGGTGCCGATGCGTCTGCTTCGACGCTATCGGCTCTCGTGATGGTGCATCGCCATGACGCCTACAAGCCTTGGATGCCTGCGGCGTTCGGTAGCTAGCGCGCATCGCATGCAAAGAAAACGACAGAAAGGTCATAGCTGCTGACACTAGTCTTATTCACCGTAGCGGATTGCTGAAGCAGACCGCAACGGCGCGTAAGACTAATCCAAAAATAGACACGGCAGAATTTGTGAAATTTGTTGAGGTGGCGTCGATGGGACCGTCAATGAAAGTTCGATATTGAAAACAGATAGCGACCGCTCCGACCTAGGGTGGGCTTGGCCAGAGGCGCCGTTGCGAAAAATTCAGCGGCGTGGATTTGCCCCGGTGCTGTTTCAGTTAACCTGATTTCTCTCGAGAAATAATTACTTACTTCTGATACAGCTTTTGCGTCGGTCAATTTT
>JAYVEF010000018.1:0-46727 GCA_043748965.1 Burkholderiales bacterium
CAGCCTGGGGTGTTGTCCTTGGGATAGAAAAACAGTACCACTTTTTTGCCAATCTGCGCCGACAACCTGAACGGCGTGGTGCCGGTGACTGCGGCGGAAAAATCGGGAACCAGTATATTTACTGCAGATTGGCTGTCAGCCACGTGGCTCTCCTGAATCGATGGTTCGGCAATCACTTTTTTGGTGCTTTGGGTACGTTGCTATCGGCAGTGCGGTACGTTTTATCCCCGAGAAAAAAATTCCCGGTCAGGCGGCCAGTAACAAGTCACCTGATCGACCCGGCAGCGTGCCCCACTGAATCGGCTTTACCGGCAAAGAAGTGAGATCCGTGCTGCCACCGAGTGCCGCAAAATGATCCGCCATCGCTACCAGCTGGTACCCCTGCGCCCGCCATCCTGTCAACAACTGATTGAATATGGGGGCAAGTTTTTGTCCTTCAAGCTCTGCGTGAAGCGTATACACATGGTCGCGTGGTGTGGCAGTCAATCTCAACAGCTTAGCTGCAATGTTTGACGGGGTGATGACCTGGCCTTCGATCGTACGCCCAAGTAGCTCGTCCAGTGTCGGCAGCGTAGTCGGCAGTTGTACGCAGGCCAGTGTCCTGCCCGACACGCTGATTCGATACGGGCCTGCCGATAGATCGCACAGGCTGCCATCGTCGGCCAGCGCCGCCCGCGTGTCAGAGGCATAGGCAATTCCGAACGCCTCGAGTTGGGCAAACGCCTGCGGATTCATTTGCCAGCCCGCGGCACCATGGGTCTGGGGCGGCGCGTCGAAGATGTCGACAAAACGGTCGAATGAGCGCTGCATGACATTGCGCGTCCATTCGGCATCCCGCTGACGCACGTTATCCTGCCAAACCACGTGGTCCCACGTATGTACACCGCATTCTAGGCCCGCATCGCGCACAGCACGCATTTCGTCCATGCAGGCGCGACCAATATCGGGCGCTGGCAGCAGCACCCCATACATCAGGGTCTTGACACCGTAGTGTTCGACCACGGACGTGCGGGAGACTTTGGAAAAAAAACCCGGCTTGAAGGCACGCCGCATCGCCCAGCCGGTATGGTCCGGGCCGAGTGAAAACAAAAACGTCGCGTTAGCCTGATGCCGCCGCAACACGCGCACCAGATTCGGGACACCTTCGCGGGTGCCGCGTAACGTATCGACATCGATTTTGAGGACTAGGCGCGGCAAGCGATCAGTCCATCAAGGCGCGAGCTTCGGCCACTTGGCCGCGATACGCGTCAAAAATATTACGCAGGGTATCGCTCATTGAGGTGGTCGGCATCCATTCCAGATCGGCACAGGTATTGGTAATTTTAGGCACGCGGTTTTGCACGTCCTGATAGCCTTTGCCGTAGTATGCAGCCGAGGTGGTTTCGACTAATGACACCTGACGGGCCGACTCGGCATACTCAGGATAGTCGGCGGCCAGTTTCAGCATCATCGCGGCCAGATCGCGAATGGAGTAGTTGTTGACCGGATTGCCGATATTGTAGATTTTTCCGCTGGCGATACCGTCCTTGTTGGCAATAATCTTGATTAGTGCGTCGATGCCATCGTCGATGTAAGTGAACGCGCGTTTTTGCTGGCCGCCATCGACCAGTGAGATATTTTCACCGCGCACTATATGGCCAAAAAATTGCGTCACCACGCGCGAGCTACCTTCCTTGGCGGTGTGAATCGAGTCGAGACCGGCACCGATCCAGTTGAATGGCCGAAACAGCGTGAAGTTGAGCCCTTCCATGCCGTAGCCCCAGATAACCCGATCCATTAACTGTTTGGCGCACGAATAGATCCATCGTGGCTTGTTGATCGGGCCGCAAATCAGCTCCGACTCTTCAGAGTCGAATTCATCGTCATGGCACATGCCATATACTTCCGAAGTCGATGGAAACACCAGATGTTTGCCGTATTTGGCAGCTGAGCGAACGATTGGCAGGTTGGCTTCAAAGTCCAGCTCGAACACGCGCAACGGTTGCTTGACGTAGATCGATGGCGTAGCGATCGCCACCAGCGGCAAAATGACATCACACTTCTTTACGTGATACTCGACCCATTCCTTGTTGATGGTGATGTCGCCTTCAAAAAAATGCATGCGCGACTTGTAATCAGGATTATCCAGAATGTCGGTAATCCGATCGGTCATCATGTCCATCCCATACACATGCCAATCGGTGGTTTCCAGAATGCGCTTGGAGAGATGATGCCCGATGAAGCCATTGACGCCAAGGATCAGAACTTTTTTCATGATGCGTGCTTTCTTTGATAATGGTCCGACGTACTCTGGGCGCGCGCTGTTCACGTTTGTACGTTGCGCAGTGTTTGCTGTAATTGATCTGGTGTCACGGCTTCTCCGTTCGACAGCAGCGTTTGGATTGCCACCGCGCGTCCATCGCCGCCAATCCCGAGGATACAGTTATCCACTACCGCAAGGCCAGGCCCCGATTCCGAAAAATTTCCACTGGCCATCCGGGCTTTGCCGATGACGTACGTCTGCTCACCGATGTTCGTCCAAGCACCCGGATACGGTGGCGCCACGGCGCGGTGCAGATTGTAGATCGCCTGCGCCGGTTGGTGCCAGTCGATTTCACCGTCGGCACCCTTCCGCCCGCCATAATAGCTGCCTTGCGACAAGTCATTCGGCAGATGCGGGGTGCGACCGGCTAACATCTCTGGCAATACATTCCACAGCGTCATTTCGGCCGCGACGACTACTTTGCCAAACACCTCGTGCGCGGTGTCGTCCGGCAAAATCGGAACCGCAGTCTGCGCCACGATCGCGCCGGCGTCGGGCTTGGCGGCCATTTCGTGCAGCGTCGCCCCCGTCATTCGCTCGCCGTACAGCACGGCCCAATTGATCGGTACTCGACCGCGATATTTTGGCAGCAGGGAGCCGTGCATGTTGAAAGCACCGGAACTGGCCAGTTGTAACAACGACAGCGGCAGCATATGCCGATAATAAAAACTAAAAATGAAGTCCGGCGCAGCCGCACGCACCTGGGCATACACCGCTTCGGTGGCGGGATCATCCGGCGCGACGCACGCGATGTTGTGTTCGGCACATAGTGCTGCTACCGAATCGAACCAGATCTGCTCGGCCGGGTTGTCCTGATGGGTGATTACAAGTACGACATCGACGCCGCGCGCCAACAGCACGCGGATGCAGCGTACGCCGACGTTGTGATAGGCAAAGACAACCGCGCGCATTGCGTCAACGTTCCAGGACGTCTGCTGCAGGTGCCGCCGCATGGTCTGCTTTGGACTGCAACACCGCCTGAATCACATAACGCGGCCGGCCGCGCACTTGCTGGTAAATCCGCCCGACATATTCGCCGACCAGACCAATGCCGAACAGCACCACGCCGATCAGGAAGAATACGATGGCGAAGAGGGTAAATACACCTTCGACCTCCGCGCCCAGCGCAAAGCGGCGCACCAACAAAATCACGAAAAGCCCGGCGGAAAGCAGAGACAAGGCGATGCCGATGATTGAAAAAATCTGCAACGGCATCAGCGAAAAACCGGTAATCAGATCAAAATTCAAGCGAATCAGACTGTACAACGAATATTTGGATTCGCCAGCAGCTCGCTCTTCGTGTTCCACCACGATTTCGGTCGGGTGACGCGCAAACGTGTAAGCCAGCGCTGGCACGAACGTATTGACTTCACTGCATTGATTGATCAGGTCGATCACATTGCGCCCATACGCGCGCAGCATGTTGCCCTGGTCGGTCATCTTGATGTGCGTGATGTGCTCGCGCAGCCGGTTCATGGCCCGCGAAGCATACGTGCGAAATGCCGAATCCTGCCGCTCGCGCCGGATCGAACCAACGTAGTCGTAGCCTTCGCGCATTTTGGCCACCAGATTGCCAATTTCTTCCGGCGGATTTTGCAGGTCGGCATCGAGCGTCACGACAATCTCGCCGCGGGTCGCTTCAAAGCCGGACAGAATCGCCATATGCTGGCCGTAGTTACCATTGAACAGCACGACCCGCGTGACCTCCGGGCGCAGCCGAAACTGGTCTGCCAGCAGCGCCGCCGAGGCATCACGGCTACCGTCGTTGACGAACACGATCTCGTAACTGTAGCCCAGCGCGTCGAGGGCAGGGTACAGACGCTCGAATAGTTTGGCCAAACCGGCTTCTTCGTTGTAGATCGGAATGACGACGGATAGTTGTAGTTTCATCAGCGACAGCAAATTTATCGAAGCACGGATTTTACCGCGTTGACGGTGCGTTCGACGTCCGATTCGGTAATCGCGTTGAACATGGGCAGCGAAACAATCTGCCGACCGACGCGCTCCGCAACCGGGAACATGCCATCGGTAAAGCCACGTTCGCGATACAGTTGCAGCAAATGAATCGCCGGGTAGTGATAGCCGATGCCGATCTGGTGCGCCATCATCTGTTCCATGAAGGCAGCGCGGCTGATGCGGTCGGGCAGTACCAGCTGGAACATGTGCCAGTTGGTATTCTCAAAGTCGGCGACCGGTAATTGGGTGCCGGATATTGCCGCGAAGTCGTCGCCGAACAGCGTGAAATAGCGCCTGGCGATGTGCCGGCGGTGCGCGGTGATCGCGTCGATATTGGCAAATTGACCGATGCCGATGACAGCCGCGACATCGGTCATGTTGAATTTCCCACCCAGAACGTCCACTTCCAGCCCGTCGAAACCGCTGCGCGTGACACCCTGTAGCCGGTACTTTTCGGCGAGCCGGGCTTCGGCAGCGTCATTGACGACCAGACAACCGCCTTCGGATGTAGTGATGTTCTTGTTGGCCTGAAAACTGAACGATACAAAGTCACCGAACGATCCGATCCGTCGACCGTTCCAAGATGACCCGAGCGCTTGCGCGGCGTCTTCGATAACGCGCAGGTTGTACTTCTTTGCGATCGCGTACAGCCGGTCCATATCGACCGGCAGCCCCGACAGGTAAATCGGGATCAGGGCCTTGGTGTGCGGCGTAATCGCTGCTTCCAGTTTGTCCAGATCGATATTGCGGGTGATCGGGTCGATATCGGCAAATACCGGTGTCGCGCCGACTTCGATAATTACGTTGGCCGTCGCCACCCAGGAAATCGGCGTCGTGATGACTTCGTCGCCCGGGCCGATACCGGCGATCCGCAAGGCGATTTCCATGGTGCAGGTGCCGGAGTTAAAGGTCCGCACAGGTCGGCCGCCAAAATAATCTGACAACTGAGCTTCGAACGCCAGCACTTTGGGGCCGCTGGTGATCCAGCCGGAGCGCAATACGTCGCCGACGGCGCTGATGGTGGCTTCGTCGATGGTGGGTTTGCTGAATGGGAGGAAGTTGGCGGTCATGTGATGTTGATAAAAAGTTGACAGAAACGGCATCCTGCGCCGGCTTTAACTACGCATCAAAACAATCACCCCGACCACAATTACGCCGATGGCGAGAATGCGCTGGGTAGAAATTACCTCGCCCAGAAAATACCATGCGCCGATAGCATTGACGATATAGCCGATCGAAATCATGGGATAGGCGATGGATACATCCACCCGTGACAGCGCCACAATCCACACCAGCACCGAAATCACATAGCAGCTCAACCCACCGAGAATCGGCAACTGTGTTGCCACTTTAATCCCCATACTGAACCAGTTTTCGGCGGTGAGATGAATCACGCCGATCGCGTTGGTGCCTGCTTTCAGCAGTAGCTGTGCTAGCGCGTTGAGCAATACGCCGGTCAGGATGAAAGCAAACGTGGTGATGTTCATGCGAGCTCGATCATGGACTTAACTGGTTGGATACGATCACCCGGCGTGGATCGCTGGCAATGACGCGCAAGGGGATGTGGCGATTTTTGAGCAGGGTGTAGGTGTCGGGCCCCATTACGGCGATGGCTTTTTCGCTGGTTTGCCAGCGCTGGATGAAGGTGTCGATCTCGGGTAGCCAAAGCTCGGGTTGCTGTTTCAGTCCGAAATCCATTTCGTCGGCCTGGCCCACTAGCGTGCTGGTACGGCGCAGATAAAACGGCAAGGCCTGCTCGTAATGATTGACCGAATATAAATGCGTTCCGGGTGTCATTTCGGTATTGATCGCAGCAACATAGTCGATCCCGGCGGCGTAACGTCCGAGCGGATCGTGTCCGAGCATCAGTGCCTGCAGCAAAAGAAAACCACTGACCGCGGTGACCACGATCGCGTGTTGCGGTGAGCGACGCGCCATAGCATACGCCGCGATGCCGCCCGACGTTGCGATCGCTGCAGCAGCGCCAATCCAGGGCAGGTAGGCGGTGTATAAAGGCAAATCGAAAGCAACGTGCGACAGGTCCGTCACACGATGCAGTAGTGCCAGTCCTGCCACACCCAGCAGTATCAGGATTGCCGCATTGATGCGCAGTACGCGTGCTGAAACTTGCTGCAGAGTACAGCCGATCATCAAGGCCAGCGCCGGAAAAATCGGCAGGATATAAGACGGTAGCTTGGAACTTGAAACACTGAAGAATACAAAAATGAACAGCGTCCAGATCAGCAGCAACAGCTTCGGCTGAAACCGGGTGGGTTGCCGGCGCGCCGCTTGCGCGAGGCTGTGCCCGAGCAGGCCTAGCCAGGGGATCGCACCCAGCAGCAGGATCGGCACAAAATAATAAATCGGTCCTGCCCGATGGTGTACCTTGCTGAGAAACCGGTCGAAATGTTCGTGGATAAAGAAGAATTGAGCAAATTCAGGATTGCGCAGTGATACCAGCAGAAACCATGGCGTCGTGATGGCAAAAAACAGTAGCACTCCAGCGAGGATGTGCAGGCGCTTGAGGACCACCCAGTCGCGCGCTATCAGGACATACAGCGCTAGTACACCACTCGGTAGCACCACGCCAATCAGGCCTTTCGACATCACTGCCAGGGCCATGCCGATCCAGCACAGCAGCATGCCATTGCGCTGTTCGATTGCGCTGGCACCATCGCGCTGCGCTAGCAACAAGCCACACAGGGCCAGTGCCATCATCGCCGACAGGCCCATATCGAGCGTATTGATGTGGCCGAGGCCACCCCACAGTATGGTGGAACCCAGCACCAGTGCGGCATTGACGCCAACCCGCGCGCCGAACAGGGTGCGTCCGGTGAAGGCAACGATACCGATTCCGAGCAGCCCACACAGGCCGGTCCAGAGCCGCGCTTGCCAGTCTCCCAGGCCGAACAATTCAAACGTAGCAGCGTTCATCCAGCTCTGCAGCGGTGGCTTTTCAAAATATTTGATGCCGTTCAGCCGGATGGTGATCCAGTCGCCGGTGACAACCATCTCACGGCCGATTTCAGCGTAGCGGCCTTCATCGGTCGGCACCAGCGTACGGGCGCCGAGGACATACAACCAGAGTACGATAAATGCAGCCAGAAGGCACCAGATTAGTGCCGATGGTTTGGTTGCCTGCGCCGTCATTTCAAGCGACTACCGCGTCAAAAATCAGTGCCAGGGCGACCTTGCGGCCCTCTGCCATCAAAATGTTATAGGTGCGGCAGGCCGCCTGGTTGTCCATGCATTCGACACCAATGCGCCGCGCTGTCAATGCAGCAATCAGGCGCGGGTGCACAAATCGCTGGCGACGACCGGTGCCCAAAATAATAACGTCCGGCTTTAGCCCGTCGAGCAGTGCGAAGTGTTCAATGGTGAGGGCATCGAAGCCGCTCACCGGCCATGACGCCGCAGCGACTTCGGGCAGCACGATCAGACTGTCGGTAAAGCGTTTCAGGTTGATGTCGACGCCGCCATCATCATAGGCAGTTACGGTTTGATATTGCTGGGTCGCGGTGTGATGAAGTTTCATGCGGGCAGAAGGCGCAAAAATGGGAAGGCAAAAGCGGGCGCAGAAGCGCACGCAGGTCGGTTTCGAGCCCGTCATTGTAGCGGCAGTGACGATGCGGGGGCGTTTATCGATTGATAAATACGTGCGCTTTCGGCAAAATAGGTTTTTTCGCGCTGCAGCATGGCGCCTGTTCGACCGCGTCATGCCCCGAGGAACCGTTACCGTGCGACCGATTCAAAAATCCAGAAAACTGGCGGATGTCTGCTACGACATCCGCGGCCCCGTGCTTGAAAAAGCCCGACAGATGGAAGAAGAAGGCCACAAGATCATCAAGCTGAACATCGGCAACGTCGGCGCATTCGGCTTCGACGCTCCCGACGAAATCGTGCAGGACATGATTCGCAACATGCAGGCGGCCTCGGCATATACCGACTCCAAGGGCCTGTTTGCGCCACGCAAGGCGGTCATGCACTACACCCAGGAAAAGCGCGTACAAGGTGTCACGATCGAGGATGTCTATCTTGGCAACGGCGCGTCGGAACTGATCGTGATGAGCATGAACGCGCTGCTCAATACCGGCGACGAAGTCCTGGTTCCGGCGCCCGATTATCCACTGTGGACCGCAGCCGTCAGCCTGTCGGGTGGCACGCCGGTGCACTACGTCTGTGATGAGCAGGCCGGCTGGTGTCCCGATATCGACGATATCAAACGCAAGATCAACAGCAATACGCGCGCGATCGTTGTCATCAATCCGAACAATCCCACGGGTGCGCTGTATCCCGATGCATTGCTGCTGCAGATGGTCGAGCTGGCGCGCCAGCATCAGTTGATTGTGTTTGCCGATGAGATCTACGACAAGGTGCTATACGACGGCGTCACGCACACCTCAATGGCGTCGCTGGCGGACGACGTACTCTTCATCACCTTCAACGGACTCTCAAAAAATTATCGATCGTGCGGCTATCGTGCCGGCTGGATGGTGGTCTCCGGCGAAAAAAAGCATGCGCGCGATTACATCGAAGGCTTGAACATGCTGACTTCGATGCGCCTGTGCGCCAATGCACCGGGACAGTACGCGATTCAAACTGCGCTCGGTGGCTATCAGAGTATTGCCGACTTGGTCGGACCGGGTGGTCGACTGCTGCGCCAGCGTGATATGGCGCATCGTCTGCTGACCGACATTCCGGGGGTCACCTGCGTCAAGCCGAAGTCGGCGCTGTACATGT
This sequence comes from Burkholderiales bacterium, assembly GCA_043748965.1. Taxonomy (GTDB): domain Bacteria; phylum Pseudomonadota; class Gammaproteobacteria; order Burkholderiales; family Burkholderiaceae_D; genus Actimicrobium. The sequence continues at coordinate 8,999 of JAYVEF010000018.1, forward strand.
TTCCCCGTCTTGATCCGGTGATGTATCCGATTACCGACGATCAGGACTTTGCTTACCAGCTGCTCGCTGAAGAGCGCGTATTGATCGTACAGGGCACCGGCTTCAACTGTCCGACGCCAGATCATTTTCGTGTCGTGTTCCTGCCTAATTCCGATGACCTGGCCGAATCGATGGGGCGGATTGCACGCTTTCTCGACGGCTACCGAAGACGTCACGGCAAGGCTTAACCCATAGCGGTCGGCCGCTGCGCCGACAGCACAAGTCAGAAACCATGAAACCCATCAAAGTAGGCCTGTTAGGTATCGGCACCGTCGGCGCCGGCACTTTCAACGTACTGAAGCGTAATCAGGAAGAAATCACCCGTCGCGCAGGGCGCTCGATCCAGATCGCGATGGTCGCTGATCTGGACGTCGAGCGCGCGCGGGCATTGACCAATGGCGAATGTGAAGTCGTCAGTGACGCCAATCTGGTAGTCGACAACCCCGAGATCGATATCGTGATCGAGCTGATTGGCGGCTACGGCGTCGCGCGTCAAATGGTCATGAGGGCCATCGCTAACGGCAAGCACGTGGTGACCGCTAACAAAGCATTACTGGCGGTGCATGGCAACGAAATTTTTCAGGCGGCACAGCAGCAGGGCGTGATGATCGCGTTCGAAGCGGCGGTGGCTGGTGGCATTCCGATCATCAAGGCACTGCGGGAGGGCCTGACAGCCAATCGTATCCAGTGGATCGCCGGGATCATCAACGGCACCACCAATTTTATTTTGTCGGAGATGCGCGACAAAGGTTTGGATTTTGCGACTGCTTTGAAAGAAGCCCAACGCCTGGGTTACGCCGAAGCCGATCCGACCTTCGATATCGAAGGCATCGATGCCGCGCACAAAGCGACCCTGATGGCATCGATCGCATTCGGCATTCCGGTGCAGTTCGACAAGGCGCATATCGAGGGCATCACCACACTGCAGGCGGTCGATATCGGCTACGCCGAGCAACTTGGCTACCGTATCAAACTGCTCGGAATTACCCGTCGTACCGAGCACGGCATTGAACTTCGCGTGCATCCGACGTTGATCCCTGCCAAACGTCTGATTGCGAATGTTGAAGGCGCTATGAACGCGGTACTGGTGCAGGGTGACGCTGTGGGTGCCACGCTGTACTATGGCAAAGGCGCTGGCGCCGAGCCTACCGCGTCGGCCGTGATCGCCGACCTGGTCGATATCACCCGACTGGCTACCGCCGACCCCGGGCACCGGGTACCGCATCTGGCTTTTCAGCCGAATGCGATGGCCGATACGCCTATTTTGCCGATCGCTGAAATCACGACCAGCTATTACCTGCGTTTGCACGTAGCCGATAAGCTGGGCGTGCTCGCAGCAGTAACGGGGATTCTGGCGGACGCTGATATTTCAATCGATGCGATGTTACAGAAGGAACCGGCGGACGGCGAAAGCCAGACCGACATCGTCATGCTGACGCACCAGACCCAGGAAAAACGTGTCGAAAGCGCGATTGCACGTATCGAAGCGCTGCCAACTGTGATCGGCAAGGTGACGCGGATTCGACTCGAAGAGCTGGAGTGATCGGACGTTTGCCCGTATGCAGAACTGGAGACTGAAGCCGCGGGTGACCGGTGCCTGCCAAAAGAGCGCTTTGGCCACCGCGTGATGATGCGGCGCGCATGGTGGTACTTTCGGGGTGCCGTCGATGGGTGTACTTATCGGGAAACCATTGCTCGCAGAATTAATCTGGATGGCATTAAGGTTGCTGACCAGAAAGCATTATCCGTAATGATAATGCCCTGAGTTTTGTTTGCGTGGCAGGGGTGTCTTATTTTCAAGAAATCGCTGGTCACTGACAGATAGCTTTGGTTTTACCGTTCCATGCACTGTGGGACAAGTGCATGAGACTAGAAACTGAATCCAGCAGACGAACAATTAGGCGAGTTCGCACAGCGTCCACCAGCCAGGGTCACCTTGACAACTTCAGTGGTGCCCACGTACCCTGAGGATCATTCTTGGCAGAGCCCCTGGCGTGCTGTTCGACCGCGTCGCTTGCCGCCCGCTTTTCATACTTAGTTTCGTTTTACAAAGAGCCACCGTGCATTCGACTATTTTGTGTTTTCCTGGCGCCATCGATTTCTCGTGCGCAGCCTTCGTAGCGCCTGACGTCAGCGGGGCTGCGCGCGTATGACCGACCTCCAGACAAGCTTGATTGCCATCGGCAGCGTGATCGTGGTGGGTGTCATCTCGTTTAACAAATGGCAGGAGTACAAAGCCCGCAAGAGCGTGGAGCGAGCTTTTTCGTCGAGCCCGGACGATGTGTTGATGCAGGTACCCGACAACACGCCATCGGCACCACAGGAGCGCCAGGAGCCGAGTTTCGCGATACCGCGGGCTGGGGGCAGCCTGGCAGACGGCGCCCCGGATGCGGCCGACGGCGCTATCGAACGCATTCCAGCCCTGTCAGAAGCGGTAACCGGTGTGTCGCGTGATTTGCCGCTGGATGATGTGGTCGATTGTATGATTGCGCTCACGCTTGCGCAGCCGATCCGCGGTGAAAAGGTGATCGGTCCGATTCAGCTGCTGCGCCACGTCGGTAACAAGCCGGTCCATTACATCGGGATGCGTGACGACGGTACGTGGGAGGCGATCACCCACGGCAGCGTCTATACCGCCTTGCAGTCCGGCGTGCAGTTGGCCAACCGGACCAGTGCGCTAAATGAAATCGAATATTCCGAGCTAGTTACGCGTTTGCGTATTGTCGCCGACGAACTGGGCGCCGACGCGGACGTGCCGGACATGATCCCGGTCATGCAGAGCGCCCGCGCGCTGTACCAGTTCATCAGCGAATTCGATGCGCAGTTGAGCGTGAACATTCAGTCCAACGAGGGTCCATGGGCAATCAGCACCTTGTTGATCGCCCTTGAAAAACAAGGTTTCGATCTGCGTCCCGAAGGTAGATTGGTGATGCCGGACGGCGATGGTGGGGTTCTGTTTTCGCTCTCGACCAACGTCACACTGGCAGCGGATACGACTTCGCGCTTGACGCTGCTGCTGGATGTGGCCCGCGTGGCCCAGCCGCGTAACGGTTTCGGTGCCATGATCGCCTGTTGCCGATCGCTCGCAATGCGCATGAACGGAACCGTCATCGACGATGGCAATCAACCGCTGACCGAGCAGGCGCTGGCCGAAATCGCCGGGCAAGTCAAAGAGTTTTACGCCAACATGGCCGCAGCCGGAATTCCGGCCGGTTCGGTGCGGGCACTGCGTCTGTTCAGCTAGCCATGGCGGGTGTCGACGGCGCCGTGGCAGAAGACTTGCCCAACCGAGCGCAGGTGCTGCGTGACCTGCTTGAGCGGCACGCTCACGCTTACTATGTGCTGGACAGCCCGACTTTGCCCGACGCCGGCTATGACGCGCTGTTTTGCGAATTGCAGGCATTGGAAGCGGCCCATCCTGAACTGATCAGCCTGCAATCACCGACCCAACGTGTTGGTGCACCGGCGCTGCCGCAGTTCGCTCAAGTGCGTCATTCGGTACCCATGCTGTCGCTACTGAACGGTTTTACCGAAGCAGAAATCGTCGCCTTCGATCGGCGTGCGCGTGAAGCCCTGCAGATTGATCGGGTAACCTACGCTGCCGAACTCAAGTTCGACGGTCTGGCCATCAACCTGCGTTATGTCGATGGTCTGCTTACCGAAGCCGCCACTCGTGGTGACGGTGCGACCGGCGAAAACGTGACGGTCAACATTCGCACGATCCGAGGCATCCCGTTGCGCTTGCGGGGCGAACAGCTGCCGGGTGTCATCGACGTACGCGGCGAAGTGTTGATGTACAAAACTGATTTTGCAAGTCTGAATGCACGTCAGCGCGCCGCTGGCCAAAAAGAATTTGCCAATCCCCGCAATGCAGCTGCCGGGAGTCTGCGCCAACTCGATTCGCGCATCACAGCGCAGCGCGCGTTGCGCTTTTTTGCCTTTGGAATTGGCGCGCTGGAAGGCGCTGCAATACCGCCGTCACATTCGGCATTGCTGGACTGGTACCGCGCGCTCGGTGTGCCGGTGTGCAACGTGCGCCGGGTGGTACAAGGCGCAGCCGGTTTGCTGGAATTTTTTATGGAAGTTGCGGCCCTGCGCGCTGGCTTACCCTATGAAATCGACGGCGTGGTCTACAAGGTGGACGATGTAGCGCAGCAGCATAAATTGGGCTTTGTTTCGCGGGCGCCGCGCTATGCACTGGCGCATAAATTTCCAGCCGAGGAAGCGACTACTGTAGTGCAAGAGATCGATGTCCAGGTGGGACGGACTGGCGCGATTACGCCAGTGGCGCGGCTGGCACCCGTGTTTGTCGGTGGCGTGACGGTCACCAACGCGACGCTACACAACGAAGACGAGGTCCGGCGCAAGGATATCCGTATCGGTGACACGGTGATCGTGCGGCGTGCCGGTGACGTGATTCCGGAGGTTGTCAGTTATGTGCCGGAGCTTCGCCCGAGCGGCGTGCGCTCGTTCGTCATGCCGCTGGTGTGCCCGGTATGCGGCGCGCCGATTGTGCGTCTGCCCGATGAGGCGATCGCGCGGTGTTCGGCGGGCTGGCTACGCTGTGCGGCCCAGCGGAAAGGCGGATTGCAGCATTTTGTTTCGCGTCGAGCGATGGATGTAGAAGGTATGGGCGACCAGTTGATCGATCAGTTGGTCGATCGGAACGTAATTCGTACGCCGGCCGATTTGTACAAACTGGGTCTGGTGGGACTGTCCGAACTCGACCGCATGGCCGACAAATCGGCGCAAAATGTGTTGTCTGCCCTGAACAAATCACGGGAGACTACGCTTGCACGTTTTATTTACGCGCTCGGCATCCGGCATGTCGGGGAGGCCACAGCCAAAGAGCTAGCAGCGCATTTTGGGCAACTCGATGCTTTGCTCGACGCCACCGAGACGGCACTGCTCGAGGTGGTCGATATCGGCCCGGTGGTGGCGTGTTCGCTATTGGAATTTTTTGCTGATCCGGCCAACTGCGAACTGATCGCACAATTGCGCGCAGCCGGCGTGCACTGGCCCGAGACGACTGGCCGCACCACGCAGATGCTGCCCATGGCCGGCAAAACCTTCGTGCTGACCGGAACTCTGCCAAATCTGACACGCGACGCCGCCGCGGCGATGATCGAAGCCGCTGGCGGCAAGGTCGCAGGTTCGGTATCTAAAAAATCTAGTTATGTGGTCGCTGGTAGTGAGGCTGGCAGCAAGCTGGCGAAAGCCGAAGAACTCGGCCTGACTATCCTCGACGAAACCGGTCTGACGCAACTTTTGAGTACGATCCCTCATGCAAAAAATTAACAAAGCCGTGTTTCCGGTAGCCGGCCTCGGCAGCCGTTTTTTACCCGCTACCAAGGCGCAGCCTAAAGAGATGCTGCCGATCGTCGACAAGCCGCTGATTCAGTATGCGGTCGAAGAAGCGGTCGCCGCCGGCATCACTGAAATGATCTTTATCACGGGGCGCAACAAGCGCGCTATCGAAGATCATTTCGACAAGGCATACGAGCTTGAGGCCGAGCTCGAGGCGGCAGGAAAAACCCAGTTGCTGGAGTTTGTGCGCAACGTAATTCCGAAGCACATCACCTGCATTTATATCCGCCAGTCGGCGCCGCTTGGACTGGGTCACGCGGTTTTGTGCGCGCGGCCGGTGATCGGTAACGAGCCGTTTGCGGTGTTGCTAGCCGATGACTTCATGGATGTCGCCGCCGGCACGGCGCCTGTATTGGCACAAATGGCGGATATTTTTTCCCGTCAGGGATCGAGTTTGCTGGCGGTGCAGGATGTGCCGCGAGCGGAGACCCGTCAGTACGGGATCGTCAGTGTTTCTCCGTTTGCAAAATCGCTCGAGCAGGTCAATGCGATCGTCGAAAAGCCGCTGCCGGATGCGGCTCCATCGACGTTGGCGGTAGTGGGCCGCTACGTGCTGACCAACGCGATTTTTGATCACCTGGAAAATTTGGGTCAGGGCGCTGGGGGTGAAATTCAGTTGACCGACGGGATTGCTGCCATGATCGGATCCGAGCGCGTGCTGGCGTATCGTTACGAAGGTCAACGGTATGATTGCGGCTCCAAGTTGGGCTATCTCAAAGCCTCAATGGCAATGGGCTTGAAGCACCCCGAAACCGGCAAGGGTTTTGCCGAATTTTTAGCGATGATCAGGCCATGACGATCCGGCAAATCTTGAAAATGGGTGACTCGCGCCTGCTACGGCAGGCCGATCCCGTGATCGCCTTCGACACGCCGGAAATCCAGGCACTTGTCATAGACATGTTCGACACCATGGCAGCAGCCAACGGTGCCGGCCTGGCGGCACCGCAAATCGGTGTCAACCTACAACTGGTGATCTTTGGTTTCAAGCAGAACCCACGCTATCCCGATGCGCCTGCGGTGCCCGAAACCGTGCTCATCAATCCGGTTCTGACGCCATTGTCGGATGATACGGAAGACAACTGGGAAGGCTGTCTGTCGGTGCCCGGCATGCGCGGGGTCGTACCGCGCTGGCGCCGGCTGCATTACGCCGGTTTCGATCAGCACGGCGTGCCGATCAGCCGCGCGGTGGATGGGTTCCACGCCCGCGTCGTGCAGCACGAATGCGATCATCTGGCCGGAATTCTATATCCGATGCGGATTCGTGACTTCAGCCAATTCGGGTTTACCAGTGTACTGTTTCCCGAGCTTGACCCCGATGACGATGACTGACACCAATGCGCCCTGCGTCGATCTCGATTGCCGCACGCGCTACCGTCGCCGTGCGACACGGTGGTTGCCACTCCTGTTGCCGCCGATATTCGATCACTTGCCGTGACCATCGACCGGCCATTGCAAGGCACCAGTGCGTTGCAAAAAGCTATTTCATCGCACCAGCAAGGCGCCTTGCATGATGCAGAAGCGCTCTACCGGAAGATCCTGCTGGACCAGCCAGATCAGTTCGACGCGCTCCACTTGCTCGGCGTTATCGCCAGGCAGCATGGCAAGTCGGCAGAAGCTATTGCGCTGATTCGCGCTGCGCTGCAGATCGATCCGTCACAGCCCGCCGCGTATTGCAACCTTGGGGTCGCCTTGCAGGATGCGCAGCAGCTGGAATCGGCCGTCGAAGCATTCGAACGCGCCCTCGTATTGCAACCCGGTTACACCATCGCGTTGAATAACCTCGGGAATGCCTTGCGCAGTATGGGACGCATCGAAGAAGCCACGTCGCGATACCGCCAAGCCATCGCCTGCAGCCCGGATTGCTCCAAGGCATATTATCATTTGGGGCTGGCGCTGCAAGTCGCAGCTGATCATGTGCAGGCACTCGCATGCCTGCAACAGGCGCTTGCACTGCGATCCGACGATGCAGATGCGTGGTGTGCCGCCGGGGTCAGTCTGCATGCGCTTCATCGGTATGCGCTGGCCATCGAAAGCTATCAGCGTGCGCTACGGCTGCGCCCCAATTTCGCCGAGGCGCTGTGCAATCGGGGCAATGCGTGGCAACGACTGAATGCACTCGAGCAAGCACTGGCAGATTTCGACTGCACCCTGGTAATACGGCCGGAGTTCGCACGCGCCCATCAGTGCCGCGGCAACACCTTGCGCGCGCTGGGTCGGCGCGATGACGCAATTGTCGCTTACCGGTGCGCCGCCGGACTGGGTGCCGAGCCGTTGCAGATCGCCTACCTGCTGGCAGCGCTCGGGGCGGGACCTGCTCCGGCAGTAGCGCCAGCGACGTATATCCGTGAATTATTCGACGAGTATGCCGACCATTTTGATCGGCATTTGCTGGGCGACCTCGACTACGCAGTGCCGGCATTGCTGGACGACGCGATCGCGCGGCATCGTCTGCCCGATCAGTCTTTAGTGGTGCTGGACCTGGGATGCGGGACGGGTCTGTGTGCGCCCTATTGCAAAAAGTTTTCGCGCACGTTGATTGGCGTGGATCTTTCGTCGAACATGTTGGCCAAGGCGGACCAATTAGAGCTGTACGACCAATTGCACCGGGCGGAAGCGACCGAATTTTTGGGTAACCAACTGGCTACGTTCGATCTTATCGTAGCGGCCGATGTACTGGTTTATTTTGGTGACCTGACGACCCTGATAGCTGCGACTGCGCGGGCGCTACGTGTGGGCGGGCTATTTGTTTTTTCGGTCGAAGCTGCTGATAGTGGCGACGTGGTACTGGGCAGTTCGCACCGCTATGCCCACTCGTTGGCGTATATCCACTGGTTGGCAGACACCCATGCATTGACGCTTGTAGAACATACGTGTTGTGAGGTTCGACGCGATGGCGACGTGCGCGTAGCGGCGCACCTGGTTGTTCTGAGGCGTAATGGGGCGGTTAGCAAGCTTTGATGATGCTACGTGCTAGACGTTTGTATCGCAAATTTTGATCAAAATGATTCGTCAGGACCCAGATAACGCCACGCTCCCGTCGGCAAATCTCCCAGCTTGACGTTGCCGATCCGGACCCGCTTCAAGCCGAGCACGTTTAATCCCACTACGTCGCACATCCGACGGATCTGGCGTTTTTTGCCCTCGCGCAGGATGAAGCTCAGTTGATCATCATTTTGCCAGCGTACCTTCGCCGGCAGCAGCGCCTTACCGTCCAATGTCAGACCATGTTGCAGACGCTTTAATTGGGGGTCAGGCAGGCGGCCACCTTTTGCGTAGGTGACACGCACCAGATATTCTTTTTCGACTGCGGTATTTTCACCGATCAGCTGTTTGGCAATACGCCCGTCCTGGGTCAGCACCAGCAATCCGACCGAATCGATATCCAGGCGCCCGGCCGGTACCAGACTACGCAATTGGGTCGGATGCAACTGCGTATCGAGCTTGTCCTCTGACCAGCGGTTTTCAGGTTTGATCAACACGATCGCCGGTCGGTAGCCGTCTTCGGCCTGTCCGCTGACATACCCCATCGGTTTATTGATCAGGATGGTCACCAGTTTTGACTGCTGCGCGGCCGCTTGGCGTTCGATCGTGACTTTTTGATCTGGGAGGATTTTGCTGCCGAGTTCGGAAATAACTTTACCGTCAACCCGGACCCAGCCCTTTTCGATCCACGCGTCGGCTTCGCGACGAGAGCACAGGCCGAGCTCGGACATGCGTTTGGACAGGCGGAGCGGTTCGGTCATGGGGGTCAAAAATAGCAGAAGGATGGGTCAGACGCGCAAGGCATCGAGCAGGTCAGTTTCAAGTTGCAGTTGACTGCGCGGGCTATTTAGAATCGGGCCATCGACCAAAAAGACATCTTCGACGCGTTCCCCCAGCGTCATGATTTTGGCGGTGTGCAAATTGATGCGATATTTTGCCAGCACGCTGGCAATTGAATACAGCAAGCCGTTGCGATCGTTAGCTGAAATCGACAACAGATAAAACTGCCCGCGCTCATCGGGCCGCAAATCCACAGTCGGCGTCGCCGGGAAGCTGCGCGACAGGCGTGACAGGCGACCGCGACTGGGTGCCGGCAGGGCTCCGACGCTAGTCAGCACTGCGCACAATTCATGTTCGATCAGACTGATGATGTCGCGATAATTGTTCGCGAAACTCGGCTCCGATACCAGGAACGTATCCAGCGCGTAGCCGTGCCGCGTAGTATGAATCTTCGCGTCCAGAATGCTAAAATTTTTGCGGTCGAAATAGCTGCATATCCGTGCAAATAGATCCGGTTGATCTTTCACATAGACCGTCACCTGCAACCCTTCGCCAATTGCAGAGAGGCGACATTTGACGACCGGGGTCAGACTGTTGATACGGCCGTACAGCGAACGGGTTTGCCAAGCGATATCCGAAGCGTCATGGCGTAAAAAATAAGCGACGTCGAGTTGTTGCCACAGCGCGACATGTGCATTGCTGTCTAGGCCGTACAGGCGTAGCGTCGCGAGGGCTTCCTGCTGACGATTTTTAAGTTCGCGGTCGGACGATGGCGCTTCGCCACCGAGGACACGCAGCGTGATCCGGTATAAGTCCTCCAGCAATTTACCCTTCCAGGCGTTCCAGACTTTTGGACTGGTGCCACGGATGTCGGCAACTGTCAAAAGGTACAACGCTGTCAGATGGCGCTCGTCCTTGACCAGCGCAGCAAAATTTTGGATCACGTCGGGGTCGGACAAATCTTGTTTTTGCGCCGTCTGTGACATGGTCAGATGCTGTGCGACCAAAAATACGATCAGCTCCGTGTCGCTGTCGGTCAGTCCGTGATCTGCACAAAATTTGTCGGCATCGGCCATTCCCAGCTCAGAATGGTCGCCGCCACGGCCCTTGGCAATATCATGGAATAATGCTGCTACATACAGCAGCCAAGGATGCGCGAAATTAGCGATCAGCTGGCTGCAAAACGGATACTCGTGCGCGTGCTCGGTCATGGTAAATCGACGCACGTTGCGCACCACCATCAAGATGTGCTGGTCGACGGTATAGACATGAAAGAGGTCGTGCTGCATCTGACCGATAATGCGCCGGAAGTTCGGCAAATAGCGCCCCAGAATACTGGTCTGATTCATGTTGCGCAGCGCGTGCGTGATGCCCTGGGGCGACTGGATAATGTCGATGAACAGCTGGCGATTGACCGGATCGCGCCGAAATTTTGCATCGATGCGAAACCGCGCATGCCAAAGTGCGCGCATGGTGCGCGCTGTCATTGCCTTCAGATCGCTGCGTCCGGCCAGAATCAAAAACACCTGCAGCATGGTCGATGGCACCGACTCGAAAGTGTCGTCGGCGGCGATATCGATCAAGCCATTCAGCGCATTGAAATGGGGCGTGATCGGGACTGGCACGGCAGGCATCGGAAACAGCTGGGCATGAATATTCTGCAACAAAATTTCGTTTAACTGGGTCACGACTTTGGCAGCCCAGTAATAGCGCTGCATCAGGTATTCACTGGCGCGACGGGTTTCGGTGGTCGTGAATCCGAGCGTTTCAGCGATGATCGTTTGAACGTCGAACACCAGGCGATCTTCCCGCCGCCCGGTAGCTATATGCAGGCGAATGCGGATATCCTTGAACGCTCGCTCTTTTAGCGTCAGTTGGCGTGCTTCGGTGCTGCTGATCAGCCCGCGCTGCGCCAGTTTGCGCCACGAGTCCCCCAGTCCGGCCGCTTTCGCGACCCACAGGATGACCTGCAAATCGCGCAAACCGCCAGGGCTTTCCTTGCAGTTCGGTTCCAGGCTGTAGGGGGTGTCTTCGTACTTGGCGTGGCGTTGCACCAGCTCGAGTTTTTTTGCCTGAAAAAAAGCCTGCGGGTCCATTGCAGCGGCGCAGCGTTCCTGCAGAAATCGGAACAGCTTGCGATTGCCAGTCACCCAGCGCGCTTCCAGCAAACTGGTTTGTACCGTGATATCGGCAGCCGCTTCCGTCAGGCATTCTGGAATGGTCCGGATGCTGTGGCCGATTTCAAGGCCGATATCCCACAGCGTCTGAACCAGCGCTTCAAGCTTGTCCTGCAGGCCCGGGCCAGGGACTTGTTCCAGCAAGATCAGGACATCGACATCGGAGTACGGGAATAATTCGCCGCGTCCATAGCCCCCCACAGCCACCAGCGCTGCGCTGGGCGGCAAACCGAAACTGTGCCAGGCTTCCGAGAGCGCTGCATCGACGTTTTTACACAGGCTGGAAAGTAACGCTTCCGGCTTGCCGTCGGCCTGAAAGCTTGCGATGACGTTGCGTCGGCCTTCACGTAATTGTTCCTTGAGTGTTTGCGCCAGTGACGCCATCGTCAGGCTGCGGCTTCCTGATACGCCGGCGCCTTGATGAAGGCCGGCGGTGCCGGCATTCCGGGTGAAACAGTCAGCACCTCGAACCCGTTTTCGGTCACGAGCACGGTATGTTCCCATTGCGCCGACAAACTACGATCCTTGGTCTTGATAGTCCAGCCATCACCCATTTCGCGGATTTCTCGACGCCCTGCATTGATCATCGGCTCGACCGTGAAAATCATGCCGGCTTCCAGTTTTTCGAGTGTGCCGGGCCGGCCATAGTGCAGTACCTGCGGTTCTTCATGGAATACCGTGCCGATACCGTGACCGCAAAATTCGCGCACCACGCTGTAACCGGCTTTTTCGGCATGCTGCTGAATGACATAGCCGATATCGCCCAAATGTGCGCCCGGTTTGATCCTGGCAATCCCGAGCCACATGCATTCGAAAGTGATTTCATTCAGCCGACGTGCCATGATCGACGGTTCACCGACATAGAACATCCGGCTGGTGTCGCCGTGGTAACGATCCTTGATGACGGTAATATCCAAATTTACAACATCGCCGTTCTTGAGTACCTTGTCACCCGGAATCCCGTGGCAGATCACATCGTTGACTGATGTGCAGATGGCTTTGGGATATGGCGTGTACCCCGGCGGACAATAGTTCAGCGGCGCCGGGATTGTGCCCTGCACGTTGACCATGTACTCGTGGCACAGCCGGTCGAGTTCGCCCGTGGTGACGCCGGCCTTGACATGTGGAGCGATAAAATCGAGCACTTCGGCAGCCAGTCGGCCTGCCACGCGCATGCCTTGGATGTCATCGGCGGATTTGATGGAAATGGAAGACATAAGGTACTCATTCCGTAAAAGTCGAGATCAGGCCGAAATTCGGTCGCATGCGCAATTACGGCGACGGTCGGCCCGATGATCGTTAATCAAGCAGGTTGGGGTGCGCAGAGCGCGACCGGGGGAGCGGGTCAGCGTAGCAGCGCCCTTCAACTTGGCGGGGATGACGAATTATAGACGCTACCCGACGCCAGCGCTAAGGGCGGGTTGGAGCGGCGCGTCAACTTCCATACCTGAAAAGTTAGCACAGGCTTGAAATCAGCCCCGATATTCGAGTACAATCTTGGGCTGCGTGGATAATCTCTTCCAAGCAAATCTGTAAAGCCAGTGATAACCCAATTGGGTGTTGCAACAGCAAGCTTAGTACCAATCGCGAGTTCGTTCGACAAGGGTGCCTGCTGGCGCCGGTATTGGTTGACACCTTGCCGGAGTTAGACAGGTGACTGAACGAATTCCAGACCTAACCCTGGAGAAACTAACAATGTCCGTAACAATGCGTGAAATGCTCGAAGCCGGTGTCCACTTTGGCCACCAGACCCGTTTTTGGAATCCAAAAATGGCGCCCTTCATCTTTGGTCATCGCAACAAGATCCACATCGTCAATCTGGAAAAAACCCTGGCGATGTACCAGGATGCAATGAAGTATATCAAGCAACTTTCAAGCAACCGCGGCACCATCTTAATGGTCGGTACCAAGCGCCAGGCGCGTGAAATCATGGCTGCGGAGGCGCAACGCGCCGGCATGCCCTATGTCGACCAGCGCTGGTTGGGTGGTATGTTGACCAATTTCAAGACTATCAAAACATCGATCAAGCGCCTGAAGGAAATGGAAGCCGCGGTTGAGGATGGTTCATTTGACAAGCTGAGCAAAAAAGAAGGCCTGATGTTCCAGCGAGAAATGGTCAAGCTACAAAAAGCCATTGGTGGCATCAAGGACATGGGCGGCATCCCGGATGCAATTTTTGTGGTGGATGTCGGTTATCACAAGGGTGCCATCACCGAAGCCGCAAAATTAGGTATTCCGGTGATCGGCGTGGTCGACACCAACCATACCCCCGAAGGCGTGACATATGTCATCCCGGGCAACGACGACTCGTCCAAAGCGATCATGTTGTACGCCCGTGGCGTCGCTGATGCGATTCTGGAAGGTCGCGCCAATGCCATGAACGATATCGTCGAATCGATCAAGACCGGCGATGAGTTTGTTGAGGTCAGCGAGCACGCTTAAATCGTGCCTTGATCGATCGAGCTTCAAAAAAGGGGCAGCGCGATTCGCCCCTTTTTTTCGAGCAAATTTTAAATACCCAATAATGATTGTGGATGGCAGGGCCGCCATGCCGCATGTCAGGAGAATGCAATGACGACGATTACAGCAACAATGGTAGGCGAACTGCGCGCGAAAACGGATGCGCCGATGATGGAATGTAAAAAGGCACTGACCGAAGCAGGCGGCGACGCTGCCAAGGCGGAAGAAATCCTGCGCGTAAAACTGGGTGGCAAGGCATCCAAGGCCGCATCCCGTGTCACCGCCGAAGGCGTGGTCACGGCTTATGTCGCAGGCAGGGTCGGTGCGATGGTCGAAGTCAATTGCGAAACCGACTTTGTTACCAAAAATGACGAGTTCATCGCTTTGGCAAATGCATGTGCGAAACTGGTGGCTGATAAGAATCCAGTCGACGTGGCTGCCCTCCTGGCATTGCCAATGGATGGCAAGACCGTTGACGAACAGCGTGCTGCACTGATTGGACGGATTGGTGAAAACATGTCGATCCGTCGCTTCGTGCGTTTTGATAGCAGCGCCAAGCTGGCATCTTATCTGCATGGCACCCGTATCGGCGTGATGGTTGAATTCGACGCTGGCGATGATCAGGTCGGCAAGGACGTGGCGATGCATGTAGCGGCCATGAAGCCAGTTTCATTGTCCTCGGATCAAGTGCCTGCTGAGCTGATAGAAAAAGAACGTTCGGTCGCCGCATTGAAAGCGGCCGAGTCGGGCAAGCCAGCCGAGATCGTAACCAAGATGGTTGATGGTTCCATCCAGAAGTACTTGAAAGAAGTGTCGTTACTGAATCAGACTTTCGTCAAGAACGACAAGCAAACCATCGAGCAAATGTTGAAAGCGAATAGCGCTGTCGTATCTTCATTTACGATGTTCATCGTAGGTGAAGGCATCGAGAAAAAGCAGGATGACTTTGCTGCCGAAGTGGCTGCGCAGGTTGCCGCTGCCAAGCAGCCGTAAATATTAGAGACTAGAAACAGCGGGCCGAGAGGCCCGTTGTTGCAAGTAAGGTGGCAGCGCGGTGCGGTTGCATTGCCCTTTTGACAGCACGAACGCCTAACAAAATTTATCGACTGCGCAGTGCTGTCGGTGGCCTTTGTTAGACGCTCCCACCGGACCGGATCGAACCTCCGACCTCGTAGCAGGCGATGGTCTAGTGCCCGCCGGATCGAAAAATTGCGAACGGTGTAGTTTGCTTTCCCATTCATGGTTACGGTAACGCGACCATTACAAGGAGTTCATGTCATGACCCAGCCAGCTTACAAGCGTGTTCTTTTGAAACTTTCTGGCGAGGCCTTGATGGGCGACGATCCCTACGGCATCAATCGGGCCACGATAGAGCGCATGGTCGCAGACGTTGCCGAGGTCGCGCAACTGGGCGTTGAGTTGGCTATCGTAATTGGGGGCGGAAATATTTTCCGTGGTGTCGCGCCCGGTGCACAGGGGATGGATCGGGCCACCGCTGATTACATGGGAATGCTGGCAACGGTGATGAATTCATTGGCGCTGGCCGACGCGATGCGTCAGGCCGGTATCACTGCCCGTGTCATGTCGGCGATCAGTATCGAACAGGTGGTCGAGCCATACGTGCGCCCCAAGGCGCTGCAATATCTGGAAGAAGGCAAGATCGTGGTGTTCGCTGCCGGCACCGGTAACCCGTTTTTTACCACCGACACGGCGGCTGCCCTGCGCGGCTCCGAGATCGGTGCCGAGATCGTCCTGAAGGCCACCAAGGTCGATGGCGTGTATAGCGCCGACCCGAAAAAAGATCCCGCCGCTACCCGGTACACCACGATTACCTTTGACGAAGCAATTTCCAAGCATCTGCAGGTCATGGATGCGACCGCATTTGCTCTTTGTCGCGACCAGAAGTTGCCGATCAAGGTGTTTTCAATCATCAAGCCCGGCGCCCTAAAACGCGTCATCATGGGTGAAGACGAAGGTACACTGGTACATATTTAAAGCTATCTTCCGCGCGGGCGGCGAGTTCGTGTCCCGCGATCCAGCTGCAACTTTGTACTGCCGGCTGCAGCCCAAATTTTTTATCGCAACTTGACTGCCGACATTTACTTTTGCCCGCAGCAAAAAGAGGAGAGCAGCATGACTATCGCTGACGTAAGAAAGAATACCGATCAACGCATGCACAAGTCGATCGACACCTTAAAAAATGATCTCGCCAAGGTCCGCACCGGCCGCGCGCACGTCGGAATGCTGGACCATATTCAGGTCGACTACTACGGCAATCCGACCCAGCTGACGCAGGTCGCCAACGTGACTCTGGTGGACGCGAGGACGATTGGCGTGCAGCCGTGGGAAAAGAAGATGATCGGCGCGGTCGAAAAGGCCATTCGCGAAGCCGACCTTGGACTCAATCCCGCCACCCAGGGAGACATGATCCGCGTGCCGACGCCACCTCTGACCGAAGAACGCCGCAAGGAAATGGTAAAGCTGGTCAAGAGCGAAGCCGAAGATGCCAAGATCGCGATTCGGAATATTCGGCGTGACGCTAACGAAGGTCTCAAAAAGCTGCTGAAGGACAAAGCGGTTTCCGAAGACGACGAGCGTCGCGCGCAGGAGGAGATCCAAAAGCTGACAGACAAGTTTGTGGCAGAGGTCGACAAGCTGGTGGTCGACAAGGAAAAAGAAGTATTGACGGTTTAGTCGGTTCGCTTGTTTAGCCAGCTGAGTCAGCGGGCGCGTCCAGCCGTTCTACGCTGACATTTCCCCCATTACATTGCCCGCCATGACCTATCCCAGTTCGACCGAAATGGTACCGCCGGTAACCAGTATTCCGCGTCATATCGCCATCATCATGGATGGTAATGGACGCTGGGCGACACGGCGTTTTTTGCCGCGTTTTGCCGGCCACGTCAAAGGTGTCGATGCAGTGCGCGGCGTGGTCGAGGCGTGCGTCACGCGTGGCGTTGAATACCTGACTTTTTTTGCATTCAGTTCAGAAAACTGGCGCCGTCCTGCCGAAGAAGTCTCGCTGCTGATGCGCTTGTTCGTGACCGCGCTGGACCGTGAAGTCGCCAAGATGCACGCGAACGGGATTCGTCTGAAGGTGGTCGGTGATCTGAGCCGTTTCGACGAAAAGCTGCAGCGGATGATCGACAGCGCCGAGCGTCGCACCGCCGCCAACACTGCTCTGACCGTGACTATTTGCGCCAACTACGGTGGCCGCTGGGACATCATGCAGGCAGTAAACAAACTGGCCGCACTACATCCGGGGCGCGCAGATTTTACCGACATGGAGCTTGCCGGTCATTTGTCGATGGCCTATGCTCCCGAGCCGGATCTGTTCGTCCGCACTGGCGGTGAAGAACGCGTATCGAATTTTTTGCTGTGGCAACTGGCGTATTCCGAATTGTATTTTACCGACACCTTCTGGCCTGACTTTGACGCCACCCAACTTGACCAGGCGATTACCTCGTACCAGCAGCGCGAAAGACGCTTTGGTCGTACCAGTGCGCAATTGATCGAACAAAAAAAGGTTTCGTGATGCTGAGAACCCGCGTAATTACCGCAGTGCTGTTACTGATAGGATTTCTGCTTGTGGTGCTGTCAAAATCAGCATTGATTTTTTTGCTGGCGACAGCGGCGTGCTTTGCTGCAGCGGCATGGGAAGGCCTGCGTCTATTCGGCAGCCGCTACCCCGTGATTGGCGCGGCACTCTGGACGGGTCTTTACGTATTTTTGATGGTAGTTGGTGGCAGATTTGTCGATCAAAAAATCTTCTTCGGTATTTGTGTGGCGTTGTGGGCAATGCGCTTCGCTCCGGCGCTTCTGATCGGCTTGCCGTCGCTGCAGGGCATCGGTAACCGGTTGCTCAGTGTGACCTATGGTTTCGCCATTCTGGGCTGCTTCATGGCACTGGCCGGACTATATAGCTGGAAGCCTTCGCCACTATATCTGCTGTCGGTGATGGCACTGGTCTGGATCGCCGATATCGGCGCGTATTTTTCGGGTAAAGCCTTCGGCAAGCACAAGCTCGCGCCCTCGATCTCCCCAGGAAAATCATGGGAGGGCGCGATCGGCGGCTGTTTGGCCGTGCTGGTGTTGGGGGGTATTTCAGTGGCGGTGCCGGTCTTGTCAGATACGTTTGCGGTGCACGTTCAAATGGTGTGGGGCTGGACCGGTCTGGTTGCGGTATTGATTTTGATCGTCGCCGCAAGTATCGCGGGCGACCTGTTCGAGTCGCAGTTAAAACGCCGCGCCAACATGAAGGACAGCAGCAATTTGCTGCCAGGGCACGGTGGCGTGCTCGACCGCATCGATGCGCTGCTGCCGACATTGCCACTGGCGATGCTGCTTGGTTACTGGCTCTAAGTCTTGATCAGACAACAACCGCTGATGCAGTCCATCACACTACTTGGCGCGACTGGTTCGATCGGTGTATCGACGTTGGACGTGATCGCGCGCCACCCGGAGCGCTACCGGATCTTTGCGTTGACCGCGCATACGCAGGTCGAGGCGCTTGCGGCGCAATGTGCCAAGTTTCTTCCCGAGGTTGCTGTAGTGGGATCGCCTGAAGCCGCCCAGCGCCTGAGAGTACTGCTGCAGCAGCGCGGTGTCCGCACCGAAATCGCGTATGGCGAAGCGGCCCTGTGCGCAGTGGCCAGCGCCGCTGGTTGCGACGCGGTGATGGCGGCTATTGTTGGTGCCGCGGGCTTGGCACCCACACTTGCCGCGGCCTTTGCCGGTAAAAAAATTCTGCTGGCAAACAAGGAAGCACTGGTGATGTCGGGTCGGCTGCTGATGGAAACGGTGGCGCAGCACGGCGCCACGCTGTTGCCGATTGACAGCGAACATAATGCGATTTTTCAGTGCCTGCCGTGGCCATACTCGCGCGATCCGAGCAGCCACGGAATTGCGCGTATCGTGCTGACAGCATCCGGCGGTCCATTTTTGAAACGTGATGTCGCCACACTAGCCGCGGTCACCCCCGAGCAAGCCATAGCCCATCCTAATTGGGTGATGGGACGAAAGATTTCGGTCGACTCGGCCACCATGATGAACAAGGGGCTCGAAGTCATTGAAGCGCATTGGCTATTTGGTGCGCCACCCGACCAGATCGACGTGGTGATTCATCCGCAGAGCGTGATTCATTCGATGGTTTCCTATCGGGATGGCAGCGTGCTGGCGCAACTCGGCAATCCGGATATGCGCACTCCCATCGCGCACGCGCTGGCGTGGCCGGAGCGGATCGATTCAGGTGTGGCGCCGCTCGATCTGACTCAACTCGCCAATCTTGAATTCCATCAGCCCGACTTGGTACGATTTCCGTGTCTGAAACTGGCGTATGATGCTTTGCGGACAGGCGGAAGCGCCCCCGCGGTACTGAATGCGGCCAACGAAGTCATGGTGCAGGCGTTTTTGGAACGCCGCATTGGTTTTCGCCAGATCGATCAGATGATTGACCGCGTAATGAACATCATGCCGCTAGATCCTGTCTCAGATATCGCCGCGCTGCTGCAACAAGACCAGCGCGCCCGTCAACTTGCCGCGTCATTGATCCCATCATGAATCTGCTACAAACTGTTCTGGCATTCCTGGTCGCCTTGGGCACACTGGTGATTATCCACGAGCTGGGCCACTACTGGGTCGCGCGCTGGTGCGGCGTTAAAGTCCTGCGGTTTTCAGTGGGTATGGGGAAGGTGATTTTTTCGCGCCGGGTAGGTCCGGATCAAACCGAGTGGGTAGTCTCGATGTTGCCGCTCGGTGGTTACGTGAAGATGCTCGATGTGCGTGAAAACCCCGACATCATCCTAACTGCGGAAGAACGCAAGCGTGAATTTACGAGTCAGTCGGTGTGGCGTCGGATGGCGATCGTAGCAGCCGGACCGATGGCTAATTTCTTGCTGGCAATCGCGCTGTTTGCCGCGTTGTTCATGCACGGTGTGCCCGAACCGATCGCAAAAGTGCGCGCGCCGGCCACCAAGTCGATAGCGTATCAGGCTGGCGTACGCGGTGGCGACACAGTGACAGCAGTCAATGGCGAGCCAATCCAGATCTGGTCCGATCTGCGCTGGAAACTGGTGCGTCTAATCATTGAAAAGCGTCCTGCGACGCTTGATCTGGAGCGGCCTGGCGAGACTGGCCCAGGCGGCAAGCAATTACGCTCCGTCACGCTGCCGGTGGATCAACTGAAAACCGAAGATCTCGAAACCGATTTTGTCGGCACCCTTGGCCTGGAACTGTTTCGCCCGCCTGCCGTGCTTGGACGAATCGAGCCGGGTGGTGCCGGGCAGCAGGCCGGGCTGAAAGAAGGCGATGTCGTGCGCGCGGTGAACGCACAGCCGGTACAGGACGGCTTGGCCTTTATTGATCTGGTACGCGCCTCACCGGCCGAGCCGTTGCGGCTGTCGCTGCTGCGCAATGGGCAGCCGATCGAGCTGACCGTAACGCCTGCCGGTGTCACCAGTGCCGGAAAAACTTTCGGTCAGATCCGGGTCGAGATTCCATTGAAAACCGAAACGATCAACGCGAGTTCTAATCCGGTCGACGCGGTTTCCAAAGCGGCCACGCGGACTTGGGACAGCAGCGTGCTGCAGCTCAAAATCATCGGCAAGATCTTGACGGGCAGCGCCTCGGTCAAGAATATCACCGGCCCGATCACCATCGCCGATTACGCTGGCAAGACAGCGCAGATGGGATGGGTCTCGTACCTGCAGTTTATTGCCGCCATCAGTATCGGTCTCGGCATCATGAATCTACTGCCGATCCCGGTTTTGGACGGGGGTCTTTTGCTGTATTATTCGGTGGAAGTTTTGACCGGGCGGCCGGTTTCGGAGCGCATCGGTCAGCTCGGCCAGCGCCTCGGCATCGGGCTCCTGATGGCGTTGATGGCGGTCGCCGTCTTCAACGACGTAGTCCGGCTCATATCCTGATTTTTTGCCAGAACGCGCAATCATGTAGCCCTAGCAAAAACACTGAACCCAACCATAGCCAATGAAATTACAAACCGTACGACCCACGCTTTACTCTCTGCCAGCTTCGCCTCGTCGCCTTGTCGCCCTCGCTGTCTTTGCCTTGTGTTCAGGACAGGCATTGGCCGTCTCACCTTTCGTCGTCAAGGATATTCGGGTCGAAGGAATTCAGCGTACCGAAGCCGGTACCGTGTTCAGCTATCTGCCGGTTCGAGTAGGTGACACGTTCAATGACGACAAGGCTTCGGCGGCGATCAAGGCGTTATATGCCACAGGTTTTTTCAAGGATGTGCGTATTGAGGCGGATGGCAATGTCCTGGTGGTGCTGGTCGAGGAGCGCCCGGCAATTGCAGCGGTCGAATTCAGCGGCATCAAGGAGTTCGACAAGGATCAATTGACCAAGGCCCTGAAGGATATCGGCCTGGGCGAATCGCGCACCTATGATAAATCGCTGGTCGACCGCGCCGAGCAGGAACTGAAGCGCCAATACCTCGGACGCGGTCTGTACGGCGTGATAGTAACGACCACCGTGACGCCGATTGAACGCAATCGTGTGAACATCACTTTTTCGGTCGATGAAGGCGAGACCGCACGCATCCGTCAGATCAACGTAGTCGGTAACAAAGCTTTCGGTGACAGCGAAATCCGCAGCCAACTAGCCTTGACGACGCCGGGATTTTTCACGTGGTACACCAAGGCGGATCAGTATTCCAAGCAGAAGCTGACGGGCGACATCGAAGCACTGAAATCATTTTATTTGAATCGCGGCTACCTCGAATTTCAGGTTGAGTCGACCCAGGTGGCGATTTCGTCGGATAAGAAAGATATCTACATCACGATCAATATCAGCGAAGGTGAAAAATTCACCGTCTCATCGGTCAAAATCGAAGGCGAAACCTTCGGCCGCGAAGCTGAGTTGCAGTCGCTGGTGACCCTCAAAGCCGGCGATCTGTATGCGGGCGACAAGCTGACCGCCAGCATCAAAAAAATATCTGAGCGGATGGGCAATTTTGGTTATGCTTTTGCCAACGTCAATGCCAACCCCGAGATCGATCGTGACAAAAAGCAGGTCGCGTTTACGATTTTGATTGATCCTGGCAAGCGTGTGTATGTGCGGCGCATTAATGTGGCGGGCAATACCAAAACTCGCGACGAAGTAGTGCGGCGCGAGTTCCGCCAGTTTGAAGACTCTTGGTACGACGGCGAGAAAATCCGTCTGTCACGCGATCGGGTTGACCGATTGGGCTACTTCAAGGAAGTCACCATCGACACGCCCGAAGTCACCGGCACCACCGACCAGGTCGACATCAACATGGCTGTGACGGAGCGCCCGACCGGCAACATTCTGATCGGTGCCGGTTTTTCGCAAACCGACAAGCTCACTTTGCAGGGCCAAATTCAGCAGGTGAATGCGTTCGGCAGCGGCAAGACGATCGGCGTGGATGTAAACACCAGTCGGCGCAACCGCACCGTCGCACTGTCCGAAGCAGATCCTTACTATACCGATGAAGGGGTGAGTCGAAGTTTTGAGCTGTTCCTGCGCACCACGGTGCCACCTGCAGTCAATACGGGCGATTATCGGATTCAGCAAGCGGGTGGCAACGTCAAATTCGGCGTGCCGTTCTCGGAAGTCGATACCGTATTTTTCGGCGCCGGCGTCGAGCACACCAAGGTCGAAACTTATTTCAACGACCCATTGCACAACAACAGCCCCGAGCTATACCTGGCCTACGCGCGCAACTTTGGCGACGGCACTAACGCCACCACCAACAGCTTTCCGCTGACCGTAGCATGGCAGCGCGACAGTCGCGACAGTGCGCTGTCGCCAACGATGGGTCGCTACCAGCGTGCCAACCTCGAGATTGCCCCACTGGGTGACCAAAAATATTATCGGGCGATTTATCAGCACCAGTATTTTTATCCGCTGTACCGCAATCTGACATTGGCGACCAATGCCGAAATCGACTATGGTCGTGGCTATGCTGGCAAGGCCTATCCGATCTTCAAAAACTTTTATGCCGGTGGCATCGGTTCAGTGCGCGGTTACGACAGTTCCTCGCTTGGGCCCCGCGCTGCCAATGGTGATCCGCTGGGTGGCTCGTCGCGTTTGATTTTGAATGCCGAGTTGCAATTTCCATTCCCTGGCTCAGGTGCTGACAAGAGCGTGCGGTTGTTTACCTTTGTTGACGGTGGCAGCGTGTATGCCGATCGCGCCAAAATCGCACTGTCGGAATTGCGCTATTCGGCCGGCTTCGGGTTGAGCTGGGTATCGCCGGTCGGTCCATTAAAGTTGAGCTACGGCAAGCCGTTGAATGCGAAACCGGACGATCGGAAGCAAAGCTTCCAGTTCCAGCTGGGTCAGGGCTTCTGATCGATCGATGAGTCAGTGTCATAATCGTGTTTTCGAATCGCGGAGAATTGCCTTGAAGTTACTGATATCGTCCCGGACAGCGGTTTCGCTGTGTTTCACTGCGGTGGCGTTCGCCGCGTTTGCTCCAGTCGCACAGGCGCAGACGCAGGAAGCCAAGATCGGTTTCGTCAATACGGAGCGGATTTTTCGCGAGGCGACGCCGGCAAAATCGGCGCAGGTAAAAATCGATCAGGAGTTTTCAAAGCGCGAAAAAGAACTTCAAGAAGTCGCGGCACGGCTCAAGTCGATGTCCGAGAAACTCGACAGAGATGTTGCGGTCATCCCCGAAGGAGAGCGCATCAAGCGGCAGCACGAAGTGACCGACCTGGATAAGGATTTTCAGCGCAAGCAACGCGAATTCCGCGAAGACTTGAACCAGCGCAAGAACGAAGAACTGGCAACCGTGCTCGAGCGCACTACTCGGGTGATCAAGCAGATTGCAGAAGCGGAAAAATACGACATCGTGTTTCAGGATGCCGTGTACGCCAGTCCGCGCATTGACATCACCGATAAAGTGCTCAAAGCACTCAACAAATAAGCCCGCAGTCTGATGAGCACCCGTTTGGCACAACTGGTCGAACGCTTCGGTGGTCAGTTGATCGGCGACGGGGAAGTGTTGGTCAGTGGCATCGCGCCGATCGATCAAGCCGGGCGCGATCACATCACATTTTTATCCAGCCCAAAATTTCGCGCCGGTGCGACTGCGTCAAAAGCGGCAGCGATGATTCTGTCCGCCGCTGATGCGGCCGCGCTTGGCACCGGCTATGCTGGCAGTCGGATCGTGACTGACAACCCATACGCCTATTTTGCCCATGTCGCACAGTGGTTCGCGCGACAGCACGCGGTGGCGTTTATTCCCGGTATCCATCCGAGCGCATCGGTAGCGCCTTCGGCCCGCATCGCGCCAACCGCACACATAGGCGCGCAGGTTGTGATCGATGCCAATGTCGCTATTGGCGAGGGCGTCGTGATCGAACCAGGTTGCTTTGTCGGGCGCGGTGCACGCATCGGCGCGGGCACGCATTTTTATGCTCGGGTAACGTTTCATGCGGGTTGCGAAATTGCAGCGCGCGGAGTTATACATTCCGGTGCCGTGATTGGCGCTGACGGATTTGGCTTCGCCAATGAGGGCGGCGCATGGATCAAAATTCCACAAACCGGACGGGTAATGATCGCCGACGATGTTGAAATCGGCGCCAACACTTGCATAGATCGTGGCGCACTAGCCGACACCGTGATCGAAGAAGGCGTCAAGCTCGACAACCAGATTCAAATCGGCCACAACTGCCGAATTGGCGCGCATACCGCTATCGCCGGTTGTGTCGGCGTCGCCGGCAGTGCCGTAATCGGTAAATACTGCACTTTCGGCGGAGCGGCGATGGTATTGGGTCACCTCACAATTGCCGACCGGGTGCATATTTCATCGGGCAGCCTGGTCACCCGTTCGATATCCGAACCTGGAAACTATACCGGTTTTTATCCGCTGGCAAAAAATGCAGACTGGGAAAAAACTGCCGTCATGGTGCGCAATCTCGGCACAATGCGTGAGAAAATTCGTGCGCTGGAAAAAACCGTCAAAGCGCTTACTGAAAAGAATAATGAATAGTCTGGACATCACCCAAATCAAACAATATCTGCCGCATCGATATCCTATGCTGCTGGTCGACCGTGTGCTCGACTGGGAGTCGGGCAAGACGATTGTCGCGATCAAGAACGTTACCGCTAACGAAGAATTTTTTAACGGACATTTTCCGCATAAGCCGGTGATGCCGGGGGTATTGATGATTGAAGCGCTGGCACAGACTGCGGCGCTACTATCGTTTTTGACAATGGGTCAGAAGCCTGATGAAAACAGCGTCGTCTACTTCATCGGCATCGATGGCGCGCGTTTCAAGCGACCCGTGGTCCCAGGCGACCAGATCCGCATGGAAGTTGAAATCACCCGACATGCGCGCGGTATCTGGAAATATCAGGCGCGCGCTACCGTGGATGGTCAGGTCGCGGTCGAGGCCGAACTGATGTGTACCATGCGTAGCGCCAGCGACGCCAGTCAGCCGGCGGTGCAGTAGTGAGCAGGGGTGTCAGCGCGCGCATTCATCCGACGGCGCTGATCGACGCGCAGGCTGAACTGGACAGTTCGGTCGAGGTCGGCGCCTATTCGATTATCGGACCGAATGTGCGGATTGGTTCGGGCACTCGGATTGGACCGCATGTGGTGATCGACGGGCACACTACGATCGGATCGGACAACACACTATTTCAGTTTTCATCGATCGGCGCCGCACCGCAAGATAAAAAGTATACGGGTGAACCAACTGCGCTTGAAATCGGTCACCGCAATGTCATCCGAGAGTTTTGTACTTTCAATCTGGGCACGGTGCAGGATGTTGGGGTAACCCGTCTGGGTAACGATAACTGGATGATGGCCTACGTGCATCTGGCGCACGACTGCCAAATCGGCAACCACACGATATTTGCCAACAACGCACAACTGGCCGGGCACGTGCAGGTGGGCGATTGGGCGGTACTGGGCGGTTTTTCCAATGTCCATCAATTCTGCAAGATCGGTGCCCACGCGATGGTTGGCATGAGCACCAGCCTGACGCAGGACGTGCCGCCTTATGTCACGCTATCCGGCAATCCGGCGGCGGCGCACGGTATCAATGCCGAAGGTCTGAAGCGCCGCGGATATTCGCGCGAGCAGATCAACGCAATTCGCAATGCCTATAAAATTCTCTACAAATCTGCCCTGACTTTCGATCAGGCCAAGGCCGCACTGCTAGCCGATGAACTGGCGTTGGCCGACGACTGCGCGGCCGCAGTGCATGTTCTGCGCATTTTTTTAGACACTGCCACTCGTGGCATCGTGCGCTGAATAGGAACGCAACGTGACCAATCCCGTGATTGCCATGGTGGCTGGCGAAAGTTCTGGCGACCTGTTGGCCAGTCGGCTATTGTCCGGCTTGCGACCGGCGCTTCCAACTGCGCGCATGCATGGCATCGGTGGCGAAAAAATGGCAGCGTATGGTTTTGTCAGCGACTGGCCGATGGAAAAATTGTCGGTACGCGGATTGTTTGAAGTACTCGGCCATTATCGCGAAATCAAAGGTATCCAGAATTCGCTACGCGCCGGTCTGATCGCAGAGCGTCCTGCGGTCTTCGTCGGCGTCGATGCGCCTGATTTCAATCTCGGCCTGGAAGCTGACCTGAAGCACGCGGGCATTCCAACCATGCACTTTATCAGTCCGTCGATCTGGGCCTGGCGTGGCGGCCGCATTAAAAAAATAGAACGTGCAGTGTCGCACATGCTGGTGGTGTTTCCATTTGAAGAAGCGATTTACCGCAAGGCTGGTATCGACGTGACCTATGTCGGGCATCCGTTGGCCGAAGTAATTCCAATGGTGCCGGACAGCGCCGCTGCACGCAGCGCACTCGGCCTGCCAACTAGCGGGGCAGTGGTGGCAATTTTGCCCGGCAGCAGGATGTCCGAACTGAAGTACAACGCGGTGGCATTCGTCGAGACTGCCAAACTGCTCCTGGCGCGCGAGCAGTCCATCACTTTTGTGGCGCCGATGGCGGGCGAAAATCTGTTGCGTTATTTTAATGAACTGATTTCTGCTGCCGGGCTTAGCGATGTGCCGATCCACGTCCTGAGCGGACAGTCGCATGTGGCCATGGCGGCGGCCGACGCAGTACTGGTGGCGTCGGGCACGGCGTCACTCGAAGTTGCGCTATTCAAAAGGCCGATGGTCATCGCCTACAAGATGTTGCGCGCAAGTTGGGAAATTCTGCGCCATATGGGGTATCAACCATGGGTCGGATTACCGAACATTCTGGCGCAGGAATTCATCGTCCCCGAACTGCTGCAGCAGGCCGCCACACCGCAGGCGATGGCTGACGCTTTATGGCAGCAGCTGCATGATGACAGTCATCGGGCAGTACTAACCGAGCGCTTTACCCGTATGCACCATGCCCTTCTGCGCAACACCGCGCAGGAGAGCGCCGACGCTGTATTGAAGCTGATCGATCGCACACGATCATGACCCCGACGCGCCGTTGATTTTTGTCATCATGAAAAGCCGTTCTCCCTCATTGTCTCAATTCGACTGTCTTGCCGAGATAATTTGTGGCGTCGATGAAGCCGGCCGCGGACCGCTGGCAGGACCGGTCTTCGCAGCCGCTGTCATCCTGGATCCGGCACGCCCAATCAGTGGATTGCGCGATTCCAAAAAGCTCACCGAAGCGCGGCGTGATGGCTTGGCCGGCGACATCAAGTTGTATGCACTGGCTTGGTCTATCGCAGAATGTTCGCACGAAGAAATCGACACCCTGAACATTTTGCAGGCATCAATGCTGGCGATGCGACGCGCTGTAGAAGGGCTTCACCTGCAGCCGACGCTGGCACTGATCGATGGCAACCGCTGCCCGGTCATGACCGTGCGCAGCGAGGCCATCGTGCGTGGCGACGACAGCGTGCCGGCGATTTCAGCAGCATCGATTCTAGCCAAAACTGCGCGCGACGCAGCGCTGCGTTTGCTCCATCTGGAGTATCCGGTATATGGCTTCGATCAACATAAAGGCTACCCGACCGCGCTGCATCTCGAGCGACTGCGCATGCACGGCGCGTGCCCAGTGCATCGACGCAGCTACGGCCCGGTGCGCGACTGCCTACAGCAGCGTCCGGCATGAAGCCCATCAGCTCCCGTGACAACCCGCTCTTCAAGGAGCTGAAGCTCCTGGCCAGCAGTTCACAGGTACGCCGTAAGGCTGGACGTACTCTGCTCGACGGTATCCACCTGTGCGAGACCTATTTGCAGCACCGCGGTGTGCCACCGCTGTGCGTGGTCAGCGAGAGTGCCACGGTACATCCCGAAGTAGTGCCGATCGTGGTGCGCTGTGACGTCGCGTCGGGGCAGTGCGTGGTGCTCCCCGACGCGCTCTACCAGGCCCTGAGCCAGGTCGAACACGGCATCGGCCTGATGTTCGTGATCGATACGCCGCAGTTGGTAGCCCCTGAAGCGCTCACTGGTTCAGCGGTGATGCTGGATAGCCTGCAAGATCCGGGTAACCTCGGATCGATTTTGCGTAGCGCCGCCGCGGCCGGGATCGAGTCTGTATTCTGCAGCCCGACTACCGTGTTCAGCTGGTCGCCAAAAGTGCTGCGTGCTGCCATGGGCGCGCATTTTTTGCTGAAGATTTTTGAAAACGTCGATCTCGCCACGTTGATCAAGACTGCCAACGTTCCGGTGCTTGCCACCAGTTCGCATGCGCAACAGCAGGTGTACGACGCCGATTTGCGCGATCCCGTCGCATGGCTGTTCGGCCATGAAGGGCAGGGGGTGTCGGCGACATTGCTGGCGCTGGCGACCAGTCAGGTGACAATTCCGCATCGGGGATCGATGGAATCGCTCAATGTCGCTGCAAGTGCTGCAGTGTGTCTGTTCGAGCAGGTGCGTCAGGGAGGTGTCGCCAGTCGCGCCATGAGCGACAGTCGAACTTGTCGCTGAGTCCTTGTCACCACTAGCAATTCGTCGCGCTGACGGATCGCGACAAGCTTGACGCGAACTTTTTAAAACACCAGGCAGCGCATGAAGCAATTTCTTGCAATTGCGCCGGACGATGTATTAACATAAGAACAAGTCAGCCTGCTACTGTTAATTGCTGTCAACGCGAATCGCGATCGGTCCGCGACTAAACCATACGCCACCCGGTCCGATTGTGATGAAACGCAGCATCCCCTTCAGTCAGCGCATCGCAATATTTTACCGACGGTTGTTCGGAGTGCGAAAATTTCGCCGCGCGGGCGCAGCGGGCAGCAAACCGTCGTGGCATATCCCGCTGACTCGGGGCAACCTCAAGATACGGTTCAAGTCGGAGATTTCCGACGAGCAGTGGCAATGGCTATCCGCACACGGCTGGCGGCCCTCCAGAACCGGTGCAGACCGGCGTCGTTATCGACGACTGGCCAGCAAGATCGTGGGTCGCCTGCTGGATACTGCCGAACGCGATAGCGCGCAGGACCGCATTGTCCGGTACGACATCAAGCGCCGTAAGAGGCTTGGCATACCGGTGGAAAGTTTCGCTGCCGGCGAAGCCCGTTACGACTACCACATCGTCAATACCATGCTGGGCGCCGAGGCCCGCGTGCCATTGGCTTGCGTCTGCACGGCAGCCGATTTTTGAAATTTCCGTGGCACCAGGATGTTGTAAATTTATTCCCGTACCCGGCACAACGCGCGCGTCCGGCGCGCGCGTTGTGCTGCATTCGCTGTAAAATTTGGGAGCTGCTTCGGCTGCTGCGGTCGGCATCGGTGCAATAAAATTTTGCAGTTTCATCAAAAATTTCGCCGCTAAAACTGCCGGTGGGTGTTGAAGAATCGATCTCCGGATTGATTCGTGCGTAGCGCCGGTTTGGAATTTTTTCCGCCCATTTTTTCTGCATCATGCGATCGAATTCGCTGATGATTTGTGCTGGACGTATTGATATTGAGACTCGGTACTTCGTAACTGATGTTGGTCGCGGGCGACGCCGATAGCCGCTGGATCAGCGCGACAAAAAGCAGCCCGACTAGCTTCAGCGAAGCCAACAGGAAAAATAGCGGCTGCCAGTGCAACGTCAGCCACGTCAGTACAGGCAGCGAACGGGTAAGGAATGCCACCGCTACCGGGCCCATAATCGCAGCTACGAACAGTGCGACGACGCCGGAAATTTCGCAAACAAATTCCGGAATATCAATCGTCGCGTTTGCGCCGAGTCGTTTGCGATCCATCACTATACAAAGATCCACGGACGGTCTGACGTTGCCCGCGTCCTCATCGGCGACGAATTTCTGCAGCTGATATGCAGCAGCCACGAATCGCTGGCCGGCAATCGTGCATTTCCACGGGAGCAGCGAGCCAAGCTTTTTTCGGCATTTTTTAACTGGGAACAGGACAATATCGTCGCGCTGTCCGTGATCCCCGCCTACGAAGAATTTCAGTGGAGCATGATCAAAAGGCTGGCCTTGCGTCCAACTGTGGCATTTTCGTATTTTGGACGGGGACACTCCCAGCAATTCAAGAATTTCTCGAGCAAGCAGGAACGGATTGCCAGGGGATATCAGGCCTGCGAGCGCGCCGAGCAAGTTGGCCTCGAGCATGTCGAACGGGCGCTGATGGCATATGCCGTGATGCCGGACGATTTCCTTGCGAGGCATAACCGCTATTTCGACGCCATCAGCATTGTCGCAGCCTGAGTTCCCGCAACGAGCCCGAATGCTGCTCTTGGAACGTCCTTCCGGGGCAGCATGCCCGAGTTTCCGTATTTTCGTATTTGCGTAACCGATGCTTTGACGGCGTTCGGCCACAAAAGAAGCGCGATGCCGCTCACTCACCGATTACGCGCTTGCAGCTTGTCTATACCCGCTCCTGTTTATTGAACACGGAGGGGATTATGCGGGGATTAAAACCGCAAAGACAGAACGCCGCTCAGGAATCAGTTACACGCGACCAGCAGCGACACCAGCATCAGGGCAATTGCCAGACCACTGCGAAACTGCGCCTGTGCCAGTTGCTGAGCTGGGAGCGGCGCCAGAACCAAGCATGTAAAACGGTCGTAGAGCAGTCCGTTCAACGCACCGACAGGTTCCGGAAAACTCAACGCACCGCGGCGCAGGTGCTGTTGCACCGCGTCGATCTGCGTCGAGCAGCCGCTGACGCCAAGTGGCAATTCCAGTGCCAGCCCGACCGGCAACACGCGCCCCAAAAAGAGGCGCAGTCGTGTCATCCCGAACGCGCCGCACCGAATGCCCGAGGTGATCAGCACGATACCGGCTGCCAGAGGTACCGCTAAGCGGGCATTCAGACCTTCTAGATTGACGCGTGCATTGCCCAGGGAGAGAACCCCGCACAGAAGGTAAAATCCGCTGACAATGCGCTGAAACAGATTCTCGATGCGATCAAGATTCGGTAGTTCGAGGCGCTGACTTTCGGATCTATACTCTTAGGCTCAGGACTCGCCGAAAAACATAATTGTGGATCAATGTGCGGTAATTGGTCGGGACTTGCCGGACTCAATACGCGTGGATGTCGGATTTGATTTCCTGCAAAATCATGGTGGCAATTTCTTCGATCGACTTAGCGGTCGACGACATCCAGCGTATCCCCTCTCGCCGCATCATTGCCTCGGCTTCGTTGACCTCATAGCGACAGTTCTCGATGGCGGCGTACTTGCTGCCCGGGCGGCGTTCGTTACGCACTTCGGATAGGCGGTCGGGCGTGATTGACAGCCCAAAAATCTTTCCGCGGTAGGGCAGTAGCCCGCTCGGCAGTTTGCCGCGCTCGAAATCCTCCGGGATTAACGGATAATTGGCCGCCTTGATGCCATATTGCATGGCTAGATACAGCGTCGTCGGTGTCTTACCCGAGCGTGACACGCCCACCAGTATGACGTCCGCCATCGCCAGATTCTTGTGCGACTGACCATCGTCATGGGCCAGCGAAAAATTAATCGCTTCGATACGATTTTTGTAGTCGTCGGAGTCGGCAATGTTATGGCTGCGACCGATCGAATGGGTTGATTTGACGCCGAACTCCTGCTCGAGCGGTTCCACGAAGGTGTGGATCAAATCCATATAGATGCCATTTGACTGAATGATCACGTCGGATAGATCCGGCTTGACCAGAGTCGAAAAAATAATCGGCCGTTTGCCTTCGGCGCGGAACGCTTCATTGATCCGTTGCGCCGCAGCGTGGGCTTTATCTAGCGTGTCGATGAAAGGCATGCGAATCTGGCGAAAGCGTAGCTCAAACTGCGTCAGCACCGCATGACCGAAGGTTTCGGCCGTGATGCCGGTACCGTCGGAAACAAAAAAAACAGTGCGCTCGATCACGCGCGGTTGATTTGGGGCAATCTGGCTAGGGATCATAGGATGTTGGTTGTCGAAATAGTCAATCGGGCAGCGGTGAAATGCTGTTGCAGCAGGTAAAATGGAGACGACAACGCATTGTTGACCATGTTGCAGGTGTTATCAGCAGCGGGGCCGACATGCACGGCAGTTGGCCGGCAAAATCAAGAACAAAGTGTAAAGGCCAACGACGTGCGCGTGCAGATTTCTTATCATCAGCAGAGGCTGTCATGTCCAACCCAGTACCAACCGGAGTGCATTCCGAAGCACCGTATGTAAAGGCATTAGAAGAACTACGCATGACCGACGTCGACTCAGTCGGTGGGAAAAATGCGTCGCTCGGTGAAATGATCAGCCAACTGGCGGATGCTGGCGTCCGCGTGCCAGGTGGTTTCGCCACCACGGCGCAAGCGTTCCGGGACTTTTTGTCGCATAGCCGGGATGGCGGACCGCCGCTCGCGCAGCGCATCGCCGATCGCCTCGAATCGTTGAACATCGACGATGTGCGGGCGCTGGCTTTGGCCGGTAATGAGATCCGCGAGTGGATTGTACACACGCCGTTTCAGCCCCGTTTGCAGGCCGAGATCGATACTTTCTACCAAAAACTGGTGGCGGATTCGAGCGACGAAATGTCGTTTGCGGTGCGTTCGTCTGCAACTGCCGAAGACTTGCCGGATGCATCGTTTGCAGGTCAGCAGGAAACCTTTTTGAACGTGGTCGGCATCGATAACGTGCTGGAAGCCATGAAGCATGTGTTCGCTTCGCTGTACAACGACCGGGCGATTTCATACCGTGTCCACAAAGGTTTTGCACATGCGGAAGTGGCCTTGTCGGCGGGCGTACAGCGCATGGTGCGATCCGATATGGGCGCGGCCGGCGTCATGTTTACGCTCGATACGGAGTCGGGATTCCGTGACGTGGTTTTCATCACGTCGAGTTACGGGCTGGGTGAAACCGTCGTGCAGGGCGCAGTCAATCCGGATGAATTCTATGTCCACAAGCCGATGCTGGAGCAAGGCAAGCTGCCGATCATCCGGCGCAATATCGGCTCGAAACTGATCAAGATGGAATTTACCGGCGAAGCCAGAGCCGGTCGATCGGTGCGCACGGTCGATGTGCCGATCGAGTTGCGCAACCGGTACTCGCTGAACGATACCGAAATCGTCGAGCTATCGCGCTATGCGGTTACCATCGAAAAACATTATGGTCGCCCGATGGATATCGAATGGGGCAAGGATGGCCGAGACGGTAAGCTGTACATCCTGCAGGCGCGGCCCGAGACCGTCAAGTCGCAACAAAAGACGACCGACGCGCAACAGCGCTTCAAGCTCAAAGGCAGCAGTACGGTACTGGTGTCCGGCCGTGCCATCGGCCAAAAGATCGGCGCCGGTCCGGTCCGCGTCATCCATGACCCGGCCGACATGGAACGGGTCCAGCCTGGTGACGTGCTGGTGGCCGACATGACCGACCCTAACTGGGAGCCGGTCATGAAGCGCGCTGCGGCCATCGTCACCAATCGTGGCGGGCGCACCTGCCACGCGGCCATCATCGCGCGTGAGCTTGGTGTACCCGCTGTGGTGGGTTGTGGCGACGCAACGGACCTCCTCAAGGACGGCACTTTCGTGACCGTATCATGCGCCGAAGGCGACGAAGGAAAAATTTACGACGGCCTGCTTGAAACCGAAATTACCGAAGTCTTGCGCGGTGAACTACCGAAGCTGCCGCTGAAAATCATGATGAACGTCGGCAATCCACAACTGGCATTCGATTTTCAGTCTATTCCCAACCACGGTGTCGGCCTGGCACGCCTGGAATTCATCATCAACAACAATATCGGCGTGCATCCGAAAGCGATATTGGAATATCCCAATATTGACGCCGATCTTAAAAAAGCCGTCGAATCGGTTGCTCGCGGGCACGCTTCGCCGAAAGCCTTCTATGTCGATAAGCTGGCTGAAGGTATCGCCACCATCGCCGCCGCATTCTGGCCAAAACCAGTGATCGTACGTCTGTCTGACTTCAAGTCGAACGAGTACAAAAAGTTGATCGGCGGGTCGCGATATGAGCCCGACGAAGAAAACCCGATGCTTGGTTTTCGCGGTGCGGCGCGCTATCTGGCTGCCGACTTTGCCGAATCGTTCGAGATGGAATGTCTGGCTATGAAACGGGTGCGCAACGACATGGGGTTATCCAATGTCGAGATCATGGTGCCGTTTGTACGCACGCTGGCACAGGCCGAAAAGGTCGTCAATTTGCTCGGAAAAAATGGGCTCAGGCGCGGCGAGAACGGCTTGCGTCTGATCATGATGTGCGAAGTCCCTTCCAATGCGATCTTGGCCGAACAGTTCCTGGAATTTTTTGATGGATTCTCCATCGGTTCGAATGATTTGACCCAGTTGACGCTGGGATTAGACCGCGACTCCGGTATGGAACTGCTGGCGGCAGATTTTGATGAGCGCGATCCGGCGGTACTGGCGTTATTGTCGCAAGCCATTGCAGCCTGCCGCGCGCAAGGCAAATATATCGGCATTTGCGGGCAGGGCCCATCAGACCATCCTGACTTCGCAGAATGGCTGATGCGTGAAGGGATCGAGTCGATTTCATTGAATCCCGATTCGGTGATCGACACTTGGCAGAAGCTCGCAAGCCTTGAATAAATCTGCCGGACCGGGCGACTACGGGAACTTGATGTGGCTGCGCGCAACGGCTTGCGTAAATAAAACTTTTCGATGGTGGTTTTCGGCTAAACTATAAAAACTTTGTACTGGATAACAAGTCAAAAAGTTCTACCGCAAAACGTTAAGCCCCCGCTGTCCTTGCGACCGCGGGGGTTTTGTTTTTTTGAATCGGACCGACCGGGAGCCGTCATGACGCACTGGATGATGTGGGCAATCGCCGCAGGCATGGTGGTGATCCTTGAACTATTCACCGGCACGTTTTATTTGTTGATGATCGCGATCGGCATTGCGGCCGGTGCATTGACCGCGTGGTTGGGGATGTCCGACGGGGTGCAGTATCTAACAGCCGCTGCAGTTGGCATTGGCGCCACGCTGGCGCTGAACCGCAGCAAACTTGGGCAGGGCAGGGCACCAAGGCAGAATTCCGAGCCTGCTACTAGTCTTGATATCGGTCAGTCCATCGAAGTTGACCAGTGGACTGTGCACGAGGATGTGAGCGCAACCGCAAGGGCGATGTATCGCGGTGCGCAGTGGGATATTGATTTCTCTGGAGCCGAAGTGCCGCAGGCGGGCAGATACCGGATTATCGGGATGCGCGGCAGTCGCCTACTGGTTGCTCAAGAAAGCAGACCGCTACATTGATGACTGAACACATTGCAGCGCGAGGCAGCTTGCACTACATGCAATTGATGTTGACGACCACATCTGCGGAGCCCATTACGCCGGTAGCAGCCGCGATCGATGCAGGATCAATGATGATGCAGTTAGCGACAGCTTGGGCCAGTTGCGGCTGCTGGATCACGACGCCGTAAGTGGTTTGTTCTGGTACGTTCGGCAACGAATACGTGGTAGCACCTGCGGGCGGCACGACGAAGGTGGTGCCGTTGCCGATTACCAGGCTACCTTGGGCGCCGTTGAAGTTGGTGATCGTCCCGGTGATCGCGTGTGTCAACTGCGAGCAGCCGACATTGGCAAAGTCGATCTGGGTGCCAGTGACGCGCCCGGTCGAGTTCGCGACGACGCAGGCCTGATGCGCAGGCTGCGTCACGATCGTCACGGTATAGATCGAGTCGACGTTGACAGTGTTCGGAAATACGTAACTAGTCGCCTTCGCGGGAATCGACACTTGGGTGCCGTTGTTGTCCAGGGTCAAACCGTCATAATTCAATCCCGTGACCGTACCGCCGACGTTGACGGTATTATGTCCGCCGCATCCCGCGAGACTCATGCCAAGTCCCAGTATTGAACATAGGGTAAAAAAACGCGACGATGATTTCATGCCTGACTCCGATTTAATTTTGAATTATTGAGTACCAAGGCCAAACGATTGGTGGCCTGCCTGGCCAGTGCGACCCGCCTGCGGGTAGATCGTGCGTAGCTTGGAAAACGCGCCCCGCATTTTTAAAGGCAGCTGACTGCCACATTGGTCACATCGAACGTGTCCATCACATTGATACCGTTCAACACGGTGCAACGCTGACCAACGGGGGAAGTCAGGACCGTGACGCCGTAGGTCTGGCCTTTTCCCAGCAAGATGGCGAAGGTAAATGTGGTTCGGTTAGTAGCGGGCACAATTACCACGTCGCTGCCATTGGCCAGTTGTAAACCGTCTGCGGTAACGCCAGTGATCGTTCCGCCGACTGAGTGATTCGGCACACACGTAACAGAGACACTGCTGATATCGCTAGTTCCGACCACCCCAGTGTTGTTGGTAACCGAGCAGGTCATTCCTACCGGCTGGATGGCAACTTGCACCGCATACGCACCGTTCACGGCAACCTGCGCGGGAAATGTGAAGCTGGCCGCATTGGCGGCGAGCGTAACGGTGCTGACGCCGTTGGACAGCGTCAGGGAACCCGTGGTGAAGCCGGAGATCGTGCCGCCGAGACTGACACTCGTCACGCCTTTTCCACCGCAGCCGCCAAAACCGGCCACTACGAGGATTGCAATGGCGGCGCGCAGCCAGCGTGTCAGCGGGGTAGAAATTTTCATCGGAGCCTCGTCAATAATAAATGGTGCGGTTTGCCTTGCTGCCGGTCGCGCGACGTTTGCACGCGCCGGTTTGAATTCAGGGTAGACCATATTCTGCTGATACACACGATTGGACGTATCAGCGATTGCGCCAGGCTACCTTTCGAAGTCGCCGGCAACGGTCGCTGACCACGGCGGATGCTGGCACCAGCTTAGCAATTTCGCGCATCATTTTACAATGATTTACCGCTTGCAGACGGCATGCGTGGTGTTGTGCAAGATTTAAGACGGGTAATGTTCGTTTCGTCCGAGATCCGGTTCGGCGTTCGCCTGAACGCCACGAATGTCCTCTGTGAAATGGCAGCGCCCCCGCACGCTCCCAACAAGTTGAGCGATGAATGACAAAACACTGGAGCGAGAAAAATCCTGTCAGACAGTGCACGGTATGACGCTATGATGGGACCAGAACAGCTTCGTCAATCGAACAGGGACTTTTCATGGAATTCAGTTTTGGTACCGTTTCGCTGATCGTTTTTATTCTTGCGATCGTCTTCGTCATCAAGACCATCAACGTAGTGCCGCAGCAACACGCGTTGGTGGTCGAACGGCTGGGCAAATTTCACACCATTCTCGAGCCAGGACTGCATATGGTGATCCCGTTTATCGACCGCATCGCTTACAAGCACATGTTGAAAGAGGTGCCGCTCGAAGTCCCGCCTCAGGTTTGCATCACCAAAGACAATACCCAGTTATCGGTCGATGGCATCTTGTATTTTCAGGTGACCGATCCGAAGCGCGCATCGTATGGATCGTCAAACTATGTCGCCGCGATCACGCAGTTGGCGCAAACGACATTGCGCTCGGTGATCGGA
Source organism: Burkholderiales bacterium (assembly GCA_043748965.1). GTDB lineage: Bacteria > Pseudomonadota > Gammaproteobacteria > Burkholderiales > Burkholderiaceae_D > Actimicrobium. The sequence goes on from JAYVEF010000018.1 coordinate 46,582, forward strand.
AAAATGGAGCTCGACAAGACTTTTGAAGAGCGTGATCACATCAATACCGCGATCGTCAACGCGATCGATGAATCTGCCGCCAACTGGGGCGTCAAGGTGTTGCGTTATGAGATCAAGGATCTGACGCCGCCGAAGGAAATCCTGCA
>JAYVEF010000019.1:0-2023 GCA_043748965.1 Burkholderiales bacterium
CAGCTTCCAGCGGCAGTGGCGCAGACCGATCGAAGTCAATGGTGAAACCGTGCGCGCCGGGTTGCTGGCACAGCGGGTGCGCCCGTTTATTCTGCGGCGCTGCAAAGCCGAGGTCGCCACCGAACTGCCGGCACGCATCGAGATACTTCGCAAGGTACGTCTTGAAGGCCAGCAGCGCGCACTGTATGAGAGCGTGCGCGCGGCGTCCGATCAACAGGTACGCCGCATGCTGCAGCGCCAGGGTTTTGGTGGCGCGCAGATATCGATTCTGGATGCGCTGTTAAAGCTGCGGCAGGTTTGCTGCGATCCGTTCTTGCTGCAAGGCGTGGTTCTGGCGCCGGGCATTGAACGCGCTAAATTCGCGCTGCTGCGCGAGCTGCTGCCCGAACTGGTGGAAGCAGGGCGCCGGATTCTGGTGTTCTCACAATTTACTGCCTTGCTTGGCCTGCTCGAAACAGAACTCGACGCGCTGCAGCTGCCCTGGTTGTCGCTGACCGGTCGCACAGCGCCGGTGCAGCGCGGTGCACTGGTGCGGCGTTTTCAAGCGCAGAGCGTGCCGATTTTTTTGCTCAGTCTGAAGGCCGGAGGAGTTGGGTTGAATCTGACCGCAGCAGACACGGTGATCCATCTGGACCCCTGGTGGAATCCTGCCGTTGAAGAGCAGGCCACTGCGCGCGCGCACCGGATCGGTCAGGATAAAAGCGTGCTGGTGATTCGCATCGTTGTCGAGGGAAGTATTGAAGAACGGATTCTGGCACTCCAGCAGCGCAAGGCTGGTCTGGCTGAAGCGATTCTCGGCAGCGACGCGGCATCAGCTTGCAAGTTCGATGCCGATGACCTGGCTGCCTTGCTGGCGCCGCTACCGCCGCTGGCGATCGATCCAAACGGAACGGTTGCATAAATACTTTTGATCCGGGTAGAATTTTTAAAAAGTATGTAGTAATATTACATTAGCATCAGCCTGTACGGACAGTGGCAGTCACGCTGCAGCTGCTCGTAATGCATATGAGCAAGAGCAAAGCATCCAATTACAAAAATTTAGGAGACACGTCATGCCGTTAAAAAGTAGTTTTACTTCCCGGCTTCGGATGGCAACTGCGTTGGTCTGTGCGGCGATCAGCCTCGCTGCCTGCGGTGGTGGCGGTGCCGACAGTAGCCAGAGCCAGACACCGAAATTGATGGCAACCGTCGTCAGTTCGACTGCCCAGGCCGCCGCTACGATGCGCATGCACTACCATCGCGCGCAGGGCGACGCTGCCCAATGGGGGGTGTATTCCTGGGACGGTCCGGTGACACCCAGTCCGGCCTGGATTACCGGTCGCTTCATGATGACTGGCGCCGATGCATTCGGTGGTTTTGTAGATATTCCGGTCAATACGACCAAATCGGCGATTCACTTTCTGGTCACCGATGGCAACGGTAACAAGAACTGCGGCAACGATCAGGCCGCTAACTTCGCGTCCGATATCGCCAGCGTCGGCCAGCAGGTCTGGATGCTGGAAGGCGACTGCACCGTGTACGCGGTCCAGCCGGCGATCAGTTTTGGAAACCTGAACAAGGCCAGCGCGCACTGGTTGTCCACCAACACGCTGGCGTGGCCCGGTGTACCGACTACCGGCAGCTATCGCCTGTACTACGCGGCCAACGGCGGACTCGGTTCCGATGTCGGTGGTGTGACCGGTGCGGACGGCAGCTTTGCATTGGCACCGACAGCGGCCTTGCCGGCCGCGCTGAAAGACAAATTTCCACACCTTGCCAGTGCCACGGCACTGGCTCTGGCTGACGCCGATGCGGCGACCATCTCTGCCAAAGCCACCGCACAGTTCGCCATTGCCCAGTTCGATGCCAAGGGTTCATTGCTACAGGTAACCTCGCTACAGATGGCCGGCATGCTTGACACGTTGTTTGCGCCGGCTGCAGCCGATAGCAAACTCGGCGTCAGTTTCGATCATCGCGGGATCCCGACTTTCCGGGTCTGGGCACCGACGGCCAAATCGGTCGCATTAAATCTGTATCCCGATGC
>JAYVEF010000020.1:0-6962 GCA_043748965.1 Burkholderiales bacterium
CGACTGCATATTGCTGGGCCAAGTTGATTCGCCCTGCAGGCAATAGCGCGATCGGCAGTGGCTCGCGTGGTATGGGCAGCAGCTGGAGCTCAAATGCCGGTGGTAGTTCATGGGGCGGCGGCGGCGGTCACAAGTGAGCGGGCGATTTCAGTCAAGCGGCGTACATCTGATTGCGGACCTCTACGGCATTGATGCCGACAAGTTGCGCGATTCGGCAGGCCTGGCGCAACTGCTCGACGCCGCTGCCAAACAGGCCGGTGCGACGATCCTGCACAGTAATTTTCATCAATTCGGTGAAGGCAATGGCGTGACGGGGGTGGTGCTGCTGGCCGAGTCTCATATCTCGATTCATACCTGGCCTGAATCTGGCTTTGCCGCACTTGATATTTTCATGTGCGGCCGGGCGGCACCGCAGCGTGCGCTCGATTGCATCGAACTGAATCTGCAACCGAGCGACCGGCGGGTGCACGAGGTCGCGCGCGGCATGCCTGGTGCGAGTCAGTTACCGCCTTCATAAATGCGCCGCTAAGATCCCGTCATGGTTCGGCCCTGATTCCAGGGCCAAAGTTAATCTCGGCTGTGCTGGCCCGGAATTGCGTGCGGCCGGATTGGTAGCGATTCAGCTGATGTAACGATGCCTGTGCAGCACGCTGTAGATTGCGGTTCCCAGCTCGGTTGTCATCGCATCGCTGCCGACATAGCCGCCCGCGCCGTTACGCAATAACTGCATCGCATTTTGCCGGGTTGGCGATATTTCCAGCGCGAGCACTGGCACCTGTGGCGCGATCCGACAAACCTCTCGCAGGCTTGTAATTGCGGTTTCGGTGGTGCCGGTCACCATCAACAGGGTGACGTCAAATACGCCGGCATCCAGCGCGGCCGCGGCCGCCTCGGTGCTGGCGAGTTCGATTAGCTGGAGGGCGGCGCTGAGACCTTGCAATATTGCATATTGCGGCGAACGCGCCAGCGCGCGTCGGCTGATTACCAAGACGCGCAGCGCGTCGGTGGTTCGATCATGTGCTGCGAAACGCGTACTACGCTGGATTGCCAAGCATATCGAATTCGAGACGCGCGATGCACGTTGCCTGTCAGCCTTGCCCCAACGCGACCGCGTCACCATCGCTACCTACTACGCAGGTCGGGGCTTCTCAACGCCGTATCCCTGCGCGAAATTCACGCCGATACCGCGTAGCACGGCAAGGATCTCATCGTTCTCAGCGAACTCGGCGATAGTCTGAATGCCCATCACGCCACCGATCTCGTGAATTGATTTGACCATCGCCCGGTCAATCGGATCGCTCACCATGTCTTTCACGAATCCACCGTCAATTTTTAAAAAGTCCACCAGCAAGTGCTTCAGATACGCAAACGACGACATGCCGCTACCGAAGTCATCGAGTGCGAAGCGACAGCCGAGCGCTTTGATTTTCCTGATCAGCAATGTGGTTTGCTGCAGGTTAGCGATCGCTGCGATTTCCGTGATCTCAAAGCAGATGCTTTGAGGTGGTATCGGATAGCGCACGAACTGCTCGATCACGAAGGCAGGAAAGCTGTCGTCCGATAGCGTCTTGCCAGACAGGTTGATGGCGCACATGGCAGGCCTGCTGCCGGCCGGATGGCGCTGCATGAACTGCGCAAAAGCCGTTTAAACCACCCAGCGGTCGAGTACCGTCATCAATCCGTAGCGTTCGGCTGCCGGAATGAACGCCATTGGCGGGATCAGTGCGCCATCTTCGTCGCGCATGCGCAGCGAAATTTCATAATGATCGTACGCGTTACTGGCAGCGTCCAGCGGCAGGTTTTTGGGGAACACAGGACAAACCGGTCTTCGTCCAGTGCCTTTCGAATCCGCCCGATCCATCCCATTTCACCGCTGCGATTGACCAGCGCCTGATCATCCGGAGCATATACGTGAACCCGGTTACGTCCTTTGTCCTTGGCGATATAGCAGGCAGCGTCTGCCATGCTCATCGCGTCCGATAGTGTGATGCCACCATTGCTGAAGGTCACCAGGCCGATGCTGACGCCGATCGAAAAGATTGTGTCTTTCCAGCAAAACCGAAAGCCGCCAACGCTGCGTCGGAGGGTTTCGGCGATGCGCACGGCCGGTTCGGTCAGACACCCTTCCAGCAAGACGCCGAATTCGTCCCCTCCCAGGCGTGCCAGTGTGTCATTGCTGCGCAAGCCTTGTTGTATCAGCCCGGTTAGCTGGCGCAGCAGTGTGTCGCCGGCAACGTGACCACAGGTGTCGTTGACGATCTTGAACTGGTCGAGGTCGAGATGAAGCAGCGAGTACAATTTTTGCTGGTGTAGCCCCGATAGCAATGCAAATTCCAGGCGGCGCTCGAATTCACGTCGGCTGATCAGCCCGGTGAGTGGATCGTGCGTCGCCTGATAGGTCATTAAGGCGGCCATCTTGCGGGCGTGCGTGACATCATGGAACACCAGCACCACACCTAGAATCATGCCGTCGAGCGCGCAGATGGGTGCTGCCGAATCCTCGATCGGAAAGCGCATGCCGCCGCGCTGAATCAACGTCGTGTTATCGGCTAACCCGGCAGCTTTTCCGGTCGCCAGCACCACGTCGACTGGATTTTGTGCGACCACGCCGGTGACATCATGAACGATCTGGAATACCTCTGCCAACGGCTTGCCGTGGGCTTCCGCATCGATCCAGCCGGTCATGCTTTCGCCGATCGGATTCAGGTAGGTAACGAGGCTTGCAACATCGGTAGTGATGACCGCGTCACCGATTGAACTGGGTGTCACGCGCAGGCGCTCTCTTTCGTTCAACAGCGTATTTTCAATATCTTTAAGGGCGGTGATATCGAGTGCCATGCCGCCTAGAATCGGCACGCCGTCCAGAGATACAAAAGGGAAACTTAGACGACAGCCAGGTGCGTGCGCCGTCCTGGGTCGGTACCTGTTCTTCCAGTGTTAAGGATTGCATACTGTCGAAGAGTGCGAGATCGGTGGTACGAATAATCGCCGCCAGATGTTCAGGCCAGAGTTCGGCATCGGTCTTGATTTTCCAGCCCGCGGTGTCGAGACAAAAAGTTTTTTCGAACGTCCTGTTGGCGTAAATCATGCGACCGTCCGCATCCTTCATGAACGCGATCGCCGGGTGGTGGTCCATGAAGATATTGCAGCGCGCCTCGCTTTCCTGCAATCCCCTGTGGTCGTCCACCAGTTGGCGTGCCATCGGCCGCACCTGCACCCGCAAGATCCAGGTGCCGGCAGCGACCAGACCGACCAGCAGTATCCCCCGCAGATTCAGACGCTGCCGGATCGGTGCCAGCAGTTCGATGCGATCTGTTTGCAGCACCATTCCAAGGCCGCTGGTACCGATGGGTGTATTAGCGGCCAGCACGTCGATTGCGCGATAGTCCTTGACCGACATAATGCTCGTCTCGTGCAACAGGGCGCTCGAAATTGCCTGGTAGGGCTTGCCGTCCTTGTACATCGGCAAATAAAAATTAACCGGATAGAACCGGCTAGGAAAACAATGCGCCTGATCCGCTTCGCGTGCGCACACCAGAACTTCGGTGGACTGACTGCCGAGACGTGCTGTGGCGATCATCGCGTCGAGCGAATGCAGACGCTGTTCGGCAATCAGGCGGCCGACTGGATGACCGGCACGATAGATATTTTTTCTATTACCAGTACAAAGCCATCGCTCCAGACTAGCTGCGCGGTGACCCCTGGCCACTGCAGTGCAATCTTGGTCGTGGCAGGCGCGCGGATCGGGCGGCCGACAGAAAATACATTCTGCCTGGGCAGACCGACGAAATCGATTGCGCTCAAACCGGACTGGCGAAAATTATCGGTGACTTCACGCAGCGATTGTCGCGCCACTGCGTCTGTTTCCGATATATTCAAGGTATCCGGTGCGCGTTGCAAAGGGGCGCTGTCGCTGATGATCGACGCCAGCAGAATCCCGTGATCGAGAATCGATACGAATGCAATGGCAGTGCTTTTTGCGTCGCCCAAAAAAGCTTCTGACAGCGACTGCTCAAAACCTTGTTTTAAAAATAACGAAGCCGGCAGGCCGGTGACCAGTACCACCGCAGTCAGCACGCCGGCAGCGATTTTGATGATCCGGGTGTCGGGCTTATCAAGCGCCAGCCCAGCATCGCGCCGGATCTGATAGCGCAGCATAAACAGCACCACCCCCGATAGCGACATGGCCAACGCGGTCGGCGCAGCCATGCGGTTATAGACCGCAGAGCGGTACATCACTTCGAGTTGCAAAAGATAGCCGATCAGCGCGGTCAGGCCGATCAATCCGACCAGTGTCACCAGTACGATTTGCAGACGCTGTACGCTGTACGCTGTTGATCCAGGCGTAGCAGCGACAGCAGGGCCAGTCCGGCACACAAGAATCCCAGGCAGGTATTCGGTGCGGTGCGGCCCGGGCGCGGGTTGCCGTCCTTGATCGTGGCGTGCAGTGCTGGCCAGTCGATTCCCAAGGACACGTCAAAAACCTGTTCGACCAGAATCAAGCCAGACAGCAGAACCATAGCGAGCGCGATTGCGACAACGATTTTTTTTAGCGCCGCGGGTACGCCGGGCCAGCAATAACGCTGCCGCCACGCCGACAAAGTCCAGCGCGGCATTCAATCCCATCGCGACCGAATTCGGAACGACCCGCACCATCGCTTCGGTCCCGCTGATCCAGCCCGCTACAACCTACAAGCCGAGCGCACCAATCAGGCTGGCAATTAACGCCAGTGGTCCGGCAGCAGGGGTATCGCGCACAAACTCTGTCCGCGGCAGGTGGTGGGCGGCTTTGTTCGGAAGGGTGCGAGCCTGCTGACGCAGAAACTGGAATCCCAAAAGCGCGAAGGCGTCGTTGTCGCCAACATCATCAATTTATGGAACGCATTTGGTAGGCCTATTTCCGTGAAAAATACGTAATTCCTGCCACGCCAAGGAAACTCGCACCCTTCCGAACAAAGCCCCTTGCACCGCATGACTGAGCGTGTCTCTTACCAGGCCGTCAAGGTCAAGCCCTGCGGGCGCTACGCGGCCTGGACGGAACGAGCGACCGACCTTGCACCATCCCCTCAAAACAAACAGGTCCGCGCCTCATTCGATGAGCTATACTTGTATAGCAAATAGGGCGATCCTCGCCCCATGCCACCGATTGCAGGAACCCACCATGTTAGCTATCCGTCTACCGGAAGAGATCGAAGCCAGGCTCGATACCCTCGCCAAGCGCACCGGGCGCAGCAAGACCTTTTACGCCCGCGAAGCCATCCTGGAACACCTAGACGACCTGGAAGACCTGTATCTGGCCGAGCAGGTCATGCGGCGTATCCAAAGCGGCGAAGAGCGCACGTTCACGTTAGACGAAGTGGAGGCGCGGCTTGGTTTGGCGGATTGAGGTGTCCGATACCGCCGAAAAACAGCTTGCCAAACTTGATAGGCCCGTGGCCCAGCGCATCCGCTCGTTCCTGCGCGAACGTGTCTCTGTGCTGGACGACCCGCGCAGCATCGGCGATGCGCTCAAGGGTAGCGAGTTGGGCGAATTCTGGAAGTACCGAGTAGGCGACTGGCGCTTGATTTGCGAAATCCGGGACAAGCAAATTCTGATTACCGTCTTGAGCCTTGGCAACCGGCGCGAGGGGTACCGATGATGCGTGAAATGCGTCAAGCCAATCCGCTGATTTGGCTGATTTTGCTGTTGACTGGGTGGGTGCTTCTGGCCGCGCCGTATGTGGAGCAAAAAACCGCGTCTGGAAATTTTTACGGGCAAGAAGGTGCGTCTGGCGGTTTGACCATTCGGGAAGCCGCATGGCGTCTAGGTTTCAGCGATTTGGCGGGGGAAAGTGCGTCGGTTCGGCTTTGTTCGGAAGGAGTCTTGCGGTTAGCCGCCTGACTGTTGTATAAATGCAATCTCAGGAAACAAATGAATGATTGTTATGCCGTACAAAGCCAGGCCGAGGGAAGGAACGGAGCGCAAGCGCGAGAAATCAGGCTACCGCGTGACGAACTGGTCTGGGTATAACCTGAGTTTGAAAAAGCGCGGGCAAATCAGTCTGTATTTCCCCGCTGGCGAGCTGAAGAGTCAGTTCATCAATCCGTCCCCCTGGACAACCGGTGTTTCCGGTCGTGCGCCGGAATATTACATCGCCTACATTGAACTGATTTACACGTTCTATCGGGTGTTCGGCTGGGGCATGCGGCAAATCAGCGGATACATGGAGGACTACTGGAAGACCGTTGGTCTGGACATCCGGGTGCCGAGCTTCGGTCATTTGAGCGATCGGTTTTCGAACCTGAACATCACGGTCAAACAGCGTTGCGATCGGTTGGCCAGGCAATTAGCCAATGGCAAAAAATGTGACGATGGTCGTCGATGGTACGGGCCTGAGTTTCGGTCGAGCCAGCCAGTGGTATGAAGAAAAATACGGCAGGAAAGCGACGCAGACCCCCGGCGAAAACTGCATCTGGCGATCGACCCTGAAATGAATGTCCATGCCGTCGATATCACCACGACACAGGTGTCCGACAGCGAAGGGCTGGACCACATGCTGACCGCTGATCTGGCGATGGACCGGTTGATCGCCGACGGCGAATACTACAGCATCGAGCGCGGTGAAGCGTTACTCAACAAGGGTATTGTGCCGGTCATTCCACCGCCGTCCCATGCGGTCGTGCATGGCAAGGAAAATACCAGGTGGCACGATCAGCAGGTGCAATACATGCAGGACAAAACCATTGATGCATTTCATAAAAAATACGACTACGGACTGCGCTCTCTTGTGGAAGCGCAGATCTCGCGTATCAAGCGATGCATCGGCGCGACCCGGCTGACGCAGAAACTGGTATCCCAAAAACGCGAAGGCATCGTTGTCGCCAACATCATCAATTTATGGAACGCATTTGGTAGGCCTATTTCCGTAAAAAATGCGTAATTCCTGCCACGTCAAGGAAACTCGCACCCTTCCGAACAAAGC
>JAYVEF010000021.1:0-2011 GCA_043748965.1 Burkholderiales bacterium
AAGCCTGTTGCGACCGCTAGCGCTGGCGCCGTCACTACAGCCAGCCAATAGCCATCGACTGAATCGAAGTGTCGCCCAGGCTTTCTCGCCAGAGTCGGATATGGCAGCGCGCTTGCTTGCGAGCTTTCTGCCCCTGGCGGCACCGACGCTGTACCAGGCGTGGTCAGCATTCGGCGCGGTAACCGGCCAGGTGACGGTGTACGCGATGCGCGTCAAGGCACCACTATTTGGCAATAATGCGCCGCCCAAAATTACCGCCCTATCGGATGGCGTGGTCCGCGAGTATGGCGAATGGCAGGTGGTGGACCTGGACGGAAATGGGCTGCCGTCCCATTTTCATGAGCACAACGACGTGGTCTCACTCGATAGCAGTTACGACAAGATTCATCAGCAAGACTGGATCGTGGTCGATACCCGCGCAATCGATTCAACCAAGACCAAAATCGTTGCCACACCTGGATTATTAATCGCAATGGCCGGCGCTGCGACAACTACGGTCGCCCGCTCCAGCTACGGCATGAGTGGCAAGACCACGCGCATCAATCTGCTCGACCCGGCCACGCTAAGTCCGGTCAACTGGATCGATCTATCGTTAGCGCAAGCGGCCAGCGCAACCGATTTCGACGTTATTCGTACCACCACGGTGTATGCGCAGGCCGAGGCACTCACTCTGGCCGAGGAACCGCTCGACGAGGATATTCAGGGCGACACGGTGACGTTAGCCGCCCTGCACGACGGCTTGGAGTCAGGACGCTGGGTAATCGTGGCGGGCGCGCGCACCGATATCCCCAACGTCAGCGGCGTGTTCGGCAGCGAACTGGTAATGGTCGCCAATGTGGCGCAGGGTGCACGGACCACGGCTTGCGCAACCTTCTCTGCCGCAGCTGTGGCACCTCCCTTTGAACGAACGCACTACACCAGTAATCCGAACAGTGCTGGCGACCGCCTGGTAGTCGGCACAATCAGGAACGGCTTTAGTCTCGACCAAATTCCGCCGGCGGCAATCCCGAATCAACAATATTGCGACCAGATCCAACTCGCTGATGGCCTGTACGCGTCGGCGTACGTGCCGACTGCAGAGGAGCGTGACGGTAAATTCGAGGCGTTTGCCGGTCTTCTGGTCGATCCGCACAGTCAGTTGCCGTTTCCGAACGGGCAGATACCGCCGTCGCGATTTAAAAGCGAAGGATTGTGGGCCTGGCGGATTGCATCGGGTGCCACGCTATCGATCCTGACCCTGGCTAACAAATTGGCTTACCGATACGACGCCGCCACCGTGACGATCTACGGCAATGTCGCCAAAGCCAGTCAAGGGCAAACCGTGGGTGAGGTACTCGGGAATGGCAACGCCGCGCAGGCATTGCAAAAATTCGCGGTCCACCAGACGCCGTTGACTTTTCTGGCAGCGCCAACGCCGGCCGGTGCCGCCAGCACCATGCAGTTGCGGGTCAACGATGTGCTGTGGCATCAGGCAGAGACGCTGAGCGGTCTGCAACCGACCGATCGTCGCTACCTGTTGCAAACCGATTCGAGCGAAGACGGCGACACGCTAACTGTAGTTTTCGGCAACGGACGCGAGGGTGCGCGACTGCCGACCGGTAGCGCCAATATCAAAGCGACCTACCGCTACGGAATGGGCAAGGCCGGTAATGTCGCGGCGCGCAAAATCAGCCAGTTAGCCACCCACCCACTGGGAGCGCAGGAGGTCAGCAATCCGTTACCCGCCACCGGTGGTGCCGACGCCGATAGCCGCGACCAGGTACGGCGTAACGCCCCGCTAGCGGTGATGGCGCTGGATCGACTGGTCTCGGTACAAGATTACGCCGACTTTAGCCGCACCTTTGCCGGTATCAGCAAAGCCAGCGCGGTGCGCTTGACCGATGGCCGGCGTCGGGTCGTCCATCTGAGCATTGCCGGGTCCGACGACATACCGATCGACGTGAATACCGACCTGTATCGTAATCTGCTGCTGGCATTGCGCCGCTTCGGCGACTCGCAGCAAGCGCTGCAC
>JAYVEF010000022.1:0-6884 GCA_043748965.1 Burkholderiales bacterium
GTGCCGCCGGAGCATGCATTGCTGAAATCAAAGTCCATTACGCTGGAAGAAATCGCGGCTTTCCCGTTGATCACTTACGATAGCGCCTTCACAGGCCGTGCCAAGATCGATCACGCGTTCGGACTACGCGGCTTGAAGCCGGATGTGCTGCTCGAAGCCATCGATGCAGATGTCATCAAAACCTATGTCGAGCTGGGTCTGGGCGTTGGCATCATCGCCGGCATGGCGTACGATGCCGAACGCGACAAGCTGCTGAAATCGATCTCGGTCGGACATCTGTTCGGTACCAACGTGTCACGCGTGGCGATCAAGCAGGGAGCCTATCTGCGCAGCTATGTGTATACCTTCATAGAACTGCTCACGCCGGCGTTGAACCGCAAGCTGATAGAGCAGGTCATGAGCGGCGAAAAAGAAATGTATGAGCTTTGATGACAACGCTGGAGTAACCATGAATTTGAACAGGGATCTCGCCGGTTACTATGCCAGGCGCGCGGTTGATCATGACGGGGTGTACGACAAACCTGAACGGCAAGTCGATCTGCCGGTGGTGAAGGACTGGCTTCGCGAAATACTGGCAGGGCATCGCGTGCTCGAAGTTGCCTGCGGCACGGGCTACTGGACGGTACCGGCCTGCGAGACCGCAGCGTTTGTTCTGGCGACCGATATCAACCCGGAAGTGATCGCCATCGCGAAATGTCGCGACCTTCCGGCAGATCAGGTGCAGTTTGCGTTGGCTGACGCGTTGGCTGTCGAGGTGGATCAACCGTTTTCGGCCTGTCTGGCGGCGTTCTGGTGGTCCCATGTGCTGCGCGAGGAACAAGCCGGGTTCTTGACGCGACTGCGTCAGCAACTTGGCAAGGACGCGTTGCTGGTAATGATCGATAACGTGTACGTGGAGGGCAGCAGCACGTCGATTGCGCGCACCGATTTGGAGGGTAATACGTTTCAGATCCGCACATTGTCCAATGGCGAACGCTACGAAGTACTTAAAAATTTTCCGTCAGACAGTGGTTTGCGCAAACGCCTGGGGCCGTATCTGAAAGAGATCCGGATCCAGCGCCTGACGCATTACTGGATGCTGAGCGGACGTTTGAAGTAACGGTTTTTTGATATCCCTGGCAAGGAATTTTTTGCCATGTTGCTTCGACCGCTCCCCGAATATCACGACGTCGATCCCGCGGTATTTCATGGCGAGATCGTGCCGTAACACCGGCCCTCCGTATTGCGCGGCCTGGTGCGCGACTGGCCGATGGTGCAGCATGCGCTCAAATCGGATCAGGCCCTGTGCAGCTATCTTGCCCTTCAGGATAGCGGCAAGACGGTGGACGCGATCATGCTGCGTCCGCAAGAGGGCGGCAGGATTTTTTATTCGGCTGACATGGCGGGGTTCAATTTTTTGCGCAACCGGGTGCCGGTCGGTGCGGCACTCGAACAATTGACGCGCTACGCACAGTTTCCGTACCCGCCTGCGGTGGTGGTATGACGTGCGCAGGTGATCGACTATCTGCCAGGATTGCTGGCCGATCACACCATGCCGCTTGTGCCCGCCGAAGTGATGCTACGGATCTGGATCGGCAACCGGGTGACAGTGCCGGCGCATATCGATGAGGCGCATAGCATCGCCTGCGCGGTCAGCGGGCGACGGTGCTTCATGTTGTTTCCGCCAGATCAGGTTGGCAATCTCTACATCGGTCCACTGGACCACGCACCCACGGGTGCGCCGATTAGCATGGTGGATGTCGATATGCCCAATCTGCAGCGATTTCCGAATTTTACGCAAGCGCTTGCGGCAGCCGAAATGGCAGAACTCTCACTTGGCGACGCGATCTACATCCCGACCTTGTGGTGGCATCACGTGGTGTCGCTGCAAAAGCTCAATATTCTGGTGAATTATTGGTGGGGTGGAAGCATCGGCAATGCCGATACGGCACAGTCGCCGATGCAGGCGATGCGGCACGCCCTACTGGCACTGCAGGATGCCACGCCAACTGTGCGCGAAGCCTGGCGCGTGCTGTTCGGTCATTTTGTATTCCAGCAAAACGACGCAGATACCGGACATATTCCGTCTGCTTGGCAGGGAGTGCTCGGCCCACTTGACGCACCTGCTCGGGTGGCAGTGCGCCGTTCGCTGGCACTCAAATTAATGGCTTGAAGCAGGTGCGGCGACCGGTGCGCGGGTCCCGATCAATGCAACCGGTACACGACAGATTTTGCACTTCCGATCAATGTTCGGCAGCCGGCAGCGCTGGCGCCGGCCGGACAGATCCGGCGCTGGATAGCTCCGCTCTCATCGCCGTGGCCGGTCACTGCAGCTGTGTTCGGGGTGGTCGAAGACCATAACCCGATATCGAAGCCACTAACAGCGTTGCTACGGCGAGCGATGGCCAGAACGTTTTGCCGGTCCTTGCAATCGGCCGCGTACACGAACGGTTGGGCTTTAAAACACTTTGGAAGTGGATGCTTTGTTGTGACAGCGTTTCGGCGATCTGGTTGATCCGACGAACGTGAGGTCGTCTGGCTGCCTGTCTCGAATCAGGCAGCCGAGCGATTGGATGGAATCAGCTGGTGGCGAGTTGCAGCGTACGCTCGACGTCGGTACGTGCTGCGCGCACGGGCACAAGATGCGTTGCGGCAATTTTTGCGTGGAGAAATTCGGTAAAGGCGGCACCGGTTTCAGGATGCTTCATGCCCATTGCCATGGAAGCTTTAAGATAACCCAGCTTGGAGCCGCAATCGTAACGGGTGCCTTCAAAACGATACGCTAGCACGCGTTCGAATTCAATCATGGCGGCAATACCGTCGGTCAACTGGATCTCGCCACCGGCGCCCTCGCCGAGCGCTTCCAGGTAAGCAAAAATCCCGTTTGTCAGGACGTACCTGCCAACGACCGCCAGTGTCGATGGTGCGGCTTCCGGCAACGGTTTTTCTACAATAGCAGAGACTTGATCCAGCGCAAGCGCAAATGGCGACGCGCTGACGATACCGTATTGACGGGTTTCATTACGGGGAACGTTTTGCACCGCCAGCATCGAGGACCCCTGACGCGAGAAAATTTCGGTCATCTGGGCCAGCACCGGCGCGGTGCCGGGTTCAACATCCATGAAGTCATCTGCCAACAATACCGCGAACGGTTCGTTACCGACTACAGGCCGCGCGCACAACACGGCATGACCCAGACCAAGCGGTTCCGATTGGCGAATATAAATGCATTTGACAGATTTTGGAATAACGTTTTGTACGAGTTCCAGCAATGCTTGTTTGCCGGCTGCTTCGAGTTCACTTTCGAGCTCGTAGGCCTTGTCGAAGTGGTCCTCGATGGCGCGTTTGTTGCGTCCGGTAATGAAAATCATTTCTTCGATGCCGGCAGCTACCGCTTCTTCGACGGCGTATTGAATCAAAGGCTTGTCAACAATCGGCAACATTTCTTTGGGTTGCGCCTTGGTCGCTGGCAAAAAGCGGCTGCCGAGACCGGCTACCGGGAACACGGCTTTTCTGATTTTGTGCATGAAATTTTCCTCGCGGCGCAGATTGAAATGATGAACAATTGTACATTGGTGCGATGCACAAGTGTCAAAACAAAGCCTAGCAGCGGGGGTTGCCCTGTGTATGCGCGGTGGGACACATTGGCATCTTTATTTCAAGCATGTTTGCGTTTCAACAATTTTTTATGACGCACCCGTCCCCGCAAGTCGCGCGCCGCTGATGCGCTAGCGGTGACCCAGGCGACGCGAGAGCTCGCGGGCGTGACGCCAGGTTTCCAGGGCGATCCGCCCTTTCCAGGCCGTTCCGATATGTAGCGTGGCACCCACCACCGTCAGGGCAAACCGGATGCGGCCGTCGTGCTCGAATACGGGTGCCGAAAACGCATTGAAGCCGGTGAGCAGCAAATCGGCCGAACGTTGCATGCCGGCCGGTCGCGCAGCAGCAGGATCAAGTTTGCCGATCATCCGGGCCAGCCCGTGCGCGGCGGTTTCATCCAGCATAGGTTGCAAGGCGGCGTATGAGTGCGGCGCATTGATGCCGTCACGCTGGTTGCGGGCCAGTTCGCGTTGCAGGAAAGGCGCGCTCTCGGTGGCGTCGAGCCATGTCGCGAAGCATAGGCCGCTGGCAGTATAGGTCATCGGCATCACGCTGCCGATTTGCAGGTTGACCATGACCGGACGACGTGACTGCAGCAGACGTATGTAAGTCGGTCCGAGGTTGCCCCATACTGCCAGCGCCACGGTTTCGCCGGTTGCGTCACGCAGACTCGCCATGCTCTGATCGGCCAGTTTGAGTGCGTCGATGCGGCTTAGCGATGCGAGTCCGAGGTCAAGTGCCAGCGCGCCCAGATCATAGGCGCCCGAATGCGCGTCCTGCTGCACCAGACCGACCCGAATCAGACTCACCAGATAACGATGCGCTTTGGCGGCGGGCATCCCGGCGGCCCGGGCCAACGCCGACAACGATAATGCGCCGGCCGCATCGGCCAGAGCGCGCAACAGCGGCGCGGCGACTTCCACCGACTGGATGCCCTGGCGTGTTGTGCCGTCAGTCGTGGCGCCAGACGGCACAGACGGCTCCGGCAGGTTGATTTTGGACGAGTTTGGCATTACGATACGTTGAATTGATTTCTCATTCCATAATGACAGGCATGCATGAAACTGGCAACATTAAAGGACGGCACGCGCGACGGACAACTTGCAGTGGTCGCCCGCGACCTCAAGACGGCCATGCTGGCCGATGGTATCGCTGCCACGCTGCAGACGGCGCTGGACGATTGGGATTTCATTGCACCCCAGCTGCAGGAAATCTACGACGACCTGAACGCCGAGCGAGCTGCACGCGTGTTCGCCTTCGATACCAAACGCTGCATGGCACCGTTGCCCCGTGCGTTTCAGTGGGCCGACGGTTCGGCCTACGTCAACCATGTCGAACTGGTGCGCAAGGCTCGCAATGCCGAGATGCCCGCATCGTTCTGGCACGAACCGCTGATGTATCAGGGCGGCTCGGATGACTTTATCGGTCCCAACGATGACATCGCGCTGGCCTCCGAGGAGTGGGGCATTGACTTCGAAGGAGAGGTCGCGGTAATCACTGGCGACCTGGCGATGGGCAGCGACGCAGCGCAGAGTGCCGCCGAGATTCGATTGCTGATGCTGGTCAACGATGTTTCGCTGCGCAACCTGATTCCGGCGGAACTAGCCAAGGGATTCGGATTTTTTCAGTCGAAGCCGGCATCGAGCTTTTCACCGGTCGCGGTGACACCCGATGAACTCGGCAACGCATGGCGCGACGGTAAGGTACATATGCCGTTACGCACGACCTGGAACGCGGTAGCGGTGGGCCAGCCGAATGCAGGGGTGGATATGGTGTTCAGCTTTCCGCAATTGTTGGCGCATCTGGTCAAAACCCGTAACGCCCGGGCCGGCAGTATCATCGGTTCAGGTACCGTATCGAACAAGGATGCCAGCAAGGGTTACACCTGTATCGCCGAAAAACGCTGTCTGGAGATGATCGCAGATGGCGTCGCCAAAACACCTTTCATGCAATTCGGCGACACCATCCGGATCGAAATGCTGGACGCTAACGGCAAGTCGATTTTTGGCGCAATCAATCAACAGGTGGTGCAGGCGCTGCCACCTAAAAAGCCCGCCAGGGCTTGAGGAGTCCCAATGAACATACTGACTGCGACCGTACCCAACCAACGGGCCGAACTTGCCCCCGCAACGCCATTACCCAGCCCGATTAACGGCCTGCATCATTTTGCCTGGCGTTGTCGCGACGCCGAAGAAACCCGACACTTTTATGAAGACCTACTCGGGCTGCCGCTATTTCATTACATACGCGCCGATGTGGTGCCGTCTACCGGTGAATACTGTCCCTACGTGCATATCTTTTTTCGGATGACCGATGGATCGTGTCTGGCGTTTTTCGACCTTGGAGATAATCAGTTGGCGTCCCCTTCGCCGAACACCCCGGCCTGGGTCAACCACATCGCCCTGAAGGTCGACAACGTGGCAGCTCTACGCAGTATGAAGGCACGTCTCGAAGCGGAGGGCATTGAAGTGCTTGGCGTCACCGACCACCGAATCTTCAACTCGATTTATTTTTTTGATCCGAACGGTATCCGGCTCGAGCTCTGCGCGCAGCTGGCAGACGATCAGCAAATGACGGGCGAAAAAGTTGGTATCCATGCCCGCCTCGACGCCTGGACCAAAGAAAAAGCTACGCGCCTGTCTAACGCAGGCTGACGCAGAAAATATTTTTTCTAGGTCGATCAGATATGAAGCGGGCATTACTCATGACCATTGGTCATCAGCGGTTTAAAAAACGGCGGAATTCGCGTCGGTTTAGCCTGATGCTGTCATTGCCCGCGACCCACACGTTGCCGGGAGTCCACCGCGTTTGCCGCCGATTATCTACGATGGCGCCTGGCGCTCGAAGCGGCCTGTCTTGAAACCTGGGATTCCACGGTGATGGACGGCACGGTGTGCGGCAGAACTGCAGCTGCATAAAAGGCGCATGGACCGAATACGGTCCTCGACGCTGCGCTGCACGCTTTTGCCGTGCTAATTTTTTCCTGCAGGCTTTTTGAGAGGCGCATCAGTTCAATGACCAGTTCTCGATCGCTGGCGCTGATCTGGTCAAAACGGTCGATCTTCTGTTGATCGGCAGCCGGTAGCATATCGGCAAACTGCGGCAGCAGTGGTGCGTCGATCGTGCCGCAGCGTAGCCGACTGGCGTTCACGCCCAGCCACTGTGCCAGCACCCTGAGCCGCGACTGCGTTCGAATCGACTGACCACACAGCCATTTACATACGGCGTACGCGGTGACAGGTAGGGCGCCGGAGCGCTGGTTAAATTCGCGCGCTACCCCACTTGCACTGGCGCCAGCATAATCA
>JAYVEF010000023.1:0-6842 GCA_043748965.1 Burkholderiales bacterium
GTGCCACGCCATCGCGAAACTTCAGAACCTGTTCCTGCCATTTGCGATATTTGGCCGAACCGGCTTTGGTCAACCCTTTGTTGACGCCGACCGTCTGGATGCTGAACTGTTCTCCGAACTGCCAGCGCAAATCGTCGCAACTGACAAAGCTGCCCAGGCCAGGATGAAACGGCTCGACGTGATAGTCCTCCAGATAGACTTCGATGAAGGTTTTCCAGTTGTAGTCGCATTCGTGGACTTCGACGTGGTCCAGCAAATAGCCTTCGAACTGCAACGCCGGGCCGACCTCGAGACCGCCCAGCTTGGTCGCGACATCGAAACCATTTTGCTCGAACAGCAGACCGTTCCAGTTTTGCAGCGGCGTGTGCGACAGCTTCAGGCACGGGGTTTCGGCAAAGTGTGGCGCACCAAGCAGTCTGCCCTGCAAGTCGTAGGTCCAGCGATGCAATGGACAGACGATGGTGCTGGTGTTGCCGCGGCCATTCAACATCTTGGCTTGGCGATGCCGACACACGTTCGACAGCAGTTTGATGCCCTGCGCGTTGCGCACCAGCATACGACCTTCATTCTCCCATGGCAGGGTGGCGAAGTCGCCGATATCCGGCACCATCAACTGATGGCCGGCGTAGCGTGGCCCCTGCAGGAACAACTGCCGGATTTCTTGCTGCAACAGTTTTTCGTCGAAGTATACGCTGACCGGTAACTGCGCGGCAGAGCGCGCCAGCTGGGCAATCGAAGTCAGATCGGACATCCCCATCCCCATGTTAATTCGCACCAACCCAAGAGAGAAAGAAACCGCAAAAACCTGTGTTCAAATAAGTTGAAGAAGGGAATTCTTGGGCAGAGCGCAAGATTATACCCGAGGGAAAGAGCGCGGGGCGCGGCAAAACTCCTGAGCAAGCCGGTTTTCCAATCGACGTTTAGGCAACGCCGGCAATTTCAAGCGTGACCGCGCGACAGCAGGCGCATTAGCGCGTGTACAACCGTATTTTCAGCCAGCCCGGATGGATTGTTCTAAAATAACGGGCTACACTTCACCCCGAAACGCTATGGTCAAAAAACTTTCCACCGTCGGCACGCCCGCTTCGTTTGAGGACGCAATGAGCGAGCTTGCCCAGTTGGTTGCGCAAATGGAAGCAGGCGCCTTGCCTTTGGAAGCCTCGGTAGCCGCCTACCAGCGCGGTGCCGAACTGGTCCGATTCTGTGCAGCCCAGCTTGACCGGGTCGACGGCCAGGTTAAAGTCCTGGAAGGCGAGATGCTGAAGCCGTTTGGTAATGCCGCCGATAGCATGCCCGATGGTGGCAGTGTCATCGAGGAAGACGAGTGAGTAGCGCACTGCTGTTTGCCGAATGGATGCAGGCAACCCGAGCCAGTACTGAAATCGCCCTGAATGGTTTTTTGCCGCCGGTGACGCAGCAACCTGAGCGACTACACCAAGCCATGCGCTACGCGACGCTCGACGGCGGCAAGCGCATGCGGCCACTGCTGGTACATGCAGCGGGCCAGCTGTTCGACGCGAACGCCGTTGCCCTGGCACGCACTGGCGCTGCGGTAGAAATGATTCACGCGTATTCTCTGGTGCATGACGACATGCCTTGCATGGACGACGATGCGCTGCGGCGCGGCAAGCCGACGGCGCATGTGCAGTTCGATCAGGCCACGGCCTTGCTGGCGGGTGATGCGCTGCAGGCGCAGGCTTTTTTGCTGCTGGTCGGATTGCAGATCGATCCGGTGCAGATCGTTGCGATGACCGGATTATTGGCGCAGGCGTCGGGCTCGACCGGTATGTGCGGTGGTCAGGCGATCGACCTTGGCAGCGTCGGGCTGAAGCTGTCTCTGGACGAACTGGAACAGATGCACCGTTTGAAGACCGGCGCGCTGTTGCGCGCAGCGGTGCTGCTGGGTGCGTGGTGCGGCAAGCTGCCGGCGCCGGCCGAAATTGTCGCGCTCGAAACCTATGCGCGAGCGGTCGGGCTGGCGTTTCAGGTGGTCGACGATGTGCTGGATGCGACTGCCGATTCGGCGACTCTGGGCAAGACAGCCGGGAAGGACGCGGCCGACAACAAGCCGACGTATGTGTCGATTCTGGGTTTGGAAGCCTCGCGCCTGTTGGCCGAGACATTGCGTGCCGAGGCGCACGACGCATTGGCGATGTTCGGTGAGCGGGCGAGCCGCCTGCGGTCGCTGGCGGACCTGATTGTGCAACGACATGCCTGACTGGGCGCCGGCCAGGCACGGCTCAAAAAAATTTGTCGATCGTCGCAACGCTGCATTTATTGAACTGACCACCTGACTATTGTATGGATCTGCTAGATAAAATCAATCAACCGGCCGACCTGCGCCGACTGCAGCGCAATCAGCTGCGCGGCCTTGCCGATGAACTGCGCACCTTCGTGATCGATTCGGTGTCCAAAACCGGCGGCCATCTGTCGTCCAACCTGGGCACGGTAGAGCTGACCATCGCGTTGCACTACGTGTTCAACACACCGGAAGACCGCCTCGTCTGGGACGTCGGTCATCAAACATATCCGCACAAGATTCTCACTGGCCGGCGCGAGCAGATGCCGACGCTGCGCCAGAAAGACGGTATCTCGGGGTTTCCTCGCCGAGTTGAAAGCGAATACGATACTTTTGGCACCGCGCATTCATCGACCTCGATTTCGGCGGCGCTGGGCATGGCGCTGGCGGCCCGCACCAAGGGCGAAACCCGGCATGCGGTGGCCGTGATCGGCGACGGCGCGATGACGGCCGGAATGGTCTTCGAAGCAATGAACAACGCGGGCGTCTACGACGACATCAATCTGCTGGTAGTCCTGAACGACAACGACATGTCGATCTCGCCGCCAGTGGGCGCGTTGAATCGATATCTGGCGAGGCTGATGTCGGGCAAGTTTTATGCGACCGCCAAAAACGTCGGCAAATCGGTGTTGCCGGGGCCCGTACTGGAACTGGCGAAACGTTTCGAAGAACATGCCAAAGGGATGGTCGTGCCGGCCACCATGTTTGAAGAATTCGGCTTCAACTACATCGGCCCGATCGATGGCCACGACCTGGAATCGCTGATCCCTACACTCCAAAATTTGAAGCAGTTGAAAGGACCGCAGTTCTTGCATGTGGTTACCAAAAAAGGGCAGGGTTACAAACTCGCCGAAGCCGACCCTGTGCTGTATCACGGCCCCGGCAAGTTCAATCCGGTCGAAGGCATCAAGCCCGCTGCCAGTAGCAAAATGACCTACACCCAGGTGTTTGGCGACTGGTTGTGTGACATGGCGGCGCAGGACAAACGTTTGATCGGCATCACGCCGGCAATGCGCGAAGGCTCGGGCATGGTGCGTTTCGAGCAGGAGTTTCCGGAGCGATACTACGATGTTGGCATCGCGGAGCAGCATGCGGTGACTTTCGCCGCCGGGATGGCGACAGAAGGTCTGAAGCCGGTGCTGGCGATCTACTCGACCTTTTTGCAGCGCGGTTACGACCAACTGATCCATGATGTCGCGTTACAGAATCTGGACGTTACGTTTGCACTCGACCGCGCCGGTCTGGTCGGCGCCGACGGCGCGACCCACGCCGGCAATTACGACATGGTGTTTTTGCGTTGTATTCCGAATATGGTGGTGATGGCAGCATCGGACGAAAACGAATGCCGCCAGATGCTGACCACGGCGTATCGATACAACGGTCCTGCAGCGGTGCGCTATCCGCGCGGCGCCGGTATCGGAGCGGCAATCGCGCCAGAGCTGATCGAGCTGCCTTTCGGAAAAGGCGAAGTCCGCCGCCAGGGTGAGCGCATCGCCATCCTTGCCTTTGGCACCATGGTTGCTCCTAGCATTGTGGCAGCCGACGGCCTGAACGCAACGGTCGCCAACATGCGCTTCGTCAAACCGATGGATACCGAACTGGTCAGGCAACTGGCGTTGTCGCATGATGTCCTCGTGACGGTCGAAGAAGGCGCGATCATGGGTGGCGCCGGCGCGGCGGTAGCCGAAGCACTGGCTGACGCCGGGATCACCAGGCCGATCCTTCATTTGGGTTTGCCGGACCGGTTCATCGATCATGGCGATACTGCGCAATTGCTGGCGGGGTGCGGACTCGATGCACGCGGCATTGCAGCATCGATTACCGAACGGTTCTTGGTGGGCGAGCCGCGGCTGGTAGTGAGCCGGTAATTTCCTGACAAGTGCTGGCAGCGAAGCTGCCTAGTCTGACTCGGTCGGCGACGCGCCCAAACCCAAAAACACTGCTACCGGTGTCGGCATAGCGGGTACGATCTGTGCATTCAGTCGCGTACCCGACCTTTTTGCCAGAGCACATCGCTACCGCCGCCAAACCGGTTCAGCACCCGTGACAATACGAACAGCAAATCCGATAGCCGGTTCATGTACTGACGCGGATGAACGTTCAGTGTGTCGGTTTTGCCCAGACTGACGATCGCGCGTTCGGCGCGGCGACAGACGGTGCGGCAGACATGCGCCTGCGCTGCCGCACGCGAGCCTGCCGGCAAAATAAAATCCTCCAGCGGCGGCAGGTCTGCATTGTATTTTTCGAGCAGGGAATCGAGCCGTGCCACCTGCGCATCCGTAATCATGCTGTATCCGGGGATGCACAGTTCGCCGCCCATGTCGAACAGGTCATGCTGGATCGAAATCAATTCTTCGCGCAATGCTGCCGGGAGTTCTTCACAAAGGAGCAATCCGACATGCGAATTGAGTTCGTCGACATCGCCCATCGCATGCACCCGCAAGGCGTCCTTGTCGACGCGACTGCCATCGCCCAGACCGGTGGTGCCGTTGTCCCCGGTGCGAGTAGCGATTTTTGAAAGTCGGTTGCCCATAGTGGTTGGTCCTTGAAGGTCGTCGAGTGCGTGAGGATACGACAAAATCCAGCCGCTGACCGCAGCAATTTAGTGCAGAGTAGAATCAGTAAATAGCTAGACCTCGTGGCGCGCGCGGACGCCCCGCCTGCAACACGCAGCTGAATCCGCAAATCGCATGCACGCGCTCGGTCTGCAGAATATGCTGAACCCTGGCAAAATTATTCTCTGGCAAGTCGTCGGTGAATCACCGGGTCCAAATTTTTTCAACGCATGCAGGCAGGCACCCATGGCATCCAGACTTCCCCCTGTACACGCGCTCTCCGCGTTCGAAGCGGCGGCTCGGTTCAGCTCGTTTGCGCAGGCTGCCGATGAGCTTTGCATCACGCCATCGGCGTTGTCGCACCGGATTCGGTTGCTAGAAGACTTCGTAGGCGAACGGCTGTTTCTACGCGACAGTCGTACCATTGCGCTGTCGCAATTCGGCCGGCGCTATCTGGAGGTGGTGCGCGGTGCGTTGCAGGCATTGAATGATTTTCCAATGCCGTCGCGTGGCGTGGCACAGCTGCCGCGGGTCAAGATCACCGTGCCGCCCACGTTTGCGCGATATCTGCTGGTGCCGCGTCTGGCTGAATTCATAACCCTGCATCCGCAGATTTCGCTTGAGCTGTTTTTGTCGGTGCCGTTGTACGACCTGAGTCTGTCGGAGAGCGATGTCGAAATCCGTTTTGGCGCGGGCAAATATCCCAATATCGTCACCCGAAAATTGTTTGAGGAGCCGGTGTTCGCGGTTGCCAGCCCGGACTACCTGAAAAAAATTGGTGGTATTGCCAACCCCGCCGACCTGCGTAAAGCTAACTTGTTGCGCTCGGCGCTGGAACCCTGGCAACCGTGGTTCGAAGCCGCGGGTCTGGATTGGCCGGAGCCGGTCGCCGGCTTGCGCGTCGATGACCTCGGACTGCTGCTTGAATCGATCCGTTACGGGCACGGCGTCGGCTTGACGCGCCAGCACTTTGGCGAGGCGATGATCGCCCGTGGCGATATTGTGCGCCTGTTCGACGTGGTGCTGATATCGCCGCCCCACGCTTATTATTGCGTCTACGAACAGGCGGTCACCCAGCGGCCCGAGGTAGCCTTGTTTGTCGACTGGCTAATGGCGGCGTTCGGGCAGGACCTGACCTCGACTATTGGTTCTGCAGCAATACTTTGATCAGGTAGCCTGAAAATTATTCACCCCGGGACGTAACGTTTTTCAAACGGCGATGCGACCGGATCCACTAAGATAGCGCATGATCGTTAGACTGGATTTTCCTGCCATGAACGCACTTGCCGAATTGCCCTATACAGCAGCCCGCCAGCGCGAAGTTGTCGACGCACTGCTTCATCTGTTGCCCCAGCACTGTGTGCTGTTCAATGATGAGGACACACGGCCCTACGAATGTGACGGGCTGGCCGCTTACCGGCAAATGCCGATGGTGGTCGTCCTGCCGGAAACCGAATCGCAAATCGTTGCCATCCTGCAGATGTGCCAGTCACTGCGACTGCCGATCGTCCCCAGGGGCGCTGGTACCGGACTGTCGGGCGGCGCGATGCCAATTGCCGATGGCCTGGTGCTATCGACGGCCAAGCTGAACCGCATCCTCGCGCTCGACCCGATTGCCCGCACCGCAGTGGTTCAGCCGGGCGTGCGTAATCTGGCGATTTCAGATGCGGCCGCGCCGCACAGCCTGTATTACGCCCCCGATCCATCGTCGCAAATCGCCTGCACCATTGGCGGCAATGTGGCCGAAAACTCCGGCGGCGTGCACTGTCTCAAATATGGCCTGACCGTACACAACGTGCTGCGCGTGCGGATCGTCACCATCGAGGGCGAGATCGTCGAACTTGGCAGCAGTGCACTGGACGCGCCCGGGCTCGATCTGCTGGCTGTCTTTATCGGCTCCGAAGGGATGCTCGGTCTCGTCACCGAAGTCACCGTTAAGTTGATTCCAAAACCGCAAACCGCACGGGTCATCATGGCTTCGTTTGACG
>JAYVEF010000024.1:0-6828 GCA_043748965.1 Burkholderiales bacterium
CAGGTACAGCACACCGTTGACCACGAACAACCACGCAAAAAAGAAATGCCAGCTGCGCGCTTCGGCCAATGAGTACGAACCCGGTATTGTCAGCCAAAGCGGGAACGCGTTGGTGTCCGTGCTGCCGTCGGCCTTCAGGCGGGCTCCCAGAAACCCGGTGGTATCAAATTCATGGCCGAAAATCGTGGTACTGCCACGGACGACTGGTTTCGCCGATACAGCGGTGTCGTCTTCTTCGTTGTCGTCGCCTTCAGCGGCACTGATGTCGAGTACCGCGGCACGTTGGCTGTAGGACGATGCACCCCAATTTAGCGTGGGATGAGCATTAAATATGTGTAGCCCGCTCATGAACAAGATGGTCAGGCACAGCACGTTTATCCAGTGCATCAGACGTACCGGCAATCGATGCCGATAGGTCAGGGTAGAAGCGGGCGACATACGATCTCCTGGAAAACAGATGGATGTAAATAGTCTGGTGGTGATGCAACGCTGTGCATTGGTTTAACCAGCCAAGACGTCCGAGTGCCTCAAAACACCCGTGCTCTTGAAGTTTTCGACTGGCGCCCAAGTACAATGCGCCCGTACCATAACAGTCGCGTTCGCTGCGATCACCTTACGCAATAATCTGGACAATATCACTCATGATCGTTACGCTGCAATGAAATCGTCCGTACGTTTGAACCGACGCGTGGCAGAACAGCTGGGCTGCTCACGCACCGAAGCCGAGCAATATATCGAAGGCGGCTGGGTTACCGTTGATACCGTCGTCACCGAAGAACCTGGTGCGCGCGTCGAGTCGTCACAACAGGTTGCCTTGCTGCCTGGCGCGGTGCTACAACCGGTGGAACCAGTCACCTTGCTGCTGCACAAGCCTGCTGGTGCGTGCACCACGGACCTCATCGAACCGCACAAGGAATGGATCGTGGCGGCGAACCTTGCAGAGGACGATCGGAGCGGAATGCGATTTTTACGCTGCCACGCGCGCGGTTTAACGCTCACCACCGCACTCGAAGACAGCGCCAGCGGGCTGGTAGTGCTCACGCAAGACTGGCGGATTGTGCGCAAGCTGCTGACCGAAACCAGCCGGATCGAACAGGAGTTCGTAGTGGAGGTAACCGGCACCATGATGCCTGACGGTTTGACGTTATTACAACAAGGCGTGCGCTGGAACGGCAAACCGCTGGCGTCGTGCAAAGTCAGTTGGCAAAGCGAACATCGGCTGCGTTTTGCGCTCAAGGGTGCCGAACGCGGGATGATTGCTTACCTGTGTGAGCAGATCGGATTGCAGGCAATGTCAATCAAGCGCATTCGACTCGGGCGGATTTCGATGGGAGCGCTGGCGCTCGGTCAGTGGCGCTATCTGGCAGGATACGAGCGCTTTTAAAAACACGCTGTTGACAATTCGCCCGCATCATTAGGCTATTTACTGCGCCCCGAGCGCGTCGTTCCAACCGGGTTCCGGTTAGCCGCTCTGGGCGAGCTTCCAGGCCGCACCGTTGCGGTCGGCGTGCGCACCACTGCGGCGCCCGCGCGTGGTTTGTTTTGACCAAACCTTTTGGCCAGCTGGTCCGGTCCGGGTGTCTCGCGGCGTCGTTCCAGCGCCATCAAACCCGCGGTTGGGGCGGCATGTCGCGGCACCAGATGGCGTTCAGCGCTGCCAATCAGATCGGCGCGGCCCATGCGCTGCAATGCATCGCGGATGATTTCCCAGTTTTCGGGGTCGTGATAGCGCAAGAACGCTTTATGCAGCTTGCGTACTTTACCGGTACGAACGGTTTCGACGATCTCCGAATCGGCAGTTACCTTGCGCAACGGATTCTTGCGGGTGTGGTACATGGTCGTCGCCAGTGCCATTGGCGTCGGCATGAAGGTCTGCACTTGGTCCAGTCTGAAATTATTCTTTTTGAGCCACAACGCCAGATTCAGCATGTCTTCGTCGGTGGTGCCTGGGTGGGCCGCGATAAAGTAGGGAATCAGGTACTGTTCCTTGCCGGCTTCCTTCGAATACTTTTCAAACAGTTCCTTGAACTTGTCGTAAGCGCCCATGCCGGGCTTCATCATCTTCGACAACGGTCCTTCTTCGGAATGTTCGGGCGCAATTTTAAGCAGGCCGCCGACATGGTGCGTGACCAGTTCCTTGACGTATTCGGGAGAACGCACTGCCAGGTCATAGCGCAAACCCGAGCTGATCAGAATTTTTTTAACACCCGGGATAGCGCGCGCCTTGCGGTACAACTGGATTAGCTTGCTATGATCAGTGCCGAGATTGGAGCAAATAGTCGGGTACACGCAAGATAGTCGTCTGCAGGATTCTTCGATGGTTTTTTCCTTGCAGGCCAGCCGGTACATGTTCGCTGTCGGCCCGCCCAGATCGGAAATCGTACCGGTAAATCCTTTCGTCTTGTCGCGGATCAGTTCGATTTCGCGCAGGATCGACGGCTCGGACCGGCTCTGAATAATTCGCCCTTCGTGCTCGGTAATGGAACAGAACGTACACCCGCCAAAACAGCCACGCATGATGTTCACCGAAAACCGGATCATGTCCCATGCCGGGATTTTAGCTTTGCCGTAACTTGGATGCGGCGCACGTGCGTAGGCCATGTCGTAGACGCCGTCCATCTCGTCCATCGCCAGTGGCAGCGGCGGTGGATTCAACCAGACGTCACGCTCACCGTGACCTTGCACCAGCGCCCGTGCATTGCCTGGATTCGATTCCAGATGGAACACCCGCGAGGCATGCGCGTACAGGACCGGATCATCCTTGATCGTATCGTAGGCAGGCAGGCGTATCACAGTTTTGTTCCGTATCTCTTTGAGCGCCGCCTGGCGTTCCGCCCGGCTCAGAATCAGGACTGGTTTTTCTACTGCGGTTGCTGAGACCCCGGGGTCGGCAGTACCGCAACTGGTTGGCTCCTTGGTCTTCATTTCATACGGGTCAGGGTGCGCCTCGACACGACCTGGCGTGTCGACCCGCGTAGAATTCGATTCGCTCCAGTCGTCGGCAGGCAGCCAGCCACGCGAGACCATGAATGCAGTACCGCGCAAATCGCGGATTTCTTTGATGGGTTCGCCCGCAGCGATGCGGTGGGTTAATGCTACCAATGCACGCTCAGCGTTACCGAACAACAAAATGTCGGCTTTGGAGTCTGGCAGAACCGAGCGCCTGACCTTGTCCGACCAGTAGTCGTAGTGGGCGATACGGCGTAGGCTCGCTTCGATGCTACCGATCACCACATTTGCCTCGGGGTAGGCTTCACGAGCGCGTTGGGCATACACTACCAAAGCACGATCGGGCCGCTTGTTCGGCTCGCCGTTGGGCGTATAGGCATCGTCAGAGCGAATTTTTCGATCGGCCGTGTACCGGTTGACCATCGAGTCCATATTGCCGGCGGTGACGCCAAAATACAAATTCGGTTTGCCCAGAACCCGAAATGCTTCAGCTGACAGCCAGTCGGGTTGCGCGATGATGCCCACCCGAAAGCCCTGCGCCTCCAGCAGGCGGCCGATCAATGCCATGCCAAAACTTGGATGGTCAATATAAGCGTCCCCGGTGACCAGGATCACATCACAAGTGTCCCACCCTAATACGTCCATTTCGGCACGTGACATCGGCAAGAATGGCGCAGGCTTGGTCGCATTGTTGCGGTGCGACGGGTAGGCGAACAGGTTTTTTGGGGATTCCATAGGCGTGCGGATACAGTTGGATTGAAGCGGTGAGATCGGGGAAGGGCGTAATTATGACAGCTTTGGCACACAATGCGGCGATTGCTTGCCCGCTGTGCGAACGCCTTCGCGCTTAGTGGACTCGAATGTAAACACTTTGTTACAATCTTCGGTGATCTCTTATATTTGCCGTGACCGCGTTTGGGTGTTTGAAAGTTTTTGACAATGCAGCCTGCCATTTTTCATGACCGCTCCTCGGCGCTGGCGCCAGCTTGGTACACCAACTGGACGCGCCGACATACCGAGCGCGCGCTTGAACTGGCGCCGTTTATATTGCTGATTCTGGTTTTCGTATTTTTTGGACTGACCGGGCACGATCCATGGAAAGCCGATGAAGCCTATGTATTCGGCGTAATCCACACCATGGACGTCAGCGGTAATTGGCTGATTCCCATCGTCGGTGGTGAGCCGTTCATGGAAAAACCACCTCTTTATTACTGGGTCGCTGGTGGTTTCATGCGTCTGCTGTCAGGTTGGATGGGTGAGCCCGACGCAGCCCGCATGGCATCGGGATTTTTCATGCTGGTGACGATCTGGGCGGTCGCGGCTGCCACGCGAGCCTGGTGGGGCTCGGGTGTCGGGCGCTATGCGCCATTGTTGTTGCTGGCCTGTCTCGGCACGCTGACGCAGACCCATATGATGATGCCGGATGTGCCCTTGCTGACTGGGTTTGCGCTCTCGGCATGGGGCTATTCGAAAATTTTGCAGCGCTCAACGGTTGGCGGAATTCTGCTTGGGATCGGCACCGGCGTGAGCTTTTTGTCCAAAGGTATTTTGGGGCCTGCCGTCATTGGGCTGACGGCCGTGCTGTTGCCAGCCTGCTTCGCGCAGTGGCGGCAGCGGGGGTATGTCCGCGGTCTGCTAATTGCGCTTGCAGCGGCCCTGCCGTTTCTGCTGATTTGGCCGACGCTGCTGTATTTGCGTGCTCCGACATTGTTCCATGTCTGGTTCTGGGATAACAATTTTGGTCGTTTCTTCGGTTTTTCAGCAGTGCATAACGGCACCGAGCATCCGCCTGGGTTCTGGTGGCAAACGCTGCCATGGTTCACCTTCCCGGCACTACCATTGGCGGCATTCGCGCTCTGGTATCAACGCCGACTGGTCTTCTCGCACGCCGGGATTCAATATGCGTTGGTGGCGTTTGCGGTGCCGATGGCAGTTTTGATTACTTCGGAATCAGTCCGAGCGATTTATGCACTGCCGTTGCTGATACCGCTGGCAATCATGGCGGCGGCGTCGGTGTTTGCGATCAGTCGCCGCGTCGATCTGGTCTGGGCCCGCGCCAGCATGGTGTTGTTTGGACTTCTTGCAGTGCTAATCTGGACCGTATGGGGTGTCATGATGGTCACCGACGCGCCGCCGATCTGGCGCTGGTTGCTACGTGTCCTGCCAGGCGATTTTGAACCGGACTTTGAGCCCTGGACTTTTGCCGCTGCATTACTAGTCACCGCTGGTGCCCTGATCGCCACCCGCCTGTTCGCCAAAATGCCGGGCAGGGGACTCACCACCTGGCTCACCGGTCTGACTCTGACTTGGGCACTCCTGTCGAGCTTGCTGATGCCGTGGCTCGATTACGGCAAAAGTTACCGCTCCGTGTTTGGAGACATTCCCTGGCCTTCCGGCATCAACTGTGTCGCCAGTCTCGGCCTCGGAGAGAGCGAGCGAGCCATGCTTCACTATGTGGCAGGGCGCGTCACGGCGCGTCGTGAGATTTTGCCCAACGCCGACTGCAATACTTTATTGATGCAGGGATACGTACCGATCGGCAACGCCGTGGTTGATCCGGTCAAATGGGAAAAAATTTGGGAGGGCGCGCGACCCGGCGACGACTGGCAGCGCTTCTGGTTATTTCGAGCACGACAGCCGGTAGTGCAGGTGCATTTGACCGAAGTTGATCCACAAGA
This sequence comes from Burkholderiales bacterium, assembly GCA_043748965.1. GTDB lineage: Bacteria > Pseudomonadota > Gammaproteobacteria > Burkholderiales > Burkholderiaceae_D > Actimicrobium. The sequence goes on from JAYVEF010000024.1 coordinate 5,628, forward strand.
AGCAGTGAAACGATAGCGCGCACGCATCGGTGCGGTTTGCCTGCACGTGCTATTGCGGCAAAATTCTTCGAGGCGCGTCCCACCGCTTCATCGGCTCTCTATAACAGTGACCCTTTCAAAAACAAAAATGCCACGCTGAAATAAATCACCAGCCCCGTCACGTCTACCAGTGTCGCCACGAACGGTGCCGATGAGGTTGCCGGGTCAAAGCCGACCCGGCGTAACAGGAACGGCAACATCGATCCAGCCAGCGTGCCCCACATGACGATGCCGATCAGCGATACGCCAACCGTCAATCCCACCAGCAGCCAGTGCGGCCCGTAGATGGTCGAAAACATCGACCACGCCGCGATCCGGAAGAATCCGATCACGCCTAAAATCGACCCCAGCACTAGGCCAGACAACACTTCGCGCCGCATCACACGCCACCAGTCGCGCAATTTCACCTCGCCGATCGCCAATGCACGAATGATCAGTGTGGTGGCTTGGGAGCCCGAATTTCCACCGCTCGAAATAATCAGCGGTACAAACAGCGCCAGCACTACCGCCTTTTGAATTTCTCCCTCAAAAAATGACATCGCCGTCGCAGTCAGCATCTCGCCCAAAAACAGCAGTACCAACCAACCACCACGCTTTTTGATCATGCGCCAGAAGCCAGTTGCCATATAAGGCCCATCCAACGCCTCGGTACCACCGACGCGTTGAATTTCCGCGGTGGCCCGGCTCTCGGCAATTTTCAGGACATCATCGATCGTCACGATGCCGATCAAAATTCCGGCTGAATCCGTTACCGGTAACGCTTTGCGATCTTCCGCGAGAAACACTGTCACTGCGGTTTCGGCGGCGTTGGTTGCAGACAGTGCGACGAAGCGGTTATCCATGATTTGCGATACCAGTCGATCCGGCGGTGCCAGCAAGAATTCCCGTACACGGATGTCGTCAATCAGTTTGCCCTGATCATCAATCACGTAAAGTACACTCAGAGTTTCGCTGTCGGTGCCATGTTCGCGCACGTGATCGAGCACCTGGCGAACGCTCCATTGCTGCTCGACAGCGACATACTGCGGCGTCATCAGGCGCCCGATACTGCCTTTGGGATAGCCCAGCAAACCGACAGCGACCGCGCGCTCCTCCTGTGACAGAACCGCCAGAAGCTGTTTTGTCATCACCGCTGGAGACTCTTCCAGCAAAGTGGTCCGGT
>JAYVEF010000025.1:0-19201 GCA_043748965.1 Burkholderiales bacterium
TCTTGCCTGGCAGTCGTTCCAGACGCGGGTATTTTGGGCCCCCTGCATACTGAATGTGGAGCGTTGTGAAATACGCGCCGTTCTGCACGCTCAGTTCAATCGGTGCGCGGTCCCGCTGGGCCCGCTTGATCACCGCTTCGAGCAGGTCCGGATCGAACTCTTCGCCATCAATGGCGAGGATCTTCGCGCCAGGCGTGAGGCCAGCTTCGAACGCAGGACTATTCCACAGCACATCGATCACGTCACCCGGTTGCTTGCCCTGATCGCGCTCAGTGGCAACAATGAAGCCAAGCGAATACATCAGGTTCATCTTCTTGTGCTCTTTCTGATTCGCCTTGAAAATTTCGGTCGGTGTATCGGTGTACACCAGCTTCCAGCCGCCGCGGGTTATCCCTTCCAGCGGCGCATTCTCGTCTACCGAGTCGGTGCGATTCGCCAGAAAGCCTGCCCAGTCGTAGGGTTGAACTGTATTTAATGTGTTGATCACTTCAGACAATTCGTAGGGTTTCACGTCGTGACTAGTCTTGGCGAAAGCACTGTCGTTGCCATAGAAGATCCGCAGATAATCGTCGAGTGACCGAGTACCACTCGACATTTCGCGGATGCGCGTGTCGATGTCGAGCCAGACCAGCGAGCCTTCCGGATAGAAGTCGACCGAGCGGCGATAATTCGCCCAAGCCGCCGAGCCGCCGTACAGTAGCTGGGCGTTGTCGGCAGTATCGCGCAATGGTCGCCAGGTGCGCCCCGGCCGGTGCGACATTTCGGCAGCGGTGATTGCCAGTACATCGCGGTACTGTTCGGGCGTCCACATGCCTGCGCGCGCCGACAATACTTCGCCGAGGTAGTTGGTCATGCCTTCGTACACCCAGAGTAATTCGGCTTTCATCGGCACGGCGAAAGTCGGTGTTACCAGACCTGCTGGACGGCGGAACTTGCCGTTCCACGAATGCACGTATTCATGCGGCAGCAGACTCGGATCGGTCAGGTATGCGGTCGGCGAAGTGAAAAAATCGGAGGTAGTGCGGTTATCACTCGACTGATGATGTTCGAGGCCGAAGTGATTGGTATTCTTCGATAGCGCCAGCAGAAAATCGTAATGATCGTAGTGCTGCGCGCCGAACAGGGCCGATGCCTGCTTGACCAGTGCCTGATGCTGCTGGATCTGCAAATCGCTGATGGCAAGGTTCTCGGCGCGGTCGCCAACCAAGTTCAGATGTACGCTCGGGGTCGCCCCTGGCGCCAGATCGATCCTGCGGAAATACTTGCCGGTTGCGACTGGCGAGTCGACCAGCTCTTCCACGCTGACCGGTTTGAAGCGTATACCGTCGCTGCTGCCGGTCTGTTGTAGTGCGGTACCGATACCCCACCCCGGCGGGACCTTGATGCTTGGCGTAATCGCAATCTGCGCGGTCGGATAGCCCGATGGATAGAACAGGACCTGATTCCATTCCAGGATCGCCATGCGCGGCGTGGCAGAGACCCCCGCGCCGAACGCGCCACTGTCGACCGGCGACAGGAATTCAAACTCCAGGTTCAGGGTGGTGATGCCGGCAGGGATGTCGAGGTTGAGCGAAAACATGTCGAGCAGATCGCGGCGCCATGCAATACGGTTACCGTTGCCCGTAATCTTCAGACCGGCGATGCCGTCGATTGGACCGGTCGGTCCGTGCTCCCCGGGAATCCACTTCGGATAGTGCAGCGTCAGGGCGCCAGTTTGCACCGGGATGATTTCGCGCACCCGGTAGATCTTGCGGGCGGCATCGGTCAGGTCAACGCTCAGATTCAACATGCCCGGATAGGGAGTCGAAGCAAGCGTTACGCTTTGTGCATGGGTAGTGCACAGAAAAAGACTGATTGATAGCAGGGTGGCACGTCGATAATTGGCAAAAATCATAGTCGCTACTGTCCATAGAATTAGGATTAAAATACTTTATCACAAAAGAAATATTTCTTAAAAGAGACATGACGCGGATTTGCGGAGCCCCCCCCACCACTTATAAACAAAGCTGCTAATAGCTACAGCGGGAAATTCTGCACGAAAAAAAACCCGCTCGACATCAGCGGGCCTTTTATATCCTGAAAAAATCAGAATTGGTATTTCAGGCCAACCGACACCATCCGGATGTCGTAGTTGCCGCTTGATGCTGGTGCATCGACACGCATGGTTTCGACTTCACCGCGCAGTTTCAGGACTGGTGACAGCGCATAGTCGACGCCGAGCGCGAACGATGGCTTGGTTGATGTCGAGCTGGTCGAGCCGGAAAAGCTGCCAGAATTCACTGTGCCGTTGGACTTCATGCGGTTGATACCCAGAGCAGCGAAACCTGAGAAATCCTTGTTGAACGGAACACTAACCAAACCACGCACGCCAAAGCCGGTGGTCTTCAGGTCCAGGTCGGCGCCACTGATGCTGGCAGATGCTTTGCCCAGGTCATAGTACGTACCTTCCATCGAGAACATCTCGTTGAAGGAGTAGCCAACAAAACCTTTCACGCCGGTACCGTTGTTGCTGCAGCTGGTGGTGCCAGCACAGTCCAGATTCGAATGTGACGAACCGATGTTGCCGCCGATGTAGGCGCCTTCAGCCATGGCTGCGCCGGAAGCGGCGATCAGTGCAGTAGCGATTAAAAGTTTTTTCATGTGTTTTCTCGGAAGTGGAAAGGAGTTGGATCCCTGAATCGCAATTGCGAAGTTTCGCTTGATGCTTTTTTTAGAGACTGAATGATAACAAAAAAGAGAAAACATGGTGCAGTGCACAGCACCTTACCGGTGCATTCTCGGGAGGCATGTCGTTTTATTGCTACAAAATTGCACCAAAAAATTTTAGTTGCCAATCTTGCAGCATCAAGGACACGTTTTGGACGGGCAGACCTTCTATTCGTTCAAAAATATTTGCTGCAAATCATTCAAAAATCGCTGCCCAAGCATTGTCGGCTTGATTACCTTGTGATCGCGATACAACAGCCCTTTGGTTTCGGCCCGCGTCAATGACACCTCCACCGCGTTCAGACTGAGGCCGGTCCGTTCCACGAAAAGGTTGACATCGAACCCATTCGTCAGTCGCAGGGTGTTGAGCATGAATTCAAACCCAAGGTCAGCTCGGGTTATTTCGTTTTCCTGCTCGATGGCGCTGCCACGTGTCATCCTGTCCATGTAGGCCTTGGGTTGCCTGAAGCGGGCCTGCCGGATCACGCGGTGCGGAAACGACAACTTCGAATGCGCTCCCGCGCCGATACCAAGATAGTCGCCGAATTGCCAGTAGTTGAGGTTATGACGCGATTGCCGGCCCGGTTGCGCAAAGGCTGAAACTTCGTAGTGCTGATACCCGGCCGTTGCCATCCCGGCCTGAATCATGTCCTGCATTTCCGCGCTCAGATCGTCGTCCGGCACGGCGGGGGGGAAACTCGCGAAGTAGGTATTCGGCTCCACCGTCAAGTGGTACAGCGAGAGATGCGGCGGCGCAAATGACAAGGCGGTGCTCAGGTCGATGGCTGCTTCGGCAAGTGATTGCGCTGGCAAGGCATACATCAGGTCCAGATTGAAATTGTCGAAAGTACGCTGTGCGATCTCGACTGCGCGCCGCGCTTCGGTGTCGTCATGGATCCGTCCTAACGCGCGCAAATGCTGCGGGTTGAAGCTTTGAATCCCGATCGACAGGCGGTTGATGCCACTGGCGCGGTAGGAACGAAATTTTTCCGCTTCGAAGGTGCCGGGATTGGCCTCCATCGTGATTTCGGCAGCACCGTCCAGCGGCAGCAAGGTGCGCACGTCCGACATCAATCGATCCAGACCGGCCGCCGACAACAGGCTGGGCGTGCCACCACCGATGAAGACCGAATAGATTTTGCGTCCCCATATCAACGGCAAGGCACTTTCGAGATCGGCGCGCAGGGCGTCAAGGTAGGCACCTTCCGGCAGTTCGCCTTGCACTTCGTGGGAATTGAAATCACAGTACGGACATTTTTTGACGCACCATGGAAAATGGATGTAAAGCGCAAGCGGCGGCAGTGTCTGCAGATTCAAAATCCCTGGGCGCAAGTAGACATTCGCAGCAGCAGCGGCATCTGCCGCGGCAACACCACCATCTGGTGCCGCCGGGGCCGATGGAATCAGCCGGATTGGGATCATCGAAGTTTGTCGATCAATGCGCGCAGCGCCTGACCCCGGTGCGACCGGCGATTTTTTTCTTCAGGGTTAAGCTCGGCAGCGCTGCACTGCAGTTCCGTGATGTAAAAATACGGATCGTAACCAAAGCCGCCGGTACCTGACGGAACCGCCACAATACTGCCGTCCCAGCGGCCCTCGGCGATCACCGGCTGGGGGTCGTCGGCGTGGCGCAGGTAAACCAGCGCGCAATAATAATAGGCTGACTTGTCCGAATGCAACTCCAGGTTGGCGATCAGCTGCTGGTTATTTTTAACGTCAGATTTTGGCACGCCTGCGTAATACGCTGAATCTACGCCGGGCTTGCCACCCAGCGCATTGGCACAGACACCGGAGTCGTCGGCCAGTGCCGGCAGGCCGGTCAGGCGCGCTGCGTGCCGGGCTTTTTCCAGGGCGTTTTCAACAAACGTGCGATGGGGCTCGGCAGCTTCCGGAACGTTAAATTCATTCTGGGAACGCAGGTCGAATCCCAACGGCAGCAGGTAGGCCCTAAATTCGGCGAGCTTACCCGGATTATTCGAGGCCAGCACCACAGTTTGGTTGCCGATTGCGGAGCGTTCCATGGTGTCTTTGCGTTAGCCGGATATGGCGCCAGCTGCAGCGACCACACTCAGTTCGTACTTTTGCAGTGCGATCAGTTCCATAATCCCGCCCTGCGCCAAGTCGAGCAGCCGATTCATGGTAGCGCGATCGAACGCTGCGCCTTCTGCCGTACCCTGCACTTCAATAAAATGTCCGCTATCGGTCATCACGACATTCATGTCGGTATCGCACCGTGAGTCTTCATCGTAATCGAGGTCCAGTACCGGCTCGCCCAGATAGACGCCTACCGAGATCGCCGCGACGAAATGTTTTACTGGCATAAAAGTCAATACTCCGGCATGCACCAGCCCGGAAAACGCATCGTGTGCCGCGACCATCGCGCCTGAAATCGCCGCGGTTCGGGTGCCGCCGTCTGCCTGGATCACATCACAGTCCAGATGCAGCGTGCGCTCACCGAAGGCGGTCAGATCGAACGCAGCACGTAGTGACCGTCCGATCAATCGCTGAATCTCCTGAGTACGTCCGGACTGCTTGCCTCTGGCGGCTTCGCGGTCCATCCGGGTATGTGTCGAGCGCGGCAACATGCCGTACTCGGCGGTCATCCAGCCCTGCCCTTTGCCCTTCAAGAAGCCCGGCACTTTATCTTCGATGCTGGCGGTACAAATTACCTTGGTGTGGCCGAATTCGATCAACACCGAACCTTCGGCGTGGCGAGTGTAGTGGCGTGTGATATGCACGGGACGCAGGGCATCCACGGCGCGGCCGCTGGGGCGTTTTTCAAACTGCATGAGGGTTTAATTCCTGGAGGTGATTCGGGAAGATTTTTCGATTGCACCGCGAATTTCTTCGATGGCTTTTTCAATTTCGTTTTCGTCAAAGCTGTCGCTTGGCTCCGAATCGGCGTGACGCGGCGACTGGATGGTCGTGGTGACAGTGCCGACCGGCAATACGTTAGTGGTAATGGTGTGCGCGTCCGAAACGCTGCTGCCGCTTTCCCACATCATCGCCAGCGCTGTGACATTGTCACCATTTTTGCCACCAATGCCAGTGGCGGTACTGATCAATTCCGGCACCGCGCGCACAATCGTATTGTTTTGCAGCTGCTGCGCCAGTATGTGATCGGGCAGCACGCCCCACAGGCCATCTGAACACAGCAACATCACGTCGCCAGCCTGCAAACTGGCGCGACGCGAAATTTCAACGATCGGCATGTTCGGCGCACCGAGACAATTGAACAGCTTGTTGCGGTCGGGGTGGGTCGAGCGTTCCGATGGATCGGCGCGACCCTGTGCGATCAAGGTTTCAATGCGCGAGTGGTCACGGGTACATGCCAGAATCTGTCCATCGCGCATCCAGTACAGGCGCGAATCGCCGCAGTGGGCCCAGAACGCGGTGTTGTGCTGTATGAGGCAGGCGACGATCGTGGTGCGCGGCGTCTCCGGCAGATTGTTGATGGCGCGGTAGCGATGGATTTCACGATGTGCCGCGAAAAAACTGTCTTCAAGAAAGCGCTCCGGCTTCTTGACGTACGGACTGGCATTTTGCTGAAACAGCGAGCCTACCGTCTGCATCGCAATCGTGGCAGCGACTTCACCCTGCAAGTGCCCGCCCATGCCGTCAGCCAGCAGCAGCAGCAGCGCGTCGCGCGTAAAACTGTAGCCCATCCGGTCTTGATTGACCTTGCGGCCGCCGATGTGGCTTTCCTGATAGACAGAGAATCGCATGGTGTGTGGTGAGGTCTATTCGCGTAAATGGAGCGTAAAGGATAAACGTGATCGGGTGGTACCGGTTAACGCGAATTTTCCTGGATGGTGGCGGGACTACGCACGATGCGTTTGCCTATGCCGCTGAACATTCCTTTGACCCTGCTTAGCGCCGCCTCGATCGAATCGGCGACTTTCTTTTCGGGCACCGGCTCAAGCAATGCCTTCTGCAGTGCGAACACACTTTGCGGACGTTCCAGCGGGTCGATCATCAAACTCCAGCGAATCACCTGAATCAGCTCGGGCGAATAGATGCCTTCAAGTTTGCGCAAATGCCCATCCATCTTGTCACCGACCTTGCGCTGGTCGGCCGGTTGCGGTGGCGCGCCCACCATGCAGGCGAACATCGATGCACCGATGCTGTAGATATCCGTCCACGGACCCAGATTGCCGTTTTTGGAATACAGCTCTGGCGGTGCAAACCCAGGCGTGTACATCGGATAAAGTTTGGGCAGATCGGTACGCAGGGTTTGCCGCGCTGCGCCGAAATCCAGCAGGATCGGGGTACCGTCGACCCGTAGATATATGTTGGCTGGCTTCAGATCGAGATGCAGCAGCTTATTCGTATGCACCTCGCGCAGACCGTTCATCACCTGGCTGAACATCTTGCGAATAAAGCGCTCGGACACCAGCGGTTTTTCACCTTTGTCGCGCCGGCGCAGGATGTGGTCCTGCAACGAGCGTCCGGATTCATACGCCATCACCATGTACACGGTATCGTTGGCGCGAAAAAAATTAACCACGCTGACGACGTTGGGATGCGCGATACGCGCCAACGCACGGCCTTCTTCAAAAAAACATTTCAGGCCGATCCGAAAAATCGGCAGGTTTTCCGGCGAGATGGCCGGCACCAGTTCGCCCGCCTGACGCAGCGCCAGCGAGCTCGGCAAATATTCCTTGATCGCCACCGCGTTACCATCCTCGTCATAGGCGAGATAGACGATACTGAACCCGCCGGACGCAATCTTCTTTACAATGCGATAACCGGAAATTTCAAGTCCGTCTGGCAAAGGTGCATTGTTTTGTGCAGCCATGTTTTCCTAAGGCAGTGTAAGCGATGCGCGATGTCGCTTCTGGTGAACGTATCCAACGCATTCGACTGAGCGAACCTCTATCTTCATAATCGACGCCGTCCTGCTAGCGGCAGTTCGCAAGGTAGTCGCATCCGTGCAGATCAATCATTCTGCGCATCGTCGCGATTTTTGGTTGATTGTGTGGATAAATCACGCGTTTGTAAAGAACAACCGAGGACAGAATTTTGACAATCAGCAGCATGACCGGCTATGCCGTGATCACCCGTGAAACATCGGGTGGCACATTAACCATCGAATTAAAGAGCGTCAACTCGCGCTTTCTTGATCTGCAGTTTCGCATCAACGACGATTTGCGTGCGTTCGAGCCGATTGCGCGCGAAGAGATTGTCGGCCGCGTTACGCGCGGAAAGCTCGAATGCCGGATCAGTTTTGGTCGCAAGGTCAGCGGCACGCAGAACCGTGCGATCAACATGGATCTGCTGAAGGCATTGGCGCTGATGCAGGCAGAGGTACGCGCCCAAATCTCTTCCGCCACGCCTTTTACCGTGCACGAATTGCTGCGCTGGCCGGGCGTGATTGAAGAAGCCGAACTGGCGCAGGATAGCCTGCCGACCGACGCGGCGCTGGCCATCAAGGACGCGCTCGACGGCTTCATCGTCTCCCGTCAACGCGAAGGTGCGGCACTGGCGGCAACGCTGGTGACCCGTATCGAGGCAATGGAAGCGATCGTGCGCCGTATTACGCCGCTGGTGCCACAAATGATTCAGCAGTTTCAACAAAAATCGATTGAACGGCTTGAAGAGGCGCTCGGACTGGCGCTGCAAAAAAGCAACGCCGTCACGACCGCCGCTTTGTCACAGGATGAGGTCATCGAGCGGGTTCGCCAGGAAGTCACCTTGTATGGGATCAAAATCGACGTTGCGGAAGAGCTATCGCGCCTGACTGCGCATCTGAGCGAAACCCGCTCAATTTTGGTCAAGGGTGGTCAGGTCGGCAAACGACTCGACTTCATGATGCAGGAACTCAACCGCGAGGCCAATACAATCGGCTCCAAAGCAGCATTGAAAGAATTGGCCGACGCCTCAATGGAACTCAAGTTGTTGATCGACCAGATGCGCGAACAGGTGCAGAATCTGGAGTGATATAGCCGGTGTGCGTGCCCCAACACCGTACCCTTAACCTTTGATGGTCTGATGAATTGGTCCCTACGATGGTCGCTTCGAAACCGGGAGTCCGGATGCACGACGAAAACGCTTCTGCCGGCAGCCTGTTCATGGTGGTTGCCCCTTCCGGCGCAGGGAAGTCGACGCTGGTCAACGCGTTACTGGCACAGGAGTCGGCACTGAAGCTGTCGATTTCGTACACGACCCGCGCGCCGCGCTCGAGCGAGGCGCACGGGCGCGAATATTATTTCACCTCGCCGGCCGACTTTTTGGCGCGACGCGAAGCAGGCGAGTTTTTGGAGTCTGCCGAAGTGCACGGCAATTATTACGGAACCTCCCGTTTGATGATCGCCGGCCAGATCCAGTCCGGCACCGACGTCTTGCTTGAAATCGACTGGCAAGGCGCGCAGCAGGTTAAGCGGCAGTTTCCAAACGGCGTCGGCATCTTTATTCTTCCGCCGTCGATCGATGCGCTGGAAGACCGCCTGATGAAGCGCGGACAGGACGCACCGAACGTGATTGCAAGACGTTTGCTGGCGGCTGGGGGCGAAATCGCCCATGCCGGAGACTTCGAATATGTTATCATTAACCAAGACTTTGCGACTGCTCTGTCAGAGCTTACAGCGATTGTCAAATCGACACGCTGCCGGTTTTCGCAACAGGCCGCACGTAATGTATCCCTGTTCGCCCAACTGGGCATCCACGCACCTTCCAATTGACACCGACATTTCAGGAGTACCTATGGCCCGCATCACTATCGAAGACTGCCTCAAGCATATCCCGAACCGCTTTCAGCTAACGCTAGCCGCGACCTACCGCGCCCGCCAACTGCTGCAGGGGCATACGCCGAAAGTCGATGCGCGCGACAAGCCGACCGTCATCGCCTTGCGCGAGATCGCGGCGGCCAAAGTGGGCATTGAAATGCTCAAGAAAGTGCCCAGTTAAACAAGGTGATCAAGCAGGTGACTATGCCGGAGGACGGCGCCATGACTAGCCTCCCCGACGGTGTGCTGCCTGACTCCATCGGCACTGATGTGCACACTTTGCTGTTGCTGATTTTTTGACACACCCTTGGCGCACCACCCCCCTGGAAATGAACCTGACTCCTGCAGATTCGACAGTTTCCACCCCCGCTGGCCGGGTTCCCCCGGAGCGCCTGATTCAAAAATTGCCTGAAACATTTTATTCGCCTGACGGCGGGACTACGTCGGCACCTGGCGTCGCTTCGGTGTCGCACTTGAACGCCAAGCTGGCCGAATATCTATCACCTGCCGAGCTTAAAAAGGTCAAGGAGGCGTATCGATTCTCGGACGAGATGCATTTAGGCCAGATGCGTATGTCTGGCGAGCCGTATATCTCGCATCCGATCGCGGTAGCCGAAATTTGCGCGGACTGGAAACTCGATGCGCAGGCGATCATGGCGGCGCTGCTACACGACGTGATGGAAGATCAGGACGTCAAAAAAGAAGAACTGATCGAACGATTCGGCGCGCCGGTCGCGACGCTGGTCGACGGGTTGTCAAAACTCGAAAAAATTGAATTTCAGAGCCAGATCGAAGCGCAGGCAGAAAACTTCCGCAAGATGCTGCTGGCAATGGCACGCGATGTGCGCGTCATTTTGGTTAAGCTGGCCGACCGACTGCACAACATGCGCACCTTGGGCGCGATGTCCGCAGAGAAAACCCGTCGCATCGCCCGCGAGACCATGGAAGTCTATGTGCCGATCGCGCACCGGCTAGGTCTGAACAATATTTATCGTGAACTGCAGGACCTGTCATTTTCGCATCTGTACCCTCTGCGCTATAAAACACTCGGCAAAGCCGTGAAGGCGGCACGCGGCAATCGCCGCGAAGTCGTCAGCAAAATCATGGAGTCGGTCAAGAACACATTGCTCGCTGCCGGAATTCAGGCGCAGGTGTACGGCCGCGAAAAAACCCTGTTTGGCATCTACCGCAAAATGCGCAGCAAGCATCTATCATTTTCACAGGTGCTGGACGTCTACGGGTTCCGAATCGTCGTCGATAACTTTGCCAGCTGTTACGTCGCACTCGGCACCCTGCACGCGCTGTACAAACCGATGCCGGGTAAGTTCAAGGACTACATTGCGATTCCCAAACTGAATGGCTACCAGTCATTGCACACCACCCTAATCGGACCATACGGTACGCCGGTAGAGTTCCAGATTCGCACACAGGACATGCACCGCGTAGCCGAGTCAGGCGTGGCTGCACACTGGCTGTACAAGGATGACGAAGGCAGTCTGACCGACCTACAGCAACGTACCCACGCCTGGTTGCAATCGTTGCTCGATATTCAAACTCAGACCGGTGATTCTGCAGAGTTTCTGGAGCATGTGAAGGTCGACCTGTTTCCGGATTCGGTGTATGTTTTCACGCCGAAATCCAAAATCATCGCGCTTCCACGCGGCGCCACCGCGCTTGATTTCGCTTACACGATCCATACCGATATCGGCGACCAGACCGTGGCTGCGCGCATCAATCATGAACATGCACCGCTGCGTACCGAATTGCGCAATGGCGATATCGTCGAGATTATTACCTCCAGCAGCTCGCGTCCGACCCCGACTTGGCTGGCGTTCGTGCGCACCGGCAAGGCACGTTCGGCGATTCGCCATCATCTGCGGACCATCAATCTGTCCGAATCCACCGAGCTGGGCGCCTTGCTGCTGACGCAGGCACTGACCGCGCTCAATCTTGATCCGAGGATTCCTGCAGCAACTGCCGAGCGGCTGCTGAACGAATCCAGCGCCCGCTCAATCGAAGAACTGTATGCCGACATTGGTATCGGCAAACGCATGGCCGCGCTGGTAGCGCGGCACATCATGGGCTTGATCGAAAACGGCGCACAAAGCCAGTCCGCAGGGGTGCCGACGAGCGCCGGCACGGGGCAAGTCGGCAAACGCGAGCCGGTGGTAATTTATGGCAGCGACGGCGTCGCCGTTCAGCTCGGTGCATGCTGCCAGCCGATCCCGGGCGACAATATCATCGGCCAGTTGAAACGCGATCAGGATTTGGTAGTGCACACCCCCGAATGCGATCTGGCACGACGACTGCGCAGCAAAGAACCGGAGCGCTGGATCGACGTACAATGGGGCCTCGACCTGAATCGACGTTTCGACTGCCGTATCGTCGTGTTGGTCCAAAATGAACGTGGTGTGCTGGCCCGTGTCGCCGCCGAAATCGGCGAATGCGACGCCAACATCACTTTTGTCGGCATGGACGACGACCGGGACGCGTTCATGATCCAGTTACGGTTTACCGTTCAGATCGAAGACCGCGTGCACTTGGCCCGGCTGATGCGCAGCGTACGGCGGATTCCGGGCGTTGCGCGTATCCTACGTGAACGCGGTCATCCGGTGCACGCTGCCCGCTAGGGCGCATCCGTTTCGTTGGCGCCAATTTTTTCAAACTCGGCTACGGCAACGGCGGAGCAGGATAGCTGACCGACAGAATTTCAAGTTCCTCCAGCCCTGCCGGCGTCTGTAACGACACCAAATCACCTTCGTGCGCTTTGGTCATGGCGCGCGCTACCGGGGCAATCCAGCTGATTTTTCCGTGCAGGGGGTCCAGTTCGTCGATGCCGACGATCGTCACTGTGTGTGCGGCACCTGCGTGATTGCGGTAGGTCACCGTGGCGCCAAAAAATACCTGATCGCTACCATGATGCGTGCTCGGCTCGACGACTTCGGCCAGATCGAGTCGCTTGGTCAAAAATCGAATGCGCCGATCGATTTCGCGCAGCCGTCGCTTGCCATAAATATAGTCACCGTTTTCCGAGCGATCTCCATTCGAGGCGGCCCAGGATACGATCCGCACCACCTCCGGCCGATCCACATCAATCAGCTGTAGCAGCTCGTCTTTCATGCGGACGTGGCCGGATGGGGTCATGTAATTTTTGCTGCCAGGCGGGATCGCTGGCAGCGCCCCCACTTCGTCCTCATCGTCGTTGTCAGACTCTTTGACAAAAGCTTTATTCATAATGTAATGCACTAAAAAGTGATGGGCGGTCCGCTGTGTCGGACCATCCAAGCGCGACCTTGCAACTTCAAGCGCTGCCGGCGATCGAATTACTCCATTCGAAAGCTTCGAGTTGCAAGACATTCAATTCTTCGAGCGACAGACCGAGCTGGTCTAACGCAGGTAGCAGCGACGGACTGCTTTGTTCGATGCGCTCGAGGGCTTCTACCAGCTTCAGGATTTCACCGAAGGTACCGCTACGCTCCAGCAACGCTTGCCGGACTTCATCGGCAACCGAAATCTGTTCAAGAATATTTTCCATCGGCTGACCGAACAATGCATCCATCAGAGACATGATTCCAACCGTGAATGCCTTGTCGGCCATGGCACGATTTTCCGGATGCAGTCTGGACGCTATCAGCTCAAGCAATTTACCGCGGGTTGTCGCCAGAATCAACAGTGGCGGCACGGAGCGCACTGCTTTGCGCGGCTCCGCGTACAACAGGATTTGCAGCCACCGTTGCAGTTGCAGCCGGCCTAGCACCATCACCGCCTGACTTAGTGAATCGATCCGGTGCAGCACGCCAGCACCGGGGGTATTCACCAGACGCAGCAAATTCAGTCCGAGCGAAGCATCCTGCTTGATGGTTTTTTCGATGGCGTTACCGTCGGCGTCTTTACGGATCAATTCCATCAGGTTCATGATTGCCAGCTGCGGTGGCGATAATTTTTTACCGGTCAAGACCACCGGTTTTGCAAAATAATAACCCTGAAAATAATCGAAGCCGAGCGCCATGCACTGTTCAAATTCAGCCAGCGTTTCTACTTTTTCAGCTAGCAGTTTTTTTCCAGCACTTTTGAAGTGGGTCGACAGCCGGCGCAAGTCCGCCGAAGTCATGTCGCGAATATCGATCTTGATGATAGTCACCACCGGCAACGCGGCCATCACGTCAGCCGAGGTCGCAATCACGTCGTCCAGCGCAAAACGAAAACCTGCCTGCGCGAGTTGACGGATACGCTCGATCACGGCCGGCGTGACCTGTACTGTCTCAAGTATCTCAAGGATCACCCGATCGGACGGCAAAAATTTGACGAAATCACTCATCAGCACGGCAGCATCGATATTGACGAAAGCCAGTGCATTGCCCACCACATTATTCATGCCGAGTTCGAACGCATTGGCCATCACCGACGCGGTAGCCAGCAAATCGTCGGTCACATTGGCGGGGCCCGAAGCGGCACTACGGAACAGTAATTCGTAGGCGATCAGCCCCTGCGAGCGATCCAGGATCGGTTGGCGTGCCAGGAAAAAGTCGCGCGCAAGGGATAGTGGGGCGCCAAGCTGGGGCGCCGGCTCGTCGGGATCAATCAACGGTGTCATGGTGCGGAGATAAAGCGGATCAAGAGGCACCCTGTCAGCGACAGACCACGGCCGCTATGTGTTTTAAGTTATATGTTCGAGACGCAATTTCATTGTACGTGCAATTTAACGGGGGGAGGCCGTGCTTTGTACCTGTTTTAGCGCCGGCGACCACAGCGCGTTTAAACGCGCCGTGTACCGGTGTGAGCAGCCAGCGTGGTGCCGGTTTCCAGCGTAAAGCCGGCACCGCTATCGCGACCCAGCGTTTGCACAAGGTAGGGCATCAACTGCTGGAGCATGGGCTCGAGCGTAAACGGCGGGTTGATAACGAACATGCCGCTGCTATGCAAGCCGAAGCCGTCTGGACTCGGCGCGCTGATTGACAACGTGACATTCAGCCAGCCGTTGCCCGGCAGGCGCTTGAGTTTGTCTGGCAACTGGCGTGACTCCATCCGTTGCAAAACCGGGTACCACACCGCATAAGTCCCCGTCGCAAAACGCACCAATGCATCGGCCAGCGTGTCCTTGACGCGTCGATAGTCGCCCTTATCCTCATACGGAGGATCGATCAACACCAGCGCGCGCCGCGACGGCGGTGGCAAAAGCGCCTTCAACCCCAGAAAGCCATCGCCCTTTTGAATCATGATGCGCTTGCCGTGCGCCACAGGCCGTTCACCCTGAGCGGCGGCGTGCGCTTCCACTTTTTTAAAATTGTCGTGCAAAATCCGCGCATCGGCCGGATGCAGTTCAAACAGGCGCAAACGATCGACATCGCGCATGGTTTTGTCGGCGCAGTAGGGCGAACCCGGGTAATAGCGCAGCTTGCCACTCGGGTTCATCTGCTTGATCAGTTTGATGTACTCCTGCAGCGGGCCAGGCAGGTCTTTGCGGCTCCAGAGCGGCGTGACACCGCTATCGAACTCGGCGTTTTTGGCAGCGAAATTACCATCGAGCGTGTACACGCCCGCACCCGCATGGGTGTCGATGTACATGTACGGTGCTTCTTTCTGGTTCATGTAGCGCAGCAGCTGCATGGTGACAACGTGCTTCAGCACATCGGCGTGATTGCCCGCGTGGAAGGCATGGCGGTAACTAAGCATATCGAAAATCGATCTTGGTAAAAGGCGGCAGTACGGTGCATCAAGGCGCGAAAATCGCTGTGGCCAGATTTGGCTGCAACCAAAAGGCGCAGCCGCATTTTAACAAGTCCGCCATTGCCTGCGATTATTTTCGCAGCAGAAAGTTTGCCCGCTGCCGCCAGCGATCCTGGCGTCTTTGCAGTGCCGTCGTGGCGCACAACAGCACGAAGGACAGCAGCAGCAAAACCAGAGCAAAGCCATGGGCATCGGCATAGTTGAGCTCCTGTACGTTATCGTAGAGCGCGATCGAGGCAACCCGGGTCACGCCGGGGATACCGCCACCCAGCATCAGCACCACACCGAATTCGCCGATGGTGTGGGCGAAGGCCAGAATTGCGCCTGAATACATACCGGCTCTGGACAGTGGCAAGAAAATGTGCCAAAACGCCTGCGCACCCGTCATTCCCAACGAATAGGCGGCGTGCGCGGTTTCGGGCCGTAACATTCTGAAAGCCGCCAACACCGGCTGCAACGCAAACGGCAAACTGTACACGCAGGATCCGATTACCAGCCCGGCGAACGAAAATACCAACGTCTGGCCGAACACCATTTGCCACCAGTGGCCGAGTGCGTGCTGTGGTGATAACAGCAACAGCAAGTAGAAGCCGATCACGGTGGGCGGCAGTACCAGCGGTAGCGACATGACAATTTCAAGGAGTAGTGCGGCGCGACTGCGTGCAGTTGCCAGCCACCAGCCAAGCGGTAACACAATCACCATCAATACCATCGTCGACACCGCAGCTAGCCATATTGTGAGCCCGAGCGCTACCCATAGCGACGCCGGAAGCGACCAGAATGGGGTAATGGTCGATGCCAGCGCAGCACTCAACGGTCTGAATCAGGCACGGTGAAACCATGTCTGCGTAAGATTGCACGCCCCCCCGGGCTGTGCAAAAAGAACAGATACTGCCCCGCCAACGGATTATCTTTGCCGTGTACTGTCACGATGCCACCCTGTTCAATCGTTGGATACCACGTGCTCGGAACCACCCAGAACCGGGACGCCGCGCTGCCATCGAATTTAACCACGTGGGCACGACCGACCAACCCAAGCTGGGCATTTCCGGTCGCCACGAACTGTGCTGTCTGCGCGACGTTTTCGCCAAACACCAGACGGGGCTGCACGGTGGTCCACAAGCTTTGGTGCTGTAACGCCGCCCGCGCAGCGCGCCCATACGGAGCCACATCAGGATTAGCGATCGCGATGCGTTTGACACGCACGTCGTCGAGTAATTTGAAACCTTCGGCAATCGACAGCACTGGATCCGTCGTGATCATCACCAACTGCCCATGCGCATACACGACCAGCGTCGCCAGCTCGGCCTGACCGGCGGCAGCCAGAGCGCGCGGGTAATCCAGATCGGCAGACAAAAATACGTCGAATGGCGCACCGTTTTTTATCTGTGCAAAAAAATTACCTGAAGAACCGGTGCTGAATTTTATATCGGCACCGCCGTGCGCAGCGGAAAACGCAGCATTCAATTCTCGCATGCATTGCGCCAAGTCGGCTGCGGCAGCGATCTGTAATTGCGCAGCAGGCGACGTTGTCGCGAAAGTGGTCAAGAGCATGCCAATCACAAATTGGACCGCACGGCATTTGAATTTCATTTTACGGTTCCAGTGAGTTTGCCGTGATCGCGATTGTATCAAGCGCGCCGGTCGGCAGCAGCGCCACCGTTAACGCATAAAAAAAACCGCCTCCTTTTGGGAGACGGTTTTCTGCAACGCTGCACGACACCGATATTCGGCGCGCGCGTTGACGCCACTCGGCTTACGCGACTTTTTTGTCGAAAAATTGTTCGTCTTCGGTCGAACCATGCAACGCCGTTGTCGATGACACACCTTGCTGAATCGCCTGTGTGACGGCATCGAAGTAACCGGTACCGACTTCGCGCTGATGCTTGACAGCGGTAAAGCCCTTTTCGGCAGCAGCGAATTCGGCTTCCTGCAGCTCGACAAACGCCGACATCTGATTGCGTGCGTAGCCATGTGCCAGATTGAACATCGAGTAATTCAGCGAATGGAAACCGGCCAGCGTGATGAACTGGAACTTGTAGCCCATTGCGCCCAGCTCTGTCTGGAATTTGGCGATGGTGGCGTCGTCCAGATTTTTTTTCCAGTTGAACGACGGCGAACAGTTGTACGACAACATTTTGCCCGGGAATTTTGCATGGACTGCATCTGCGAATTTTTTAGCGAATGCCAGATCTGGCTTTCCGGTCTCACACCACACCAGGTCGGCATACGGCGCATAAGCTAATGCGCGCGAAATCGCTTGATCGATACCCGGCCGAACTTTATAGAAGCCTTCGACGGTGCGCTCGCCAGTACAGAAATCACGATCGTTGTCATCCACGTCCGAGGTCAGCAAGTCAGCGGCTTCTGCATCGGTACGGGCAATCACCAACGTGGTGGTGCCCATCACGTCGGCGGCCAGGCGCGCGGCATTCAGCTTCTCGACAGCTTCGCGGCTTGGTACCAATACTTTACCACCCATGTGCCCGCATTTTTTGACCGACGCCAACTGGTCTTCAAAGTGGACGCCTGCAGCGCCCGCATCGATCATCGATTTCATCAGTTCATACGCATTCAACACTCCGCCAAAACCGGCTTCGGCGTCTGCCACGATGGGGGCAAAAAAGTCGATATCGTTTTTTCCCTCTGACCATTGAATCTGATCGGCGCGGGTAAAAGTATTGTTGATCCGCTTAACTACCATCGGCACCGAGTTGGCCGGGTACAGCGACTGGTCGGGATACATTTCGCCCGCCAGATTGGCATCGCCGGCAACTTGCCAGCCCGAAAGGTAAATCGCTTTCAAACCTGCCTTGACCTGCTGCATCGCCTGGTTACCGGTGAGCGCACCAAGTGCATTCACAAACGGCTCTGTGGTGACCAGATTCCACAATTTTTCGGCACCACGTTTAGCCAATGTATGCTCGACCTGAAGGGAACCGCGTAAACGCACCACGTCTTCCGCGGTGTAGTTACGCTTGATGCCAGCCCAACGTGGGTTTTCTGCCCAATCTTTTTTGAGTGCAGCGATTTGCTGTTCGCGAGTTGCCATGATTACTCTCCTGTGGTGGACGATTACAACGCATTGACTTAATGCCGATGAACTAATCATAAACGCTTTTTTGCGGAGCAACAATGTCTTATATAAGACATATAACTTAATTTAACCCTATATTTATTAGACACTTAAATAGATAATTTCATGATATGAAATACCTTTTCTTCAAATGAAATCGCGGCATGGTGCTACGCACTCAAGTATTTCACAATACGGAATTGGACGTTCGGATGATGAAATCAGTGTATGAAAAACAATGCGCCGGCTACGGTAGCGCATTGCCTTGATGTCGATTCATGGCGCGACGTCTATTTCCAGCTTCCGCGCAATGCCAGCACCTGCTGCTGCAATAATTCCGGCGTGACTGTCGCCGGCGCCAGCGGCATGCCGACTACCAATGCCAACTGCGACCACGGACCGCGTTTGAATGAGCGACCGAACGGATTGCCATTGCCACGCGTCAGCAAGCTACCCCAAAGGCCGCGTAGCGCCATCGGGATCACAGGCACCGGCGATCGGTCGATGATCTTTTTGATGCCGCCTTTGAATTCATTTACGTCGCCAGTGACGGTGAGTTTCCCTTCCGGAAAAATGCAGATCAGGTCGCCGTCGGCAAGTGCGCTGGCGATGGCGTCGTAGGCTCTTTCCATCATCGCAGCGTCTTCTTTGGCTGGTGCGATCGGAATCGCCCGGGCATTTCGAAATACCCATGACAGCACCGGAATTTTAAATATCCGATGGTCCATCACGAACCGGATCGGGCGTGGACTAGCCGCCATGATGACGATCGCATCGACATAACTGACATGGTTGCAAACCAGGACTGCGGCACCCTCTTCGGGAATTCGTTCGACGTCGATAGCGTGTACACGATGTATCGTATGAATCAAAATCCAGGCAACGAAACGGATCAAAAATTCCGGCACTAGCGAATAAATATACATCGCGACCAATGCATTCAATATCGCAGTCGCCAAAAAAAGCT
>JAYVEF010000026.1:0-6654 GCA_043748965.1 Burkholderiales bacterium
GGCCGACCGCTTCAAGGGCGACAAGGGCGAGCAGCATTCGTGGGATTACATCTACGAGCCGGAAGCGCAGACCGTGATCGATGAGCTGCTGGTGCGTTATGTCGAAGCGCTGGTGTATCAGGCAGTCGCCGAAAACCTCGCATCGGAGCAATCCGCGCGGATGGTGGCGATGAAGTCTGCCAGCGACAACGCGGGTAATGTGATCGGTGAGTTGAAGCTCATCTATAACAAGACGCGTCAGGCTGCGATTACAAAAGAGTTGTCGGAAATCGTTGCTGGTGCAGCCGCGGTCTAAACAAACAGATTTTAAATTACTTATATTGAAGGAACGAACATGGCTGACGGCAAAATCGTTCAGTGTATCGGTGCTGTGGTGGACGTCGAGTTTCCCCGCAATGCGATGCCCAAGGTGTATGACGCCTTGAAAATGGCGGGCTCGGAATTGACCCTGGAAGTGCAGCAGCAGCTGGGCGACGGTATCGTGCGCACCATCGCGCTGGGTACCTCCGACGGTCTGCGCCGCGGTATGATGATCCAGAACACGGGTCATCCGATCATGGTCCCGGTCGGCAAGGCAACGCTCGGCCGCATCATGGACGTGCTGGGCAACCCGATCGACGAATGCGGTCCGGTCAGCCATGAAAAAATGGCGTCGATCCATCGCAAGGCACCGGTGTACGACGAGCTGTCACCATCGCAGGATCTGCTGGAGACCGGCATCAAGGTGATCGATCTGGTGTGTCCTTTCGCCAAGGGCGGTAAAGTCGGCCTGTTCGGCGGCGCTGGCGTCGGCAAGACCGTCAACATGATGGAACTGATCAACAACATCGCAAAAGCGCACAGCGGCTTGTCCGTGTTCGCCGGCGTGGGTGAGCGTACTCGTGAAGGTAATGACTTCTATCACGAGATGGCCGATGCCAAGGTGGTCGACCTCGAAAACCCGGAAAACTCCAAGGTCGCGATGGTATACGGCCAGATGAACGAACCGCCAGGTAACCGTCTGCGCGTCGCGCTGACCGGTCTGACGATCGCCGAATCGTTCCGTGATGAAGGCAAGGACGTGCTGTTCTTCGTCGATAACATCTACCGCTTCACGCTGGCCGGTACCGAAGTGTCCGCGCTGCTGGGTCGTATGCCGTCGGCCGTGGGTTACCAGCCGACCCTGGCCGAAGAGATGGGCCGCCTGCAAGAGCGGATCACATCGACCAAGACCGGTTCGATCACCTCGATCCAGGCCGTCTACGTGCCTGCCGACGATTTGACCGATCCATCGCCAGCTACCACATTCGCCCACCTGGATTCGACCGTGGTGCTGTCGCGTGACATCGCCTCGCTCGGTATCTATCCTGCGGTCGATCCGCTGGATTCGACCTCGCGTCAGCTCGATCCGCTGGTCGTCGGCCAGGACCATTACGATACCGCTCGCGCGGTGCAAGGTACGTTGCAGCGCTATAAGGAATTGCGCGACATTATCGCGATTCTGGGCATGGACGAACTGGCACCGGAAGACAAGCTGCTGGTCTCGCGCGCACGTAAAATGCAGCGCTTTCTGTCGCAGCCGTTCCACGTCGCCGAAGTATTTACCGGTTCGCCCGGTAAATACGTGTCACTTAAAGACACCATCAAGGGCTTCAAGATGATCGCATCGGGCGAACTGGATCATTTGCCGGAGCAAGCATTCTACATGGTCGGCACCATCGAAGAAGCGATCGAAAAAGCCAAGAAGATTCAGTAATCGCTGGTGCAGCAGCGTGAACCGTTCGGCATGACAGCCAACAGTTCGCATTGACTGTCACGATGCGCTTGCAGACTCAATGAACACATAAGGTTCCAACATGGCACATACAATTCAAGTCGACGTTGTTTCGGCCGAAGCACAGATTTTTTCTGGCGAAGCAGAGTTTGTCGTGCTGCCGGGTGAGTCCGGTGAGCTGGGAATATACCCGCGTCACACGCCACTGATTACCCGCATCAAGCCTGGCACTGTCCGCATCAAGGTCGCCGGTCAGACCGAACTCGAAACTGTGTTCGTCGCCGGTGGCATTCTTGAGGTACAGCCGAACACGGTGACGGTGCTGGCCGACACCGCCATCCGGGGTGCCGACCTGGACGAAGCCAAAGCGCTGGAAGCTAAACGCCTCGCCGAAGAAGCGCTGGTCAATCACGAATCCAAAATCGATTACGCTGCCGCGCAGGCCGAACTGTCGATAGCGATTGCACAGCTCGCAGCGATTCAGCGATTGCGGCTTAAGCGGTAAATCATCGAAGCACCGCAGGCCATTGCAGCGAATGCGGGCGCAGGTTCAGCAGTGGTAATACGGCAGTAAAATAGGGCAGCTTCGGCTGTCTTTTTTTTGGTACGCCGATCTGACAGCTTCGTGTCTCAACACAGCCGGCTAACTTCGGGCGGCAGCAATTTATTTTGGAGTGCCATGAAGATCAGCAGCAATTTTCGGCCAAAAAAATCCTTCAAAGTCAGCGATGGCGACGCTGCCGATAGGCCGCTCTCGACCGGTGACAAAACAAAAGATAAGCTAGCGGTCGACGCGCTGACCGACCAGATCGGCGTGCTACAGGATATTTTTTATGCGGAGCGCCAGCGCAAGATTTTAATTGTGCTGCAAGGGATGGATACGTCGGGCAAGGACGGCACCGTACGCGGCGTGTTCGGACGCATCGATCCGCTCGGGATACGCTCGGTGGCGTTTAAGGCGCCCACTGCTGCGGAGCGTGAACATGGCTATCTATGGCGGGTTCACAGCCAGATGCCTGGCCAGGGCGAAATCGTGATTTTCAATCGCAGTCACTACGAAGACGTGCTGATCACTCGGGTGCACGACTGGATCGATGACGCCGAGTGCAAGCGCCGGTACCAGCAAATCCGCGACTTTGAACGGATGCTCGCCGAAACCGGCACGGTGATTCTCAAATTTTTTTTACATATCTCGAAAGACGAGCAAAAACGGCGTTTGCTAGATCGGATTGCAGATCCCGACAAACACTGGAAGTTTGACGTGCAGGACCTGACCGAGCGCAAGTTCTGGGATACCTACCAGACGCTGTACGGAACGGCAATTAGCGAAACCGACGCCGACCATGCACCATGGTACGCGATCCCATCCGACTCCAAGACGCAGCGCAATTTAGCAATCGCCACCATCGTGCTGGAGACGTTGCAGCAAATGAAGTTGAAGTATCCGCCCGCCAAACCCGAGCTTACCACCTTGAAATTCGACTGATCGCAGCAGCACTGTCGTGAGGAACACGTCACGCGCGCACAGCGCTCGGCGTCAACGCAAGGTACTGGATCACGAGATAGCTTGGCAACTAACGCTAACGCGATTGCAACCACGATCGCTCTCTACGGGGCTGGCGAGGCGTATGGAGTTCCGGACGCCAGGCCATTTATTACCAGACTGGAAATGCTGCTTAATCTTGCCGGCATTGCCCACTAGAAGAATAGTCGTGGTTTGTTAAAAGAACCGAAGGGCAAGCTGCCGTATCTCGACAACGCAGGGACGATCGCGGCCGATTCAACCTGCATACGCTGGCATGTCGAAAAAAATGCGCATCGATTTCGAAGGTGGACTGGATCCGGCACAACGCGGCATCGCATGGGCGATCGAAAAGCCGAGGGAAGATAGTTTGTATTGGGCGTCGGTGCAGGCGTTCTGGATCGACGCCGCCAATTTCAGGACTGCGCAGTCGAATTTTTTAGTCGATTCCAAACCCGTTTCGTCCGATTATCGTCGCACTGGTGCGACGCAAAGTGCATCAGAGCCCTTTCGCGCAAGGTGCCGGGCGCTACTCACTGGATGAACAGTGTGCGATCGCCACAAAGTTCATCGATTCGATCGTGGCGATACTGCCGAGCAGCCGTTTTTGAAGGGTGCCCAGCCATGCAGCGCCGACGCGAGTTTGTTCGTATTCGCGGCAGGCCTGTTATCGACACACCTCGAAACGCCGTTGCGATCAGCCGCCGAGCGTTACACAAATCTGGTCAGGTACGTCGACCAGATGCGGTGCCGGTATTTTCATGACCTGGCGATTTTGCCGACGTGATCTGTGCAGTCAAAGCAGGAAGCGCTGGCCTATGGCGCAGCGAAGCAGTTTTCTCAGCAGTCGAAGTTCTGGTGAGTTTCGACGCGCCGTTGCACCGTCTCGTGAGATGAACCCTTCAAACCATACCGTACCAAGACAATCCAGCAATCGCGCATTGCGCGCCATGCAGGCTTGCGTAGCAATCCTGTTCAGCGCGCTGACAACCCTCCACGGTAGCGCCGCGGTGCCAACCCCCGGGCCGCCCGGCCTTCCACAGAGTGATCCTCGTTTGCAAAAAGTCGCGGCAGCGCTGATCCACCGCCAATTTGACCGGATTCGCTCACGCAAGCTGCTTGAGCGTGCCGTGCTCGCCGCGCCGGATCGACCGGACCTGTTGTGGCTGACGATTCAGATGTGCGACGCCTTGTCAGGCTGTGACTCCGCGCCGTTTGAAGCCCGTTTGCTGGTGCTCGCGCCGAGCAACGGCGCGGTGCGATTGGCCCAGTTGCAGCGCGATAAAGACAGCGGTGGCTGTGTGCAACGCGAGCAGCTGCTGGATGCCTTGTCGCACGCAGATCGCGTCGATAGCTACTGGACCACGCTTAGCGCACGTCTGACTCGTGCCATCCTCGCAGGTAGCAAAATAAGCCCCGATACAGTAATGGTGTCGACGATCGGCGTTCTGGCGGGGCTGGCGGCCCCCGGGCTTCAAATCGTCATGCAAACCTGCAGAGACGTGGCCGTAACGTCGACGGATGTGCCGCAGCGCTGCCGCGCGATCGCCGCGTTACTGCAACGCGCAGATACCCTGTTGATGGAACAGCTGGGCACTGAGCTGGCGCTACGCGTCTGGCCCGCCGATTCTTCGGAGCATCAGACACTGCTGGATACGAAACGCGATCTAGCGGCCCGTGCTGTGAAGATGCCAGCGTTGGATACGCGTTTTTTAACGCCAACGGATGTGACCAAATACACTGCGCTCATGCTTGAGAACCGCCGGGAGCAGGACGTCATGGATCAATGGGCTGCGTACGCGGACTCGCTGGTTCCGGCACAGGTAATTCGAAAGCATCGGTCGCGCAGCAATGGCGCAACTCCGGCACCGGCATCGCTATAGGGCGGTAACGCTGCTTACCATGCTGCCATCTCTCTAACGACTATCGTTGTTTTCACGGCACTGTGCCGCGTAAGTCCTGACTCCCTGCGCGCGACTTCGGCGCGCGCCGATCGGTCAATCGCCGCTGATGCTCCCTGCGCGGGCGATCTGACCGACGCGCACTTCATACGACATCACGACTGACAGAATCCGTACGCCGTCCTTGAAATTGCGAGTAACTTCCTCGTAGTCGAGCACTTTGGCGCCCAGTACGATCCGATGCAGCAGGCGCGCATGCAGATCCGGCTCGGCGAAGCGCAGGACAAAGCGTTCGCGCAGTGCCGCACTGCCCTCGCGTTCAGGAAGGGTTACCGACCATCTGTTGCGCGCCGCGACGTTGTGCAATCCACCCACCCAGCACGGCTTCGCCATCCCTACCGACATGCAATCCGAGTTTTGAGCGGCGCCATAGCATGTCGGCGGCGCAGGTCGCCCATTCATGCCGCATGAGATAGATCGCTTCGGCTTCAAACAGGCCGCTGACGATTTCTGTACCCATTTCTGCCGTACAGCTGCGCCCTGCCAGCAGCACGGCAATGCGGGTGCCGTAGGCGCGCAAGTAGCGACGTACCAGCGCGGGTGCCAGCCAAGGGTAGCGGGCTTGCATCCGGATCACGTAATCTTCGAAGTCGCGCACAGCGCGGTTGTCTGGATGCGGGCCGAATAAATCACCGCCGGGCAGACAGGCGCTTGCAGTCCAGCGCGCGCCGCACTGGGGCAGACCGGGCGTCAGTAGCGTCAGTGCGTCTTCGGCCAGTTTGCGAAAGGTGGTGATTTTGCCGCCAAAGACCGACAGCAGCGGCGCGGCATTGGCAGGGTGGTCTAGTTCGAGACGGTAATCGCGCGTGACGGCGGCCGCTTTTGATTGCGTGGTGGTGGGCGCTTCTTCGACCAGCGGGCGCACGCCGGAATACGACCAGACGACGTCTGAGGGGCGGATCGGCTGGGCAAAATAATCGCTGGCGAGCTTACACAGATAATCGATTTCAGCGGTATCGATCGCCACGTCGTCAATGCTGCCGTGGTAGTCGATATCGGTGGTCCCGATCAACGTGAATTGGCCCTCGTACGGAATCGCAAACGCGATGCGACCATCGGGATTTTGAAAGATATACGCGTACGGATGCGTAAACAAACGCGGCACCACGATATGGCTGCCCTTGATCAGCCGCAGCGATTTTTCCGACGGTCGCTGCAGTGTGGTGTGCAGCAATTGTGCTGCCCACGGCCCCGCTGCGTTGACCAGACAGCGCGCATTGACCGCGAAAGCAGCACCGTCGGCGCGGCGCAGCGTGGCTTGCCAACGCAGGCCCGTCCGCTGCGCCGATTCGCACGACGTGTGCGTCAAAATGCGCGCGCCCTTTTCGGCGGCGTCGATGGCGTTCAGTACTACTAGCCGGGCATCGTCGACCCAGCCATCGGCGTATTCGAAGCCGCGTGCAAACGACGGCTTGAGC
>JAYVEF010000027.1:0-6638 GCA_043748965.1 Burkholderiales bacterium
TCGACATGGTGTGTACTGCGGCGGCGTCGGCAATCGGACTCGATACGGCGATCAATTGATCGGCCGTGCCGGCCTGATTGTTGATTGTCAGGTACACCGCAGCCGACGGCTGCCCCGGCACGGTCGCGCGCGCCCATGGATGCAAGACATGCAGTAATCCACGGTGGACATCCTGCGCCATTGCAACGCTGGCTGCAAAGGCGAAAGCGAGACAAACAAACCAGCGGTGCTTCATGATTGATTCCGTCGTTGAAATAATTGTCGAACGGCGGCGTAGTCAAGCGCCGCCTGCGAAGCCATTCTGCCGCCACGCTTCGTACACCACTACTGCCACCGTGTTCGATAGATTCAGGCTGCGATTGTCGGGCCGCATCGGCAGCCTGATCCGCTGCGCAGGTGGAAACGATTCACGCAGCACGGGATCGAGGCCGCGAGTTTCTGCACCGAACACGAACACGTCTCCGGCCTCGAAAATGACCTGGCCGAACGGCGTCGAGCCGTGCGTGGTTAACGCAAACATGCGACGGCGGTCGGGTTGCGCAGCGCGCATGAAACTGTCCCAGTCGGCATGTACCTGCATCGTCGCGTAATCGTGATAGTCCAGGCCGGCGCGGCGCATTTTGGCATCGTCGAGCGGAAAGCCGAGTGGTTCGATCAGATGCAATTGCGCGCCAGTGTTGGCGCACAGCCGAATGATGTTGCCCGTGTTCGGCGGGATTTCCGGCTCAACCAGTACGACGTGAAACATGTGCTCCCCACGTGGATCGGATTACCTTGGTAGCGTACGCGCAAACACCAGATTGGTGACGCGCACCGCGCCAAATCGCTTCAACATTTTAGCCAGTTCGTTCAAGGTTGCCCCCGTCGTCATTACGTCGTCGACGATGCCGATGTGCTGGCCGGGTACCTGATCGATACTCTGGTGACGCAGATCAAACGCTGCCTGCAGGTTGCGCTGCCTTTCCCGCAGCGGCAATTCGGCCTGGGCGCGCGTGTCACGGACCCGCTCGCCGAGCTGCGCGATCAGGGGAATACCCAGTGATCGGGCCAGTGGGCGGGCGATTTCGAGGGCCTGATTAAATCCACGCTGGCGCAGTCGCGGTGCGCTCAACGGGACCGGCGCCAGCAGGGTGGGCAACGCCGCAGCGCCATTGCCGCGGGCGATGATGGCATCCAGCAGCACGCTGCCGAACAGCGGCGCCAACGCCAGTCTCGCGCCAAACTTGAGCTGCAGAACCAGCTGATCCACAGGCGCAAGATAATCGGTCGCGGCGATGGTCGCGTCAAACGCGGGCGAGTCGCGCAGGCACGCCCCACAGCGTAACCCATCCTGGCTCGGCAGCGCACAGCAGTCGCAGCGTTGCATCGCCGCAGTGGGAAAAAACTGCGCCCGGCAGGGCCCGCACAATGCCTGCACTGCTAGGTCCGCGCACAGCGCGCAGGATGACGGTATCAGCGCCGGCAAATGTGCCAGCAGTCCTTTGGACCAGGTACGCAAACGTGAGGTCACGGCAGCAGCAAAGCTTTCAAGCGTGTAAACTAAATCGATTATCGCATTCCAGACACGCCCCCTCCGTGACCTCGACCGCTGCACCTGCCGAAGTACGTCTCAGTGCGCCAATTGTGGTGGCGCGGGTACGCGCATTGTTTGCGCAACCCGAGCGTATTAACGCGTCAGCGTTTTTGCGTCGCGAAATCGCGCTGCGAATGCAGGAGCGTCTGGCGCTGGTCAAAATCACGCCGCAGCGTCTGCTTGATGCCGGATGCGGCGACGGTGCCGACCTGTTGCCCTTGCAGCGGCGCTATCACGCAGCGCAGGTGCTTGGTACCGATGCATCCGATGCAATGCTGCATCGTGCCAACGACGCGCAGCGCGCGGGATCTTCAAGATTGCGCAGATGGCTCAAGCAGTGGATGCCGACTGGTTTGGAGGTCGGCCACGATGTCACAGCCGGGCTGCTGTGCAGCGATTTTGCCCAATTACCGCTCGCCGCCCAGTCGCTCGATCTGATCTGGTCGAATCTGGCGCTGCACTGGCATCCGGCGCCGGATCGGGTGTTTGCCGAATGGCGCCGCATATTGCGGGTGGACGGATTGTTGATGTTTTCGTGTTTTGGGCCAGATACCTTCAAGGAACTCCGGCACGCCTTCGCTGCGCTCGACGATGCGCCCCACACACTGCCGTTTGTCGACATGCACGATTTTGGCGACATGCTGGTCGAGGCCGGCTTCGCCACGCCGGTAATGGATATGGAAACGCTAGTGGTGACCTATCGCGATGTCGACAAGTTGTTGGCAGAAGTGCGCGCACTCGGTGGTAATCCGCTGGCGACACGGCGCCGTGGGCTGACTGGCAAGGACGGCTGGCAACGGTTCAGAAAGCAGCTGGAGCAGCTGCGCGCGGCTGACGGCACCATAGCCCTGACGTTTGAAGTGATTTATGGCCACGCGTTTCGCCCTGCGCCGAGAACCACGGCACGCGGCGAGTCGATCGTACGGCTTGATTTTCCTCGCAAAGGTTAAAACCAATGCCAGTGCGACAAGGTTTTGCATGCGTCGGTCAAAATCGCGCCCCGGGTGAACGCGGGCCAGCTCCGTCGCGTCCCTGCAAAGCGCCCCGGCTTGCGGCTTGCGGGCCCATATTGGGCTTGATACGGAGGCGATTTTCGACTTATACTTCGTCGGTTTTACGCATTGGCTTTTTGCTGCAATCATCGGTACGGGGATAGCGGCCATGGCACCGAGGGAATGGACGCTAAAACGCAATTGCTCGATCACGCCGCGTCAGCTGGCCGGATTCTATGCGAGCCTTTGTACTGTCTCGTTGTTGCTCGGCGGATTTTTTACGCTGCAGGGCGCCTGGTACGTACTGATCTTTTCGCTGCTAGAGCTATCTGCCGTCGGCGCTGCGTTTCTGTATTACGCCCGGCATGCCTGCGATCGCGAATACTTCGTGCTGGATCAGGACTGTCTGATGGTTGAATTGATCGAGTCTGAAAAAAGCCGGCAGTTTCGCTTCGATGTGCGACTACTGAGAGTAGCGCCGCCTGGACAGCAGTACGGATTGGTCAGGCTGGAAGCGGCCGGTACCCGGCTGGAGGTTGGTCGATTTTTAACTCAGTTCAGGCGTCGTCAATTCGCGCTCGAACTGCAACACGCGCTACGGGCAGGGCATTGATCGGACCACAGCGCTGCGGTGTACTACGGAATTCTTAAATTGGGTCGTTGAGGAAAACATGAAACAAGCGAAGCGCCTTCAGTCAACGATGTTCGCCGCCGCAATGGCGTTGTGCGGCCTGGCATCGGCCGCGCCGGTGCAAGACAGTCCGGGCGGTCCCGCTGTCCGCCAGATGAATCTGCACCCGGGCGCCAGCGATATTGCTCGGCAAATTTATTCGCTGCATAGTTTTATGCTGATCATCTGCCTGGCGATTTTTGTGGCGGTGTTCGGCGTAATGTTTTATTCGATCCTGAAACATCGTAAATCGATAGGTCATAAGTCAGCGACGTTTCATGAAAGCACCGCCGTCGAAATCGCCTGGACCATTGTGCCTTTCGTGATCGTGATCGCGATGGCCCTGCCGGCTACCCGTACCGTGGTCGCCATGAAAGATACTTCCAACGCCGACATCACCATCAAGGCAACCGGCATGCAGTGGAAATGGGGCTACGATTACATCAAGGGCGAGGGAGAAGGGATTTCTTTTCTGTCGAACCTGGCCACCCCACGCAATCAGGTCGGCGCGCCGGGCGAAGCACCAACTGCGGAGCGCGGCGTAAACTATCTGATCGAAGTCGATAATGAAATGGTGGTCCCGGTTAATCGTAAGATCCGCATCATCACCACTGCCAACGACGTGATCCATGCTTGGGGCATGCCGATGTTGGGCGTGCAGCAAGATGCGATTCCGGGCTTCGTGCGTGACGCCTGGTTCCGTGCCGACACCCCCGGCACCTATCGCGGTCAGTGCGACAAGCTGTGTGGCAAAGAACATGCGTTCATGCCGATTGTGGTCAAGGTCGTGTCCGATGGCGATTACAAAACTTGGGTCGATGGCAAGAAAAAAGCCATGGCCGGACTGGCCGATGATCCAAACAAGGTTTACACCGTCGACGAGCTGAAGCAACGCGGCGAAAAAATCTTCGGCGCCAACTGCGCAGCCTGCCACCAAGCGAGCGGCAAAGGTGTGCCGGGCGCGTTTCCTGCCCTTGATGGCGACAAGGTCGTCAATGGTCCGCGCGCCGCCCAGATCCACATCCTGCTGAATGGTCAAAATGCCATGCCGGCGTGGAAAGCAGTACTCTCGGATACCGACATCGCCGCTGTCATCACCTACACCCGTAACAGCTGGTCGAACAAAGCTACGGAAAACATCGTTCAACCAGCCGAAGTTCTGGCTGCGCGCAAGTAATTGACTTTCAGGAGATTCTGATGAGCACCACCACAATCGATCACGCACACGACGATCACGCGCACGACGACCACGAGCACGGCCACGACGGCCCTCCTGCCGGCTGGCGGCGATGGTTGTATGCGACCAACCACAAGGATATCGGCACGCTGTATCTATGGTTTTCGTTCATCATGTTCCTGTCGGGCGGTGTGATGGCGCTGATTATTCGCGCCGAGCTTTTTCAGCCAGGACTGCAATTTGTCCAGCCCGAATTGTTTAATCAGCTGACCACCATGCATGGCCTGGTGATGGTTTTCGGCGCGATCATGCCGGCCTTCGTCGGCTTTGCCAACTGGATGATTCCGTTGCAAATCGGCGCTCCCGACATGGCTTTTGCGCGGATGAACAATTTTAGTTTCTGGCTGCTACCGGTAGCAGCGCTGCTGCTGATAGGCTCGTTCTTTGTCCCGGGGGGCGCAGTTTCGGCCGGCTGGACGTTGTATGCGCCACTGACGACGCAAATGGGCCCTGGCATGGACATGGCAATTTTTGCGATTCATATCATGGGCGCCTCTTCCATCATGGGGTCGATCAATATCATCACTACCGTTCTCAATATGCGCGCGCCGGGCATGACGCTGATGAAGATGCCGATGTTCTGCTGGACCTGGCTGATTACCGCCTACCTCTTGATCGCCGTGATGCCGGTGCTGGCCGGCGCCATTACCATGACGCTGACCGATCGCCATTTTGGTACATCATTCTTTAATGCTGCAGGCGGCGGTGATCCGGTCATGTACCAGCATATTTTCTGGTTCTTCGGTCACCCTGAGGTCTATATCATGATCTTGCCGGCGTTCGGCATCATCTCGCAGATCATTCCGACCTTCGCGCGCAAACAGCTGTTCGGTTATGCCTCGATGGTGTACGCCACCGCATCGATTGCGATCCTGTCGTTTATGGTCTGGGCGCACCACATGTTTACTTCCGGCATGCCCGTTACCGGCCAGCTGTTTTTCATGTATGCGACCATGTTGATTGCGGTCCCGACCGGCGTCAAGATCTTCAACTGGATTGCCACGATGTGGCGCGGTTCGATGTCGTTCGAAACTCCGATGCTGTTTGCGATCGGATTTATTTTCGTCTTTACGCTGGGCGGTTTTACCGGTCTGATCCTGGCGGTTACCCCGATCGACATCGCGGTGCATGACACGTACTACGTTGTGGCACATTTTCATTATGTTCTGGTCGCCGGTTCGCTGTTCGCGTTGTTCGCCGGATTCTATTACTGGGGTCCGAAGTGGACCGGCCACATGTACAACGAAAGTCGTGGCAAATTCCATTTCTGGGCTTCGCTGATCACGTTTAACGTCACGTTTTTCCCGATGCACTTTTTAGGTCTGGCTGGCATGCCGCGGCGCGTTGCCGATTACCCTGCGCAATTCACCGATTTCAACATGATCGCGTCGATTGGGGCCGCCGGTTTCGCGCTTTCGCAAGTCTACTTCCTGTTTGCGGTGGTACTGCCGTCGATTCGCGGTGGTGAAAAAGCCCTCGCCAAACCATGGGATGGCGCTGAAGGTCTGGAGTGGACGGTGCCGAGCCCGGCCCCATTCCATACGTTTGAAGTAGCACCGATCGTTAAATAATTGCTTGCACAGCGCAGGATAATTCGTAGCAGGTGTATCCACCGCTGCGTGGGACTGGATGTATGAGTGAGCCAAAAAAGCCGAATAATTTGCGTACCGCACTGGTACTCGGGTCGATTGCGGCGATGTTTTTTATCGGTATGTTCATCAAGCACATCTGGTTTGGTTGACGTGCAGTGAAAAAGCCAGCGCCGGTCGAGACGGCTTATAGTTACGCCAGAAAAATCAACCTCCAGATGTTCGGCAAGTTGATTTTGATCGCAGTGATGATGTTCGGATTTGGGTATTCGTTGGTACCGCTATACAAACGTATCTGCGAATTAACGGGTGTGAATGTACTGAGCACGCAGGAGTCGCCAGGCGCAGCCTCTGCAGTCAACAATTCCCAGATCGATACGTCACGGTTTGTCACAGTTGAGTTGGATGGCAATGCGCGCGGGCCTTGGCGGTTTCGGCCAACAGTCAGTAGTGTGCGGGTGCATCCCGGTGAGCTGGCCCATGTGGTTTATGAAGTCGTCAACAAACAGTCGCGTGTGATTCACGCGCAAGCGATACCGAGTTATGCACCGCAGGAGTCTGCCAGTCATTTTAAAAA
>JAYVEF010000028.1:0-6587 GCA_043748965.1 Burkholderiales bacterium
GTCGAAAGGCAAGCCATCGATGCTGGGTGGTGCCTCCGGTGCGGTGGCTGGCTTGGTCGCAATCACGCCCGCCTGCGGTTATGTCGGGCCGATGGGCGCGCTGGTGATCGGCCTGCTGGCTGGCGTCATCTGCCTGTGGGGAGTCAACGGGCTGAAGCGTCTGCTCGGTGCCGATGATTCGCTCGACGTGTTTGGTGTGCATGGCGTCGGCGGGATTCTGGGTTCGCTGCTGACCGGTGTATTCGCTGCCCCAGCGCTAGGCGGCCAGGGGATTACCGACTATGTGCTGAACAAGGTCGCGCCGAATTATTCGATCGTCGACCAGTTGTGGATTCAGGCGCAAGGGATCGGCATCACGATATTGTGGTCTGGCGTCGTTTCGCTGGTCGCCTACAAGCTGGTCGATATGGTGATCGGCATGCGCGTAGTCGAAGAAGAAGAGCGCGAAGGGTTGGACATCACCAGTCACGGTGAGACCGCTTACCACGCTTGAACCAAGTAGTTTGTCGCAGGGCCGGCAGTGGTTGGCTGCCGGCTTCGTAGGGAAAAGCGCTCCGGTTCGGAGCGCTTTTTTTGTCGACCGAGATTGATTCAGCGCAGTTGGCCCAGTTCCAGCCCCGCCGCCGCGCGGCAAGCGCAACGATCGCTCGTAGACGACCGGAATCAACACCTGGCTTTCGAATTTCTCGTACAGCAGCAGCAAAATGGACACCGCAGTAGCGGCCATGCTTCTAACGGCCGATGTCGCCAGAACGGCAGGCGCCATCGGCAGGAAGATGCGTAAAAGGGATCAACCGGCCGTGCGAACATGTCGCCCGACCGTAGCCCAAGCATGAACTTTTTTCCCGCCGGTATTTGCGCGCTGGATGGCAATGTCGCGGCCCGGCTCCGCTGGTTCAGCGCTTCGATTACGGCATACCTACCTTGCCATGACACTTAACTGTTGCAAGATTGCATGCGCTGCCTTGACCCGCGCCGGGATTGGAAAATTTTTGTTGGACAGCATCACGATGCCGATTCGCTGAGCCGGTACGAAAGCGACGTAGGCACCGAATCCATCCGTCGACCCGGTTTTATCAAACAGCGTCGGGCCAGCGCGCTGTTGCGCCGGCATGATGCGATGCGCCGCATTGGCGTCGAAAATCATGCTATCGGTATTGCCGGCCAGCAGCCGTTCCAGCGTGACCGGAAAAGGGTATTGCTCCCACCCCAGCCCCTGAAGCAGCGGCCCGACCCGGTAATAGGGCTTCTGTGTGGCCGCCACCGCACGCCGCATCGGCGCCGCCAGCGTGTCCGGAGAAATGTTGTCTTGCACAAAGCGCAGCATGTCGGCGGCGCTTGATTTGACTCCATACGCTTCTGCATCGAAGACACCCGGGTGCACGCGGGTTGGCTGGTTCTGTCGGTCGTAGCCCCAGGCATAATCAGCCTTCGCATTTGCCGGCACGCGGATAAAACTGTGGTGCAGCCCCAGAAGAGGGAAGAGAGTGTTTTCGGCGGCATCGGCAAAGTCGCTTTTCAGCGCTAGCGCCGCGACGTGCCCGAGCAGCCCGACGCTGGGATTAGAATAAAGCCGCCGCGCGCCTGCTCGCGCGCGTGGCCGCCAATGCTGAAAATACCCAACCATCTGCTCGGCAGTCGTAACGGCATCGGGAAACTGCAACGGGAGCTCGCCCGCGGTATAAGTACCCAGCTGCAGCAGGCTAGCCCGGTCAATCGCATGGCCTCGTAATTGCGGCACGAATTTGCCGGGATGATCGTCCAGCGATAGCTTGCCGAGTGTCTCTGCGTAAGTTGCCAGTGTTGCGGTAAAAGTCTTGCTGACCGAGCCGATTTCAAACAGCGTCGATTCACTGACTGGCGTGTTGTTTTCTGTCGAACCAACACCGTAATTAAAATAGTTTGCCTGGCCATTGGCGGTGACTGCCACGGCCATACCGGGCACGGCGTATTCTGCCATGAGGGGTTGAATCACAGAGTCGACGGCGCGTCGCAGCGCTGCCGGATCGTCCGCTGCCATGCCACCGGCGGGGAGGGCACAAAAAATGAAAACTACCGTCGCAAGGCGACGGCGGCAGATTGGCGGGATGGGCACGTGAACGGTCTTTCAAATGGTTGATTCAAGAGCAGTGTTGGCAGGCACACTGTCCCTTTAATTTACCACTCCTGATATGCGGCTATGCAATTGCGACGCGCATCACGCCACTGCTGACTGGTGTGTTTCCAGCAGTGCAAATACCTCATCACGCGATAGCACATAGCGTTCCATCAAAGCTTCTTTAAGAAACGTGATCGTGTCGCGGTAGCCTGCCATCGCAGACAGGGAGGTGTTGTACAACTCATCGGCTTTGGCTTCGACCTGCTTCAACATTTCACTGTATGAACCCTCGTGCCGTAGCTGCGAATAATCCAGCTTGGAGCGCGAATACATCGACAGACGCGTTACCATCAGGTTGAGCAGTTTGGTAGCCTTTTCGATGTCATTCATGCTGCCTACCGAAATGCCGCGCTCGCCGCAAAAAAGCTCTTCGGCAGCGACGCCGCCGTATAGTTGAATCACATCCTGTTCGAGATCTTCCAGTGTCTTCAGCGGTGCGTCGTCGGAGGACTGCAGTACATACCCGAGCGCGCCAATCTTGGAGACCGATTCGGTACTGATCTTGAGCAGGTCGGAGCGTTCGCGGATGACCTCCAATGGCAGCCCCTGCTTGATCAGCGGATCGATCTGCATCAGGAAATGGCCGAGCTCGTGGATCGCTACACGCTCGCGCTGGCGGGTTTTCTCGGCCGTGGTGGCGCGATCGGTCAGGCCGATCGTGGCCCGCTCGAAAGCCCGCACCAGTACGTCGGTGGTGATGCTCAGATTCTCCTGAATTGCGATCCGGCTGCCGCTGTCAACCACGGTTTCAAGCAGCGCAGGACTGAGGTTGGCGGTGACTTTGGCGACATGTTCGAGATCCAGATTAGTCCAGTCCACGCAATCGGCGGATTTCTTGTTGAGCAATACCTGCAGGATGTCGCGCCGCTCTACCCGGTTCGGCAAACGGAAATTGATCTTGACCGAAAAGCGACGCAACATGGCTTCATCCATCGCGCTGTTAGCATCGTCGAAATTCGATGCCACCACCCAGATGACACCGGCGCCCTCGCTGCTCTTGATGCCATCCAGCAGGCCCAGCAATGTATTGGCGGTATCGTCCTCCCATTTTTTGTCGCTGCGTCCACGCGGCATGAACAGGCCCTGCGCTTCGTCCAGGAAAATGATGCAGTTGCCTTCCTTGCAGGCTTTTTTGTAAATGCGGTTCAGGGCGGTGGAACCCCCGCCCACCAGCCCTGATTCCAGACCGGAACCAGATGCCTGAATCAACGCCACGTTCAGACGCTTGGCCAGATAGCCGACCAGCTTCGTCTTGCCAGTGCCGGCCGGACCGGTCAGCATGACGTTGAACGGCTTGTCGATGTTATGTGCCTGGTACAGGCTGCGGTTGCGGATCATGTCTTCGAGGTGCGCGACTTCCTGTTTGATGTCGGCCATCCCGATCAGGTCGTCCATGTTGCCCTTGATATCGCTAGGTCGCGTCACAGCTGCTTTGGACCCCATGCCTGGCATGCCATTTTTGACGGCAAAGCACAGGAACAACATAATTCCGAGTGTCAGGATATTGAACAGATTCTTGATAACGAAAGTC
Organism: Burkholderiales bacterium; assembly: GCA_043748965.1. Classification (GTDB taxonomy): domain Bacteria; phylum Pseudomonadota; class Gammaproteobacteria; order Burkholderiales; family Burkholderiaceae_D; genus Actimicrobium. The sequence goes on from JAYVEF010000028.1 coordinate 3,690, forward strand.
TCGATCGACTGCAACACGCTAATTCGGTTGTTCAGAATGTCGGCGTGCGCCAGTAGAAATTCATCTGTGGCCATGCCATACGGAATGGCGTTCTTCAACAAAACTTCCCGCTCGATGCTCAGATGCGTATTGATCGGGACTTTCACGGCATGGATTTTTTGCTCGTCACGATACTTGAAGACGTAGCGCGGAAAATCTGCCAGCGGTTGCGCCACTAGAACGTACTCGATGCGTGCCTTGTTGGCGACTAGTGCAGTGATCTCGGAAATATTCTGCGACTGTATCACCAGGCTTTTTTCCTGTGGCACAGGTGTCTTGTAATTGCCGATCAGCGAGGCCGCCATGGCGAACAGAAAAATCAGTAGCGGCGTGTAAAAACGCTTCAGGGATTGATGCAACTTGGCAAAGTTAGGCATGTTCGAGTAGTGTCCGGCAGAGAGATAAACAAATGGTTGCTATAAGGTAACTCCGGCCGGCAGAGTTGTGGATGTTACGCTGCAACATAGCCCAATTTAATCGTTTCAAATGGTTACTTCGTTGCGCGGAAAAGACGGGCCGGGGTGGCATCGCTTTTTTTAATATCGAAGGCGGTCGAGGTTGATGTGGCCGGGCCGGTCACATCGGTGCGTAGTATTACCGCGACGCGGCAACGGGCGGTGCGCCTCCTGAGTGCAGACTTCGCCGCCGACCGGTGCGCCAGACGGGCCGCCGGGATGACCAATCGAGTCGGCCATATCGAGGTGCTGGTATCCCCCAAGGCGTGTTGGCCCGACGCCACGATCGAAGTGGCAGCGAACGATCTGCCGCATACCGAGCCGGCACTATCGAGACCGAACATCGCGCCTGTTGCACAGGACAGCTTACTGCTTCTTGGGGGGCAGAAGATCGGCTTTATCAGAAAGCTTTTGCAGACACAGCGGTGCGCTCGCGGGCAAGTCTGAAACGTGTCACCAATACGATTCAGCGAGTACCGGAATTTAGCGCGCTCGAATCCAAGTGGCAGACTGAAAGGGCGTTTCACCGCGGCGATGATGTCGATGCAGCGGCAATCGCAGTCGCAGTGTGCGATGGCGCGATAGCGCTAACCGGAGCCGTTCGCTCAAGGTACGGACATGCGCAGGCCGAGCGTCCAGCGTTGGACTCACCCGGCATGGGAAGGTCGAATGACAAGATTGTGGTACGACCATAAGCTGGTGCCAATACCAGTCATCTCACCAATCGCATCGAAGCGTTGGCGAGTCAGCCCGGTAAGGGCTGTCAGGCCTTTTCGGTGAGACTACGCGCTGAAGTGATGGCATAGCCCTTTTGGTCGATTTGCTGCTGGGGCTCATCAATGGCGTAGGCGCTGCGAGCCTCCTGATCGCCAAGTTCCAATCCACGCGCAAAATCGCGCCAGTCGATACTGACAACCTCCTCCGGAATCACTTTGCCCTCCGGGACCGCGAGATAGGAAACGTGGCCTTCAAGTTCGGTTCGCTGATAGAGATCGACGCGCATGGTGGATTCCTTTCGAAAGTTCAGACGGCTAATATGGCACCCGCGCTGGCGTAAAAAGGCAGTCCGGCGCTGACAGGGGTTGGAAATGTCGATTCAGCTGGACGACGACGGCACGCGGCGCAGGTGTTTCATCTGGTCGATTCCTGCCAGGGGGTCTTCGTTGCCATCCTGCTGCTGAGCGATTCGTGCATCGTAAGGCACGTCGTGCAGGGCGTCTTGCAGACGCTGACGCGCGTTAGCAGGTTGCGGTCCGCCTTCGCCCTTTTTTGATGTCAGACCGGGTGCCGGTATGTGAGAAGAAATGGGCGACGGCGCGAGAGTATGGCCACGCTGCGAGCCCCACAAATGCGCATAGGCCCAGGTGAACTCGGCACCCAGCAAAAATATTTGCGCAGAGTAGTAAACCCAAAGCAGCAGCACGACCAGCGAGCCAGCAGCGCCGAAGCCGCTAGTCACGCCACTGGTACCGATGTACAACCCGATCAACTTACGGCCGATCGTAAACAAGAACGCGGTGACAACGGCGCCAGTCAGCACATCGCGCCAGCCGACGCTGACACGCGGCATCAGTTTATAGATCATCGCGAACACGGCGGTCGTCAAAATGAACCCCAGCACGATGTCGACCAGATGCGCGAGTATTTCCCAACCACCGAAGATCGGGCTCCACCAGCGCCCAAGCGCGGCCAGCGCGGCGCTCAGCACCAGCGAAATCATCAACAGAAATCCGATGCCCAGAATCATCCCGAATGACAGCAGACGGGTCCGCAGCAGGTTCCACAAGCCACCGCTGGTGCTGCGTTGCGGGGCACGCCAGATCCGGTCCATCGCATCCTGAAGCTCACCAAATACCGTGGTTGCGCCGGCCACCAGCAGGACTACGCCAATAAGGGTCGCAAATATGCTGTCGCTCGGTTTGCTGACACTTTTGAGGAGACCTTCAACCGCCTGAGCGCCCTCCTTGCCCATCATCCCTGCGAGTTGTCCGACGATTTCGCCACGCACCGCGTCGGCGCCGAATACCAGACCGGCCAGCGCGATCACGATCAGCAGCAGCGGTGCTATCGAGAACATCGTGTAGTAGGCCAGCGCAGCTCCCATACTTGGCGCATAGTCGTCCAGCCACGATCCGAAAGTAACTTTGAGCAGTGCCAGCCCATCACGCCAGCCCATGCGCCGATCAAAATTTGCGTTAGCCGGTGAGGAAAATGTTGATTTCATGGGGAGCGCAGCCGACGGACGCCGGACCGAAATTGGTTGTCCTTGATAATGCCGGAATGCCATCGTCGTGCCTATCGGCGATCCGGTAGGCGCCGTGTAGGACTAGCGGAATTTTATCGGGGCAGTCGGCCTCGTCGACCGACGAAACTCGAATATCAGTGCAGTGCCGGCTCCAGCCAG
>JAYVEF010000029.1:0-44180 GCA_043748965.1 Burkholderiales bacterium
CTGGTGGAGGTAAGCGGGATCGAACCGCTGACCTCTTGCATGCCATGCAAGCGCTCTCCCAGCTGAGCTATACCCCCTGCGCAGAAGCGAAATTATAGCCGAAAGTTTCTCTCTGTGACAACCCTGTCAGCGAAATTAATCAAGAACCGCTGCCAAACGCTGCAGTACCGTGGCGCGGCCGAACAATTCGATCACAGTGTCGATCGCCGGTGTTTGCAGTTGGCCGGTCAGCGCCAGACGCAAAGGCATCGCCAGTTGTGGCATTTTCAATCCGTGCTGCGCCAACACTTGCTTGACCATCGCGTTGATCGATGCCTTGTCCCACACGACATTGGCGCAGCTTTCGGCAAACCCGTGCAATGCCGGCCTGACGGCGTCGGTCAGGTGCTGCGCCAACAATGCGGCGTCGGGTTGCGGCTGGCGATAAAACAACATCGCCGTATCGGCCACTTCATTGATCGTGTTGGCCCGTTCCTTCATCAGCCCGATTACCCGTGGCAAGTCGGGAGCACCGTCGAACTGTGCGCCTTGCGCTGCCATCAACGGACGCGTCATCGCTGCGAGCACGCCATCATCAGTCTGCTTGATGTAATGGTTGTTGATCCAGGCGAGCTTTTCAGGATTGAACTGGGCGGGCGATTTGGACAGGTGATCCAGATCGAACCATTCGATGAACTGTGCCATCGAAAAAATCTCGGTGTCGCCGTGACTCCAGCCAAGGCGCGCCAGATAATTCAGCATCGCCTCGCGCAAGAATCCCTGCCGTGGATAATCCATTACGCTGACAGCACCGTGCCGCTTGGAGAGCTTTTCGCCGTCCGATCCCAGGATCATCGGCAGGTGACCGTACTGCGGCAACGGCGCACCCAGTGCGTGCAAAATGTTGATCTGGCGCGGCGTGTTATTGACATGGTCGTCCCCCCGAATCACATGCGTGATCTGCATGTCCCAGTCATCGACTGCGACGCAAAAATTGTAGGTCGGTGTGCCATCCGGCCGCGCGATGACCAAGTCGTCCATCTCGCGATTACCGATCGTGATCGACCCCTTGACCAAATCGGTCCACGTGACGTCACCATCGAGCGGATTTTTAAATCGCAGTACCGGTTTGACATCGACTGGGATCGCCCTCAAGGTCTTACCCGGCTCGGGCCGCCAAGTACCGTCGTAACGCGGCTTGTCGCCCACGGCGCGCTGACGTTCACGCATCGCTTCGACTTCGGCCGGGGTGGCGTAGCAGTGGTAGGCGGTGCCTGCAGTGAGCATCTGCGTTAGCACTGCCCGGTAGCGATCCATGCGCTGCATTTGATAAAACGGCCCCTCGTCATGCTGTAAGCCCAGCCACGCCATGCCGTCCAGAATCGCCTGTACGGCTTCGGGCGTGGAGCGCTCGAGATCGGTGTCTTCAATACGCAAAATAAAGGTACCACCGAAATGGCGGGCATAAGCCCACGCGAACAGCGCGGTGCGCGCGCCGCCCAAATGAAGGTAGCCGGTCGGACTGGGAGCAAAGCGGGTGCGAACGATCATGGCGGAAGAAGTCGACGCTAGGCTGACGGCGTCACGTTAACATTGAAAATGCATTTTACCGCGTCGCCGCCCCGCAGCATATCGTTCCCGGACTGCTAGAATCGCCTTTTAATTCAAATCATCGCATCGCCCATGAGCGCCACTTCGCCCCGCAAGCTGTTTGTCACTACCGCCCTGCCGTATGCCAACGCGGCATTCCATATCGGCCACATCATGGAATACATTCAGGCTGATATCTGGGTTCGCTTTCAGCGTATGCAGGGTAACGAGGTGCACTTCGTGTGCGCGGACGATGCGCATGGTGCGCCGATCATGATTGCGGCCGAAAAGGCCGGCGTCACGCCGCAGGAATTTGTCGCACGGATTGCAGCCGGTCGCAAACAGCATCTCGACGGCTTTCAGATCGGTTTCGACAATTGGCATTCGACCGATGGCGCCGAGAACCACGCGCTGTCGAAAGAGATTTACGTCAGTCTGCGCGATGACGCGCAGCTGATCACCAGCAAAACCGTCGATCAATTTTTTGATCCGGTCAAGAACATGTTTTTGGCCGATCGTTACATCAAGGGCGAATGTCCGAAGTGCGGCGCCAAGGAGCAGTACGGCGATTCGTGCGAAGTGTGCGGCGCGGTGTATGCGCCGACCGAACTCAAACAGCCGTATTCGGCATTGTCAGGCGCGGTACCGGTGATGAAATCATCGGAACATTTTTTCTTCAAATTATCGGACCCGAAGTGCGTCGAATTTTTGCGCGAATGGGCCTTCTCGCCCGGCCGTCTGCAACCGGAAGTTGCCAACAAGGCGCGCGAATGGCTGGACGGCAAAGACGACAGTCAGAGCGGCCTGGGGGATTGGGACATCAGTCGCGACGCGCCCTACTTCGGAATTGAAATTCCGGATGCGCCGGGCAAATACTTTTACGTCTGGCTCGATGCGCCGATCGGGTACCTGGCGTCACTCAAAAATTACTTCGACAAAACCGGTCGAGATTTCGATGCCTTCATGGCGGATCCGGATACCGAGCAATATCATTTTATCGGCAAGGACATCACGTATTTTCATACCTTGTTCTGGCCAGCGATGCTGCATTTTGCGGGTCGCAAGGTACCCAGCAATGTGTTCGTGCATGGATTCATTACAGTCAGCGGCGACAAAATGTCAAAATCGCGCGGCACCGGAATTTCGCCGCTACGCTATCTTGAAATCGGCATGAACCCGGAATGGCTGCGTTATTACATTGCCGCCAAATTAAGCGACAAGGTCGAAGATATCGAGTTCAATCCGGACGATTTTATAGCGCGCGTCAACAGTGACTTGATCGGCAAGTTCGTCAATATCGCGAGCCGCTCGGCCGGCTTCATCGCCAAGCGATTCGGTGGCCGCGTGGTAACCGACTGGGCTACCACTTCGGACACCTTCCTGTTCAACCTGCGCGATGCCAGTAGTGAAATTCATGCCCTGTACGAAGGCCGCGAATACGGCAAGGCATTGCGTCTGATCATGGAACAGGCGGACCGAGTGAATGCCTATGTCGATGCCAACAAGCCGTGGGAACTCGCCAAAAGTTCCGATAACGACGCGCGCCTGCAGGAAGTATGCAGCCGGCTGCTGGAGGCTTTTCGCATTCTGACGCTGTATCTGAAACCGGTCTTGCCGGTGCTGGCTGCGCAGGTCGAGGCCATGCTGGATGTGGCGCCGATGCGCTGGGTCGACATCGAGCGCCCGCTTCCGGACCAGCATCGAATCAATCCGTACACCCATTTGATGCAGCGGGTCGAGCCGAAGATGCTGGATGCGCTGTTCGAGGCGCCCGCGCCGAGGGTGGACGCAGTTGCAACGACCCTTGACAGGGCGGACGCACCGACGGTATCCGCCATCGAACCTCTCGCCCCTGAAATCAATATTGACGAATTTTCCATGGTCGATCTGCGCATCGCCAAAATCGTCAACTGTGAACTGGTGGAGGGTTCAGACAAGTTGCTGCGGCTGACGCTGGATGTCGGCGAAGGGCGCTTGCGGAATGTTTTTTCGGGTATCAAATCCTCGTATCAGCCCGAAGCGCTGATCGGAAAACTGACCGTCATGGTCGCCAATCTGGCCCCGCGAAAAATGAAATTCGGGATATCCGAAGGTATGGTACTGGCCGCTTCCGCAGCCGACGAAAAAGCCCATGCCGGGATCTACGTACTCACACCGTGGCCGGGGGCTGAGCCTGGCATGCGGATACGCTGAAGCGTGCTGGAACTGACAGGCCATGGCGGACAATTGAAATAGCCTCGTGCGATATCGATTTGGCAACTGGCGATGCTTGCGCATAAAAGTGCGTGACGAGCATCCGGCAAGGTAAAATACAAGTGCCCTTCATCCGTCCCCAAGTTCCCATGAAATTCACCAAGCAGTTTCAGCGCTACGAATCCGAGATTACGCTTTTTATCGCCGATCTGAAAAAGAAAAATCCTGCGCTCGAACAACAGCAGCGCGACGGTCGTGCCCTGCTATGGGACAAGGCGCCACGCGACCTCGATGCACAAGATCGCACCAACGCAGCGGATGTGGCGCAGCAGGCCTACGTCTACCAAAACAAGTTGTAACGATGGCGGCAGGTATGTCTGACGCGCTGGCTCTGCGCCACACCGGTCAGCACGAAATCATGCCGGAGGTCGTCGACGGCGTCGGTTTCGCGCGTTTGTACGGTGAGCCGTTGTTCAAGCTGCCAAACGATCTTTACATTCCGCCGGACGCGCTGGAAGTTTTTCTGGAGGCGTTCGAAGGCCCGCTTGATCTGCTGCTGTATCTGATCCGCAAACAGAATTTTAATATTCTGGATATCCCGATGGCGCAGGTGACGCGCCAGTACCTTGATTACGTCGATCAAATTCGGGTCCATAATCTGGAGCTTGCCGCAGAATATTTGCTGATGGCAGCGATGCTAATCGAGATCAAATCGCGCATGCTGCTGCCGGTGCGCAAGGCCGATACTGGCGAAGAAGCCAACGATCCCCGCGCAGAACTGGTGCGCCGTCTGCTCGAATACGAACAGATGAAACTAGCCGCGTATCAGCTCGATGCCGTGCCACAACTGGGGCGTGATTATGTGCGCACGCAGATTTACATTGAGCAGAGTCTGGTACCGCGCTGGCCCGAAGTCGCCGCGATCGATTTGCAGGTTGCCTGGGCTGATGTCATCAAACGCGCCAAACTGACCGAGCATCACAAGATCAGCCGCGAGGAATTATCGGTTCGCGAACACATGACCGGAATTTTGCGCCGGCTGCAAAATGCCCGCTTCGTGGAGTTTGCCGACCTGTTCGACCCGACCCGCGGGGTACCGGTGCTAGTCGTGAATTTTGTCGCCCTGCTCGAGCTTGCCAAAGAAACCTTGATCGAAATCACCCAGGCCGAACCGTTCGCGCCGATCTATGTACGACTCGCGTATTCGCCCACTTGAGTGCAACGGCGGGCGTCTGCCACACCTTAATTTGACCTGAAGCTGCCTTATGAAAATCATTTCTTCGATCGACGATCTGCGCGACCAGTTGCGCGGACAGTTGCGCACCGCGTTCGTGCCAACCATGGGCAATCTGCATGACGGTCACTTATCGCTGATTCGGCTGGCCAGACGGCATGGCGATCCGATCGTCGCATCCATCTTCGTGAATCGCCTGCAGTTCGGGCCGAACGAAGATTTTGACAAATATCCGCGCACCTTCGCTGCCGACGTCGCCAAGCTGGAAAAGGAAGGCGTCTACGTACTCTTTGCACCGACTGAAAAAGACCTGTATCCGGAGCCACAGGAGTTTCGTGTGCGACCGCCGGAGGCACTCGGTGATACGCTTGAAGGTGAGTTCCGGCCCGGTTTTTTTACCGGTGTGACCACTGTGGTATTGAAGTTATTCTCCTGCGTGCAGCCTAGCGTGGCGGTGTTCGGCAAGAAGGATTATCAGCAGCTGATGATCGTGCGAAACATGTCGAAGCAATTCGCGCTGCCGACCGAAATCATTGCGGCCGAAACGTTTCGTGCCGATGACGGACTGGCGCTTTCGTCGCGCAACATGTATCTATCGCCAGCCGAAAGGGTCGAATCGACGCGTCTGTATCAAACGCTGCAGACCGTCGCTGCAGAAGTGAGAGCTGGCGTGCAGACCCTGCCGGATATCGAACAGCGCGCCATGACCGCGCTGCAGGAACGCGGCTGGCAGCCCGATTACATTTCAGTGCGCCGCCGCGTTGATCTGCAGGTGCCCGAACTGGCCGACCTGCACAATGGTGCACTGCTGGTGGTGCTGGCGGCCGCCAAACTCGGTATCACGCGCCTCATCGACAACCTGGAAATCTGATGTCGCTGCGCAGCGGGCTGACCGCGCCTTCATGCACTGTTGTGCTTATCATGATATTAAAACTTGCCAGCGCCTGCGCCCATGCAGGACCGCGCACCGTGATCGATGATGCGGGTCACAGCATCACGTTGGTCCAGCCGGCGCGACGCATCATCAGCCTGGCGCCACATGCAACCGAATTGCTGTACGCCGCCGGAGCGGGCGCGCTGCTGGTGGGCGTCAGCGATTACAGCGATTATCCGCCTGCAGCTAAAAAAATCCCCTCGGTAGGTGGCGCGGCAGCACTCGATGTCGAACGTATAGTGGCGTTGAAACCGGACCTGATCGTGGTCTGGCACAACGGCAATTCGGTCAGCCAGATTGCCCGCCTGCGCAGCCTGAACATTCCATTGTTTGAAAGTGAACCACGCGATTTTCCGATGATTGCGACATCGCTGGAACGACTGGCTGCTCTAGCCGGCACCGCGCCGATCGGCGATGCGGCAGCGCGCGATTTTCGGGCGCGTCTGCAAACGTTGACTGATACCTATCAGCAGCGCACGCCGGTCACTGTGTTCTACCAGATCTGGGGTGAACCGCTGATGACGCTCAACGGCAGCCATATCGTATCGGCGGCGATACAGTTGTGCGGCGGCGTGAATGTTTTTGAAAAACTGCCGCAACTGGCACCCGTAGTTAGCACAGAAGCGGTGTTGCAGGCCGACCCGCAGGTGATCGCCGTCGGTAGTGGCGACGCCGCTGCGCTGGCGAGATGGCACCGTTTTAAAACCCTGCGCGCAGTGCGCCGGCACGGTCTGATAAATTTGAATGCGGACTCGCTGGCACGCCCGGCACCGCGTATCCTCGACGGTACCGAACAACTATGCCGCGCGCTCGACGTCGCGCGGCGCACTGCAAACTAATCTGCCTCCGTCCGGAAAGCCCGCCATGCTGATCGCGATATATCTGATTTTGATGCTGCTGAGCCTCGTCCTGTGGGGATGGCTGACCGAACGGATCTGGCGCGTCAGTCCGGTGGCAGCCGGGTTGTCATTTTTTTTGCTGTTCCCGGCGGTCTACTGGTGTTACAAACTATGGAACGATCCCGATGCGCACATACGTGTACCGGCAATCGCTAATCTCGTCATCACGCTGATCCTACTGGCCATGAGCTACAAAATCGGCAGCGCCGAGCTGGACCGGTTTGCTTACGGCGACTCGGTGGCACTGCAAAAACACCCTGAACTCGCGCCGCGTGGTGGGCACGGCGAAATGGACGAATGGTGTCGCCAAAAACACAATGGTAGCTACGACCCCGATTTGGGTACCTGTGTCGAAACCGCCCGGGATGATCCTGCCGCAATCGAAGCGCGCAGCGTATCGTTCACACGGCTGGCCGACTACTTTCGGCAAAACGGCGTCGACGGCGAGTTCGAAACCACGCTAGACAAAGCAGACGACGCTCTGCTGACGGAGCCAGAAATCGCTGGGGTCGCCAGCTACGATTTTTATCCGTTGTCGATGCGACAGGCGAGCGTCAAAATAATGATTTGTCGTTCGACGACAGCCTGCACCGATTACCAGAGCAACAGTGCCCCGACGCTGCTGCGCAATGCCAATTTGCTGCTACAAACCCCGGTGACGTCCGACGATCCCCGCATCCAGCAATTGAAGGTCGTATTTGCCCGATATCGGCCGGCGTAGCGGATGCGGTATTGCACCGTGAAAGACATCTGCCGTCATGGCTCGCCCTCCCAGTAATCCATCGTTTCGCCGAGTCGTCGTATCGCCTCAAAGCTGCGCATCGGACCGACGCCGGCGCTGGCCAGATATTTGCCCGAATCGGGGTACTCGACCACTTCAGGCTGCTCGCGCGTACTGACCGCCAAGTACTGCAGTGGTGCGTCGGACGTGTTGATCAGCTGATGCGGATACGCGGGTCCGGGCGGAATAAAAATCACGTCGCCGGTTTGCACCGGGAGCATCTCACCGGCTACTCGCAGCGTGCCGCAGCCCGCCAGAATCACGAACATTTCTTCTTGCGCGTGATGAAAATGGTACGGGCAGGAACGCATGCCCGGAGCTACGATATCGATGCTGGCACCGAGCTTTTGTGCGGCGGTACCGTTACCCAGCCGGATACCGACAGTGTCATAGTGCGGCGGACGGCTGAAATGTTCCTGGCCCGGCTGGTCGACATTGCGGATCAACTGCGCCGCCAGCATCTGTGCAGCTGGCGTCATGCTTCGACCCATTCCAGTACCGCTTGCCACTGCGGCAAATCACGCTCGACACGCGACGGCGCAACATCCCACAGCGTAGTTCCATGGGCGGCTAGCTGGACGTAATTCTGGGTATCGCGAAGCATGCCCAGCACCGGTAGACCAAGGCTGTCCAAGTAATGACTGAGCTGGTCGGCAGCGCGGGTGCGCAGATTGACGCGCATACCGACCACGCCGACCTGAACGCGCGGCCGGTGTTCGGAAAGCTTCTGTAAAAACGCCTGGGTTGCCAGAATATCGAACATCGATGCCTGTAACGGCACTACCACCTTGTCGGCAATCCGCATGACTTCATCGAAACGTCCGCCGTGCAATCCGGCCGGAGTATCCAGCACAATGTGAGTGGTGCCTTTGGGCGCCTTGGCAAGCTTGCCACGATCGACCTGCCACGACGCGATTGGCGGCAGTCCGGGCGGACGCAACGCCAGCCATGACAGCGACGATTGCTGCGGGTCGGCGTCGCCCAGCATCACGCGGTAGCCGCGCGCGGCAAAGTAGCCGGCCAAATTGGTGGCAAAGGTGCTCTTGCCGACACCGCCCTTTGGATTGGCGACAACAATCACTGGCATGATCTCTCCTTTTGGAATGGGCGCGAATGCGGCGCTGGTCTACGCTGTTTTCATGCAGAATAGCATGCACGATTATTGATTTCGGGAACCTTGTGAATCCATTGCCTGCTACCGTTGGTGCGTTCAATGCCTTTCAAAAAGGCAGTTTGCCGGACCTGCTCGGCGTACAGATCGACCGCATAGAAGCCGCCACAGTGCAGGCCAGTCTGGCAGTATTACCGCACCATCTGGCGCCAAATGGTTTCTTGCATGCCGCAACTGTAGTGATGCTGGCGGACACCTGCTGCGGCTATGGTTGCCTCACGCAATTGCCCGAAGGCGCCAAAGGTTTCACGACAATCGAGTTGAAGAGCAACCATCTGGGTACCGCCACATCAGGCGTCATTACCTGTATTGCTACGCCGGCCCACCTGGGTCGCAACACGCAGGTGTGGGACGCTACCGTCCATGCGCCGGATGGTAAGGTCATGGCACTGTTCCGCTGCACCCAGATGGTGTTATGGCCGCGCTAGCGTGCGACAAACAGCCGTTCGCCATCCCCGTCGATGCAGTCGAATTCGCAACCGAATGCCGCGCGCAGAACCACACTGTTCAAGCACACATCGACCGGCCCGGCATGTGCGAAATCATGGCCCAGCACCAGCACATGGGTTGCGAAACGGGCGGCCAGATTGATATCGTGACAGTTCATCACCACTGCATGCTGCCGGCTTAACTGGCGAATCAGCCGCAGCATCGTCAGCTGATGCGCGACGTCCTGATGCGCAGTCGGTTCGTCCAGCAGCATGATTGCCGGCGCCTGTAACAGTAGCGTGGCCAGCGCCACGCGCTGCCGTTCACCGCCCGACAACTGCAGCACATCGCTGCTTGCGCGCGTGGCCAGATCGACACTGTCCAGTGCCGCAAGCGCGGCGGCTATGTCGCTGGGATTGTCCCAGCCGCGTCCGATCCGGTAGGGTGTGCGACCGATCAGGACTGTATCCTGCAGCGTGTTCGAAAACGCATCCAGCTGCTGCTGCGGCATCAGTCCACGCAGCAACGCCAACGGCTGTGGTGCGATCGCCGACAGCGCCACGCCATCGATCAGAATGCGCCCCGTGGTCGGTACCAGCAGGCCCGCCAGTACCTGCAGCAAACTGGTTTTGCCGACGCCGTTGCGACCCAGCACACACCAGAATTCGCCACTGCAAACGTGCCACTCGAGCGCATGAATCAATCGGCGCCGATCGCGCGTGATACCCAGGTTTTCGCACAGCAGAATGGTCATGCGCGCCCTCGCCCCAGCAGCCATAAAAACACCGGTACGCCGATCAGTGCAGTGATCACGCCGACCGGCAGTTGCATCGGTGCTACCACCGTGCGGGCCAGCAGATCGGCTAGCGTCAGCGCGCTGCCTCCTGCCAGCGCGCAGGCCGGCAACAGCAAGCGCTGGTCGTTGCCGAACACCAGGCGCAGCGCATGTGGCACGACTAACCCGACAAACCCGATCGTGCCTGCCACCGCTACCGCAATCGCGGTGGCGACCGATGCCACCAGCAGGGTCTGTGTGCGCAGTCGCAGCACACCGATGCCGAGCAACTGTGCGGTAGCGTCGCCGTGTGCCAGTACGTTCAAACGCGCGGCGTACCAAACCGACCACAGCAGGGCCAGCGCCAGCGCGATACAAGCAGGCGCATACAGTAAATTATTCTCCAGATCGCCCATCAGCCAGAAGATCATGCCGCGCAGGCGTGCATCGGGAGCCAGGCTCAACAGCAACGTCATGATTGCGCCAAAGCCGGCAGCAATCATGACGCCCGTCAGAATCAGCCGGATACCCGACACTGGAGTCCCCAATCGCAGCAGCGCGCCGCGTGCAAGTCCGAATAGCAAACCGGTCGCCAGCAGCGCACCGGCCAGAGCGCCCGCATGCGCGCTCCAGACGGCCAGCGCTGCCGGCGCCAGCAGCATCGCCAGCATGGCACCGGCGGCCGCACCGCCCGAGACGCCCAGTACATAAGGATCAGCCAGCGGATTGCGCAGCAACACCTGCATCAATGCACCGGCCAGCGACAGCAAGCCACCGACTGCGAAAGCCGACACCGCACGCGGAAAACGCAATGTCCAGATAATCTCGTCAGAGCCAGAAAAACAGCCTGTGCTACCGCATGCCACCGCACCTGCCAGTGCCGTGATCGCCAGTGCCGTCAAGCACAGCAAGCACAGCACGATGCGACGCGGCGCCAACATCGGCTTACTGGTGCCAGTTCAGGCCGACGAACACCCCGCGTGGCGGCTGGTTATAGCCGTACACGGTCTGATAGTCGCGATCAAGCAGATTGTCGACCCGGCCGAATAGTGCCAGCGCCGGCGACAAGGCGTATCGTGCGTTCAGATTCGCCAACACGTAGCTGCCGAGGGTATGCGTGCCGTCGGCCCGCTCGCCACTGAACTGCAGATCGCCACCCAGACGCAAGGCGCCAAACGTTTGCACCGCCGCCACGGATGCCATCCGGCGTGCCCGCAATCCCAGCACCTGGTCGGTGATGTCGTTGGTCGGTCGCTGCAGAGTCAGGCTAGTACGGACATCGGCGCCGGCGAGTTTCCCGGTTGCGCTCAATTCCAATCCGCGATTGCTGGCCTGGGCGATGTTAAACGTCGGACACCCGGACAAAAAGGCGCCGCTGAAGCAGTTGTCGGGATCGATCCCGAATTGATTGCTGGTGCGGGTCTTGAACAATGTGGCACGCAGCAGCACATCGCGCGCAGCATATTGTGCGCCAAGCTCTACCGAGCGCGCGGTTTCCGGCAACAGGTCCGGATTACCGTTGACCGGGTCATATACTTGCGCCAGCGTCGGTGCATTGAATGCCGATGAAGTACTCGCCGTTAACTTGAATTCAGGTGTCATCGCATAACCGTAACCAAGGTAGCCGGTAGTTCTGGCCCCTGATCCGCCGATCCGGTCGTGCCGCACATTGAATTGCAGTTGATGGGCGTCGAGCTTGCCGTTCACGCCGAGGTATTCGCTTGCGGTTGAGCGCGACGATGCACTGGGCGTGACGCTGAAACCATCATCCGAAAGCGCGTCGGCCCGGTCACGCCCCAGGTCGACTCCGGCGCTCAGCACGAGCCCTGGCGACAGAGCGATCTGGTTCGACCACTGCAGCAAATTAGCGGTGCTGTCAAACGCGGTGTCATAGCCAAACGCGCTGATCGAGACATCATGATTTTTGGCGCGGGTCTGTGACAGCGTCACGGTAGACGACCAATCAGTGGTCAGCCGGTCACGTGTAAATGCCGCCAGCGACTGCTGCTGCGAAGTGCCCTTGTTGATATCGGTAGACGCGCCAAACCCGCCACCGCTGTATTTGAAGCGAGCATCGTTAGCGTACAAACGTGCACCGAATTCGTGACCCTGTGCCCACTGGTGTGCGAGCATTGCGCTGACGCTGTTGTTTTCATCGCCATGGTTATCGGGGTTCTCAGCCGGATACTGTGTGGCGTTCATCGCGGCAAAACCATTGGTCTTGAAGCGCGCCGCAGATAGTGAAAAACGGGTGCCATCGTTTTCGCCAGCGATGTCACCTGCGACTTTATACGTTCCACGCGACCCGGCTTCGACGGTTGCGTCCACTACCGGCGTACGATCGCCGCGTTTGGTGAATATCTGTACCACACCGCCGATCGCACCAGTGCCGTAGATCGCCGAGACGTTGCCGCGGACGATTTCGATGTGATCGATCTGTTCCGGCAAAATCTGCTCAATCGCGGCCGACCCGGAGAATCCTTGTCGGCGTACCGGTACTCCATCCAGCAGGATCAGGCTTTCGCCGGGCGTGGCGCCACGCAGGAAGAAAGAAGTCAGCAGGCCCGGACCGCCGCTCTGGGTGAACTGCAAGCCAGCCTCCTGACGCAGCAGTGTGGGCAAATCGACCGCTTGACTGTTGCGGATGGTGTCGCTTGAAATTACCGTGGTGTGCGGCAGCGCATCGGTCTGATTTTGTTCGATGCGGGCGGCTGTCACGACGACGGGCGGCAAACCCGGTGCCGCGCTGGTAGCCCCAAAATCGGCAGCCTGTGAGAGTGGCTCGAAATCCGCTGAAATGAGAACGGCCAAGGTCAGCGCGCGCGCAGTTGCGCTCGGCGTAATACGGGATAAATTGAACATGGAAATGACTCGGCAAAGGGACACCGCACCAGCTTCCCCGCAGGCGCGATTCATCAGAAACACTGCCGCATATGCGTTGCGTGACGCTTTTTGCGAACCTACGTTTCCACCTGTCCTGGCCGGTATCCGGGCTTCCAAGTCAAACTGCAAAACCTTCCCATGCAAAATGGCACAGTGGTGTTGGAATGCAGCTGGTGCCGCCGAAGCGACACGCTTGTTTACCGTTGCGGGGGCAGCACACGCCAGTTCAGATCAGGCCAGAACGCGTGTTTCCCGTTTAACTGCGCGCCGGAACGGGCGCGCGGGCACCAAAACCCGGCAAGTGTAGTCGTTTGGGCTGGTCAGCGCAATCCGCCCGCGCGGACTAAGGTCGCGACCGCCCGATGCGCGCATGGTTGCGGCACACCTGCCAGGACATGTGATCGTTTTGAACACACCTTGTGGAAAAAAAGCGTGCGCGCCGATTGATCGCATCGAAATCCATACCGATTGATTCTTAACCGGAGGAAATTTATGTATTATTGAACTGGTCGTGGTGACACTGGTATCGCCCTGCCGAAACGGTGCGCCGCGTGCACCACTTCAATCATCGCAGCAGCGTGTACCTCGTACTGCCTGTTGCCGGTGCCAGCCAGATCACCATTAAAGGACGCCGGGTTATGTCAGATGATTTCGACGCGCTGTTCGAGGAAGTCGCCGCACAACGTATTGCTACCGTCGCGGCTTCGGCTGCAGCGGCACCAGTCACTGCACCGGCTGCAGCACCCTGCGATAGCACTGCTATCGTGCCGCAGGATGGACTTCCGCTTGCGGACAAGCCGATGTTCGAACGCCTCGGAGGAATTGTCCGGCTGTTGCATGACTCGCTGCGAGAACTGGGCTACGACCGCACCATCAGTGACGCCACATCGCAGATCACCGATGCACAGGATCGCCTAGAATATATCGCCACGCTGACCGAGCAGGCCGCCAACAAGGTGCTCAATACGATCGACGAAGGCATGCCGGCGCAAGACGTACTGGCCAAAAAAGCACGCGAAATGGAAAGCCGCTGGAGTCAACTCTACGACGGCAAGCTAAGTATCGACGAGTTCAAAACACTGGCGGCAGATTCACGCCATTTTGCCGGTACTGTGCTCGAAAACACCGAAACTGAAAAAGCCCGTTTGCTGGCGATCATGATGGCACAGGACTTTCAGGATATTACGGGGCAGCTGATCAAAAAAATCGTCGTCATTACGCAAAAAG
Organism: Burkholderiales bacterium; assembly: GCA_043748965.1. GTDB lineage: Bacteria > Pseudomonadota > Gammaproteobacteria > Burkholderiales > Burkholderiaceae_D > Actimicrobium. The sequence continues at coordinate 14,096 of JAYVEF010000029.1, forward strand.
TCGAGGTCGAACTAGCCCAACTCCTGCGCGATAATGCGCCACCGGCGCACCGTAAAAAGGAAGATGGCGATCAGCAGGCCGACCTGATGCAAGGACCGGCTGCGGTCGGGATCGCGATGGAACAGGACGATGTCGACAGTCTGCTCGACGGGCTCGGTTTCTGATGGAAGACATGCTGAAGGACTTCGTGGTGGAAGCGATGGATCTGGCCACCAACGTCGAAGAACTGCTGCTGAAACTGGAGCGTAGGCCGGATGACAAGGAGACCTTGAATGCGGTGTTTCGGTCCTTCCATACGATCAAGGGCGGTGCGGGGTTCATGAGTTTGCCGGCGATGGTGTCGGCCTGTCATCTGACTGAAAATCTGTTCGATGCATTGCGCACCGGGGCCGCGCCGGTGACACCGCTGGCAATCGAGGCGGCATTGCGCGCGAGCGGCTTTGTCGCCGATCAGCTGAACGAATTGGCCAACGGTGCGCAGCCCGAACAGCTCCCTGCAATGCCTCCTGAACTCGAAGAAATCCTCAAGCATGCGATTGAGGGCAACCCAGCAGCACCGGCCGCGCCAACCGCGTCAACAGTAGTGCCAACTGCCGCGCTGCATGCAACCGCGCTGGCCACAGATGCCGGCGGTGCGATCGACTGGTCAGCGCTGTATTACGCAGTGGTACCGGGTTCGGCTGCCGTAGCCACGACGATCACGGCTGCGGCAACCGTCATAGCGGCGGCATCAAAGCCAACCCAAACCACATTGTTAGCAGCGACCGGCAGCGCGACTGTTTCCACGGCCGCCGCAGTCGTGCGCACGCCCACGGCCAGTAGTACGGACCGGGCACTGTCAGCGCCGGTCAAGGAAGACAGTATCCGCGTCGACGCCGTAAAACTCGATGCACTGCTTGAAGTCGCTGGTGAATCCGTGCAGGCCGCGAACCAGGCCAGCGTGCTGCTGGAGCGATTGCAGCAGTTCAAATTTGAAGACACCGCTGCGGCGTTGATGGTGAGCCTGACCGAAACCTTGAATCGTGCGTCGCGCTATTCGACCGAGTTGCAGCGCGCCACACTGTCGACCCGCATGCAGCCTGTCGGACGGCTATTTCAAAAATTTCCGCGGCTGGTGCGTGAGCTCGCCAAGGATCTCGGCAAGGACGTGGAGTTGATGATCGAAGGTGCCGAGACCGAGGTTGATCGGGTCGTGGTCGACAGCCTATACGATCCGCTGGTCCACATGTTGCGCAATGCTCTCGATCATGGCATCGAAAGTGCCGCTGATCGCGCCGCTCTGGGCAAGCCCGCAAAAGCGATTATTTCACTGAAGGCCTGGCAGGAAGCCAACAGCGTGATGATCGTTCTGGGTGACGATGGAAAGGGCCTGAACGCCGTCGAATTACGCAACAAGGCAATCAAAAAAGGTTTGATTGCCGAGACCGCTGCGCAGACCAGCGAAGAAGCCTACCTGCTGGTTTTTTTGCCGGGATTTTCGACTAAGGATGTGGCTTCCAGCGTGTCCGGTCGCGGGGTTGGTATGGACGTGGTAAAAACTGCAGTCGAAAAGCATCGTGGTGCGATCAGCATCGCCTCGACGCTGGGTGCAGGCACCCGTTTTTCGATCCGACTACCGATCGAACTGTCGATCGTGCCGACCATGCTGGTGCGTACCGCAGGCGCTGCGCTGGCGATGCCGATGGCAGTGGTGCAACGCGTTGTCGAATTGCCCGAAACTTACATGGAGGTCGGCGGCGCTCCAGTATTGCGCGACCAGGGACGACCGTTGCCGGTACGTTCACTTGCCACGATTCTTGGTTATGCGCCGGGGACCGAACGCGTCGGCATCGTGATCGCCGCGCCGAACCCTTACATCCTCGCCGTCGAAAAAGTCGAAGGCACCGCTGAAATGGTCATCAAGCCGCTCACAGCGCTGGCGGTACCGGGTATTACTGGCACGGCACGCTCGGCTGAAGGTGAATTGGTGCTGGTGATTGGTCTATCGTTCTTACTGAATGGCTGTAAAAGTGCCGTGACCCGACTGGCGGCATGATGCGTCCACGGCTGCCTGTTCGAGTGTACGCCCAACGATCGGTTCGTAGCTAAAAAACGCTGCGGCGGCAATCGTTTGCCAGCGCAGCGCCGATCCTTATGCAACGGTGATTTGGTCTACACCATCTGGCGCAGGCGCGCCAGACCCGACCCTACACTTTTGCTTCTACGCGCGCACTGGCAACGCCTGGACGTGGCTGTGTTTGAGCCGACTTGTCCCGCTGCTGCGAGCCCGTCGATTGCTGTTCTTGCTGCTGACTGCCTTGCGGATTGTTCGGGTGACGGTCATCGCCCGACTGTGGGCGCTGCTGACTGGCGTACTGTTCGCGTTGCTGACGCACGCCGATCTGCTCACGCAACTCGCCTTCCTGTGCCTCATGGATTTCGAGCCGTGCGCCCTGGCGCTGCTGGTTGTGTATTGGCACCGTAATTTCCAGCACGCCATCGCGCATCTTGGCCTGTGCTGCATGGCCGTCGAAGCCCTCCGGCAGCGGGATTGCCCGATAGAAGTAACCATAGCTCCGTTCGGTGCGGTGATAACCCTGCGCGCTCCGCTCTGCAGACTCTTCACGGCGCTCGCCCTCAATGGTCAGCTTGTCCTCATGGACCTGAAGTTGCACGTCGTCTCTGGTCAAACCTGGTAGGTCGACACAGATCACGATTTCACTGCCGCGCTGCGAGATTTCGACGGTCGGCGTCCAGTTGCGCTGCAAGATTGCACTGTTGCCTTGATTCTGCGTGATATTGCTGATTGGCCGCTGCATGACCTTGCCAAAGAATTGATCCATTTCCTCAGACATGTTGCGCATCATCACGAACGGCTCTTCCCAAGCATGCATCATGGACGGCAGCCAAGCTTGCGGCGAAACAAAAGACTTCTGCAGTATGCTGGCTTCCTGCTCCAGCATGCGGGCCGGCATCTGGCCGAATGCATTGCTCATTTGCGACATCATGCGTGCAGGCTGGGCCCAAGCCTGCGCCAGTGCGCCGGTTTGCGACTGCTGCGACGGTGAACGTGATTGATTCACGTCACCACTAAATTGCATTGAACCACCTTGGTTTGCCATATTGGCCTCCGTGTAAAAAAAAGCATAATCGGACTATTGCCGGGTCGGACGATCTTGCGGATCATCGCGACGGTTTTCGGGATGATTGACATCGCTCGTCCCGCCACTACTGCGATTGCTGCCGCCTGAAGCACTGCTGCCGCTGGCGCCATTACTGCCATTGCTACCGTTCGTCGCATTGTCGGCGCCCTTGCCTCCTGCCGCACTAGCGACGGGTTTGGCCTTGCCACTGACTCCACCAATGTTCTTTTCTGACACTCCCCTGTCAGCGTAGACCGTACCGCGCCAAGCGCCACTTTCGCCCTTTTCCTGCTTCAATAAATTCCTTCAAACGCTGCAAGCCGTGCTCGGTGCGTAACTTCGACGCCTTACCGGCTTTCCCTGTACCGGCGTGGTCGGTGTCTACCGACAGCGTGATCCGGGTGCGGTCGATGGCCATCGCGCTGTGCCGCCTCACGAGCCGCCGTTGCCGGCAATGTTGCACGTTATCGCGGTGATAGAAGCTCTGTCGTCCAGCCGCAATATCAACAATTGGCGAACCATCGAAATGTTAAATATTATTCATCGGTCATACGTTACAGAGACCATTGGATGGCGGAAGTTCCATTTAAATTACCGGGATTTTTACGACTGGATTTGATCGTGATCAAACATTGCTGCATCGCGGCATTTGTGTGGGCGACGAATCGACGCGCTTCGCGTGATTGCGAGACAACCGAAACCATGTCGTGTCCGAAGGCGTCCCACGCAGCTTAATAACGTTCGCTCTCAATGGGGCCCACGGCAGAACGCGCGTCGGATCTGCGCCCTGCCGCACTGACATCTGCGCGAGCGCATGGCGACAGCCTGGCGTGGCCCCACACACCAAGCTTATGAATCACGTGCCACAGCGCTGAACCTGCATGCAACCATTACATATCCTCACCTGGCCTACGCACGCCGCCTGTCTGTATTACCCGGCCATATTCCCCACACGCTCTACGTAATCACCAATGCTCCGGAGCACGCTGGTACGCCGTGGAACGTGCGGGACAATGTCCATGCCATCGCCATCGACCAAGCGCGCAAATCCGAATTCGACTGCATCCTTTTTCAAAATGCGGGGCTGGGTCGCGGTGCGCAATACGTGCCAGTGAACGCTTCAGTATCCGGCGCTTTGTCGCCGACTGGAACGTTGCGTTGCAGCAGAACACCGACATTCGTGCGCCAGCCGAAATTGCGCTGTCGGCTATCGGCTGTCGCCCGATGTCATTGCTAGCGTCGATTCAAATCAAGGCGCTACCCGGCCCGGTTGGCGGGCTCGTCTACCGCGTGATCCGGCAAGCAGACTGCGTACAATAAGGGCACGTCCGACTACCAGTGCTCGCCATGAATCAACTCGATCAGCTCAAGCAGTTCACTACTATCGTTGCCGATACCGGCGACTTTCACAGCATCCGGGTCTTTGCCCCGCAAGATGCCACTACCAACCCGTCGCTGATCCTGAAAGCAGTACAAAAAGACGACTACCGACCGCTGCTCGAGCAATCAGTGCGACAGCATCGCGGAAAATCCGCTGGTGCAATTGTCGATCAGTTGCTGGTTGCCTTCGGGCGTGAGATTTTAAATCTGATTCCAGGCCGCGTGTCGACCGAAACCGATGCACGGCTATCGTTTGATACTGCCGGCACCGTCGCCAAAGGACGCACACTGATTGCGCTTTACGAGGAAGCCGGCATCGACCGCGAGCGCGTGTTGATCAAGGTTGCGTCTACTTGGGAAGGCATCCGCGCGGCCGAGATTTTGCAGGCCGAAGGCATCCGCTGCAACATGACATTGCTGTTTTCGCTGACGCAGGCGGTAGCGTGTGCCCAGGCGGGCGCTCAGTTGATTTCGCCGTTCGTCGGGCGCATCTACGATTGGTACAAAAAATCCACTGGCCTCGATTACATCGGCGCCGACGATCCAGGCGTGCAGTCGGTCAGGCAAATTTATAATTACTATCGCAAGTTCGGCCATGCCACCGAAGTCATGGGTGCGAGTTTTCGCAACCTGTCGCAAATCGTGGAACTGGCAGGTTGCGACCTGTTGACGATCAGTCCCGAGTTGCTGCAAAAGCTGGCTGAGAACAATGGCGTTCTGCACCGCAAGCTCAGTCCTGAAAGCGCACGCGAAAGCGATCTCGAACCACTGGTTCTGGACGAGAAAGCGTTTCGTTTGCAATGCAATGAGGACGCCATGGCGACCGAGAAACTGGCAGAAGGGATTCGGGCTTTTTGCGCCGATACTGAAAGGCTGGACCAGATGATTTTAGCGATGCGCTAGAGATCGCTGCGGTGCGTCTGATTTGCCAACAGGGGAGGCAACTGCGACTGCCAGATGCACCTTGCACCGTTCAGGTTCAGTTGATTTGACCGCCTAGCGGCTACCTTGACATAACCTGTCCGGTAGCCGCAAGACGATCAATCCCGCGAAGTCTAGTTCTTGGCGTTCAACTGGCCGCGGATTTCACCGCCCGGATTGGCGGCGGAATGCACGTTGACATACATGTTCCCGGCCTGATAGCTGGCGTACTGATCATCGGTCAGCTTGGCGCCGGCAGGTACTGACCATGTCGCGTCGCCAGTTTTCGTCAGAGGCACGATGACCGGGCCGTTCATACCACTGGCGGCCTGATGAATGTGGGCGGCCTTGCCCTCAATGCCCATTGTAGTGACGCTACCGCTGACCGAATGGTCGGCTGCGACCATGATCGAGCCGCTGCCTGATGCCATTGATGTCACGGCCGGGACTTCCTGGGCGCCAGCGAGCTTGACGGCACTGGCGGGGTTCATGTCGCTCGACGTGGCACAGGCTGTCGCACCTAGAACGGCAAATGCAACTGCGCTCAACATTGCAATGTGTGGTTGTCTCATGATTTTTCCTTTTTCGATTGAACTACGCTAGAAGGTATGCGTGCTGCGGATATGACTTATACAGGACCGATATACGGTACCGCATATATAGTGTAATTGGCTTTTCGCTATTGCGTCGGCGCGGCGCTCTACCAAGCCATGCTGCCCGCAGATGATTGAAATCTCCCTGACGCAAAACGATGCCGTTGTCTTCAGGGGGTAATAACTTTTAACTATCCCCGCGCGCTTGAAACGTCGCTATTTGCGAGAGGGTTGTCATGCTGTCGAGTCATCATCCAGGTTCTATTTCGTCGCTGTCGATACTGCAGGCTTATGCTGGAGGGCACTAGCGAAACAGGCTCGTCCGCCCGATTCGGCGATCGAAAATATCGTCATCGACGCGCAGCGCCAGACGATATCGATTGCACGCATGGCGCAGCAAGAAGCGGCCAATCTGGTCAATGTGATGGCCGTCACGGAGTGCGTATACTGCCGGACGCAAATATCAACGCGTCGGTGTCCCGAGTGCCAGGTATTTCGCTCAAGACCGATACCGGCGAAAGGCGTTCTATCAATATTGCGGTATCGATACCGATCTCAACCGCACCATGTTCGGCGGCCCGCGTGTGCTTGCATCCAACAATGCTTCACCGTTTGGGGGTGGCCGTGCGGTGGCCCTCGACGCTATTCCGACCGGGCTGGTCGGCGCTACCACTGTCACCACATCGCACCTGCCGGAGCAAGACGTAGTAGCGTTCGGCGACGCAATTGAAGTCACATCAAAAAGAACATCGCGTATTAGTAAATTTTTTATGGATGCGTATGTCGGAACCGGTCGTGAACAACTGCGCGGCGCGGACATCAGTGATTTTTCGATTTCGACAGTAACCCAAATCGGGAGTATCACGACTGACCGAGGCGCAATTGAAAGAGTTTCCGATGTACCGTTTTCGTCCATTTTTACCGCCTCTTTATATGAAGATAAACGCGCCATCGACCACGTTGAACCGAGATTTATCGATGACGACGTAGATTTGCCACTGGCCTGCGCCGAATGGGAACGACGTTAATACCAGTACAACTGCAATCGTCTTGGTGTCGGCCTCGATGTTGGCTACAAACCAGATCACGACAATAATTATTATTTCCGCGCATTGGATGCCGGCTACACCGAAAACGTACAGCGCAATCGCCTAGCTGTGACGCCCGATGATGCACGGACGTTGGCCAATGGTCAATTCACCAACAGCCTGACAGGTAGTGGTTTCGACAAGACTCTCCGTGACGAACAAAAACCCATCAACAACAAGGTGTTCGGAAGCGGTGGCAAAAATCGCATCGGTGAAAACGTGTTTACATATTGCCTCGGCTCTATCCACGGCGCGTTCACCGAGCTGTATGACTACAATTTCGATGCCCACTTTACGGCCTCTGCAGGCACCATCGCTTACGACAATCGCGGCAAGGCCAGCACACAGCGTTTTCGTGTTGACAGTCCCGACCATCTCGATTCGACTACCGAGGCACGGATCAGGTTTCAAAACAGTACCCAAGATATTCATGGCCATACAAGTTCAGTTTCGACCAGCCTCAAAATTCCTGTCAAACTACTGGAACTGAAGACGCGTCGCTTAAGGTCGGGCTAAGCGAGCGCTGGCGCACCCGCAGTGCGACCGGACAGTCATACTCCTGCCCGGCAATCCCGGCTGCGTCGTTGGTGAGCGCGGTTATGGGTGATCTTCTGAATTTTTATGAAGGTGCTTGCAACAACGGTCCGAAAATCAACGCTGCCAAACTCCAAAATACACTGACGGCGCGCGAAGCGATCAACCGTGCTCTGCGGACGCAGGCCGAAAATGAAAACCTGTTTGTGGCGTACGGCCCGTATCAAATAAAATACGGCAACTTCGGTCTGGTCGGTGGCGTACGTGTCGAAAAAACCTGTGCCGACTCCGACGCCGATGCCAAGGAAATCGATACTGCCAGAAATGTATTGATGACGCCGATCGGCGTCATCAGGAATTATTCCACCGTCTTTCCAAGCGTGCGGGCCAGACATGAATCGTTTCCTGGCACAGCGGTGTGTGCGACATTCTCGGGTACGTTCCGACGGCCCGGCTTCAATCAGGACACGTCGTCGCCGGTGGTGAATCCTTGCGCCAGGTTCGTCATACAGGGCACCCCGGATCAGCAACCGACCACCGCCCACTCGTGTGTCTTTTCTCTCGATCGCTATCTATCGGACTCTGGAATTCTGTCGGTCGGCGTATTCGACGTGCAATCTTCGGACCATCGGCGACAACAGCGCGCGAGATGTCGATTACGATCCGCGCTTCTCGCTAGACTTCGACGGATCGCATACCATCACGCCATAATGGTATCTATACTTCGACGTCAAGAATCTGGCCAATGCGTTTTTGAAATTTTCCGAAGGCACCAGCAACCGCACTATTTCGTGTGAATTTTATGGTGCTGCTTATCGAGCTGGCGTAACGTCCAGCTCCTGAGGTCTCTACTAACCCATTAATTTTGAAAGCACTCATGAAACGTCACCTGATCACATTTGCTTTACTATTCGTCGGCGGTGCGCTACATGCCGCCGATTCGGGCTATCACGTCAGCCAACGTTTTGCGCTGGGCGAAAAAACCCGATGGGACTATATCGCCATCGACGATATCCGTCATCGCCTGTTCGTCACGCGGGGTGACCGGGTCGACGTACTCGCTCTGCCGTCCGGAAAACTGATGGGCGCCATCTCCCATACGCAGTGTGTGCATGGCGTAGCGTTCGCCGACGACCTCAAGCTGGGATTTACCAGCAACGGCAAAAGCAATTCCGTGACGGTATTTAATCTCGATACGCTGGCGACGACGGCCGAGATCAAACTGAACGGAAAGAATCCCGATGCGATTTTGTATGAACCCTCTGTCAAGAAGCTGTATGTGTTCAACGGCAGCAGCAACGATGTCGATATTATCGATGCCGTCACGCTGCAAGCGGTCGGCAACGTCAAGGCAACTGGCAAGCCGGAGTTCGCTGTCTCGGATGGGCATGGTCGCATCTATTTCAATATTGAAGACAACCCAGGTATTAACGTGATCGACACCAGAACCAACCAGCGCATCGCAGCCTGGAAACTCGGCCATTGCGAAGAGCCGACCGGGCTGGCCATTGACGCGCAACGCGGACGACTGTTTTCAGCGTGCCGCAATGGCATCATGGCCGTCACCGACGCGGCGACCGGCAGGCGCGTGACGCAGTTCGCGATTGGCGAAAGCCCGGACGCCGCTATTTATGACGCCGACACGCGCACCGTGCTGGCATCGGGCGGGGGTGGCTCCGGGACGCTGTCGATCGCCCATCAGGATGATGCCGATCACTACTCCGTGCTTGAAAGCGTGATCACCGAAAAAGGTGCACGAACAATGGCAATCGACGGCAAAAGAAAAACCGTCTATTTACCCGTCTCGGTCGGCGATCAATTCGCCATTGTCGTCGTCGAGGCATCGCCGCACTGATTTTGCACCGGTCTGACAAACCGCTTTCACCGCGTGATGGACCAAATTGGATTAGATCATAAGCTTCGTTCAGCGCTCAGCGTGCAGGCGCGACCGGAATAAGTACCGGGGCGGCAGGCCGCAAGCGTGCGCCGTTAACCGAAAAATACCCGGCCAAAAATAGCAGTAGCGCAATCAAAAATTGCTTCCAGAATTTTTTGTTCATGCCCTTCTTCGGTAACGGAATCGGATGTTACGTGATCGCAGATTGCGATCGGTTCGTTGCATCAAACCGCGCCTTCGCTACGTAACTGGGCAATCGCTGCAGTGTCGTAGCCGAGCGCCGAGAGCACTTCGTCGGTGTGGGCGCCAAGGGTCGGGCCGAGCCAGCGGGTAAGTCCGGGCGTTACCGACAGCTTGGGTGAAATTGCCGGCAGCCTGATCGGCGTGCCATCAGCAAACGCGTGCTGCTCGAACATCTGCCGCGCCAAAAACTGCGGATCAGTCATCATGTCACGTACCGAGTAGATTTTACCGACCGGCACATCCGCGGCCTGAAGGCGCTTCAGAGCGGTATCGATGGTCTGTGTCGTGCACCAGTCTTGAATTGCCGCATCGATCTCGGCAGTACGTGGCACCCGGCCATCGTTGCGCGCCAGATGTGCATCATCAGCCAGATCGGCGCGACCGATTGCCTGCATCAGTCGCCTGAAAATAGCGTCGCCATTGCCGGCGATAACGATCGCGTCGCCATCGCCGGTGGTGTAGGTGTTCGACGGCACAATGCCCGGTAACGCTCCGCCGGTGCGCTCGCGCACGACGCCGGCGTAGTCGAATTCGGGCACCAGCGATTCCATTAAATTGAAGACCGATTCATACAGCGCCACGTCGACCATCTGGCCTTCCCCGGCAATACAACCAGCGCCATTCTGGCCGTTCCAGCGCCCGCCGGTCGCGTCGCGATGACGCAGTGCTATCATCGCGCCGATCACGCCATGCAGCGCGGCGACGGAGTCGCCAATCGAAATCCCGACGCGCACCGGCGGGCGATCCGGGTGGCCTGACACGTAGCGCAGCCCACCCATCGACTCACCGATCGCGCCGAAGCCAGGCAGATCCTTCATCGGTCCGGTCTGACCGTAGCCGGACAGTCGCACCATGATCGTAGCGGGGTTGATGACACTGAGCTGGTCGTAACCAAGCTGATATTTTTCGAGCACACCGGGTCGATAATTTTCGATAATGATATCGGCCTCGAGTGCCAGGCGCTTAGCGATTTCTTGGGCACGTGGATTTTTTAGATTCAGCGTCAGACTTTTTTTATTGCGAGCCTGGACCGACCACCATAGCGAGGTGCCGTCTTTTAACACCCGCCATTGGCGAATCGGGTCGCCGCCGTCCGGTGCTTCGATCTTGATGACCTCGGCACCAAACTCGGCCAGCATGCGCGCACAAAATGGTCCGGCAATCAGGGTACCGAGTTCCAGCACCTTCACGCCGGTCAGCGCGCCTTTGCTGGGTTTCATCGAGCGCCCATTAAGTCGCACGCCGGTCCAGCATTGCGCGGGCGATGGTGCCGGCATCGACGTATTCCAGCTCGCCACCGACTGGCACTCCCCGCGCCAGTCGGCTGACCTTGAGTTGGCGTGCTTTCATGGTCTCGCTGATGTAATGCGCCGTGGCTTCGCCTTCGTTGGTAAAGTTAGTCGCCAGAACGACTTCGGCGACGATACCATCGCTGGCACGCAATACCAACCGGTCCAGATGAATGTCTTTCGGACCGATGCCATCAAGCGGTGAAAGCCGCCCCATCAATACAAAATACAGACCTTTATAAGTCAATGTCTGTTCGATCATCAACTGATCGCCTGGGGTTTCGACCACACATAATAGGCTGCTGTCGCGCTCCGGATCGAGACAGGTTTCACACACGGGATGTTCTGTAAAGGTATTGCAGCGGTTGCAGTGCCGCACCTGTTCGACTGCTTGCGTCAAGGCCCGACCGAGTAGCGCCGCACCTTCGCGATCATGCTGCATCAGGTGATAGGCGATACGCTGCGCTGACTTGGGCCCGACACCGGGCAGCCGACGCAAGGCGTCCGTCAGAAAATCAAGGCTCGACGAATTTTTCATCAGTGCGTATCAGATTGAAAACTCATGGGACGGACGCGGCCAGAGCAGATTTCAGAAAGGCATCTTGAAGCCGGCCGGAATCGGCATGCCGGCAGTCACACCAGCCATTTTTTCCTGCGTCAGCGCTTCGGCCTTGCGTACTGCGTCGTTAAACGCCGCAGCCACCAGATCTTCCAGCATGTCCTTGTCATCGGTCAGCAGCGACGGGTCGATGGCAACCCGCTTGACATCGTTTTTGCAACTCATGATGATCTTTACCAAGCCGGCACCGGACTGTCCTTCAACCTCGAGGGTGGCGAGCTGGTCTTGAATTTTTTTCATGTCGTCCTGCATGCTCTGGACCTTTTTCATCATGTCTGCCAACTGATTTTTCATCATGATCGTGCTCCTGGTTGTTCACGGAATTGGTTAAATTTGTGCCGATCGGCATAAGAAGTCGCCTGAAAAAATTATACTGGCTTGATCGATCCCGGTACGATCGTGGCGCCGAATTCACGCATCATCGCCAGGACAAAGGGGTCCCTATGGATCTGATCTTCGGCTTGGCGTTGCACTGCTGCGCGGCTGGCTTGCGTACGCGCATCGGCACTATCGCGCACGTTGCCGATCTCTGCCTCAACACCTACTGTTTGCCCGAAATAGCTACCAAGCGCAGTGGCCAGCTTGTCGATATTTGTAGCAGAAGCGAGCGTTTCAAGCGGCACCCGCAAATGGAGCACAACGTCGGCGGCCAAATCACAGCGCACCAATTCGGCCTGCAAGGCGAGCTGTTGCACTACGCCGCGCACCGGCAGCAACATTGCCAGCTTGGGCCAGTCGCCATCCCAGCCAAGTGCAGGTATGGGTGTTGGCTCGGTGGGCACAAAGGCGATCGGCTCGGCGGCTGGCGTTACCGCGGTCGGCCCAGCACGCGGCGCGGCTGGCGATTTTATTTGTACTGGCGGCGACGCATCGCCGGCCTGCGCCGCGTCGGGAAATTCGCCCATGGGCGGCATTGCGTCGTCCCAAGGTGCAGGAACGGCGGTACGTGTCGGCTTCGGTTCAGGCATAAAGTCAGGCTTCATTTCGGCACTGCGCAGCGAGGTCGCCGCGACACCCCCAGTCGGTCGCGTCATGCCGCGCGCCGCTTCCAACGCCGCCCGCGCCGGATTTAACGCAATAGCGGCCCGCGGTAACGGCGCGCTGATGCTGACTGCCTGCGGTGCGGCGATCAGTCGTGCTGCCGGCGGCGCCGACGTTGTGACTGCAGGCCGTGCCGGCGCGCTGCGCTGCGGTTCGGCACTGCCGGTCTGTGGTCGAAACGCGAGCATCCGCAACAGCGTCATCGAGAAGCCGCTGTACTCATCCGGCGCCAGGCCGAGTTCATTACGACCGTGCACCGCGATCTGATAAAACAATTGGATTTCCTCGGCATCGAACAACGCCGCTAACCGAAGGATGTCGGCGCGTTCTGGCAAGTCGTCCGGTAGCGCAGCCGGCACCGATTGCGCCAATGCGATCCGGTGCAGCAGCGTGCCGAGATCGCGCAAAGCACCATGGTAGGACAGGCTGCGCGCGGCCATCTCATCGGCAACCGAAAGCAGCACGGCACCATCGCGCTGCGCCAAGGCATCAAGCAGGCGAATCAGGTACGACTGATCAAGCGCCCCCAACATACCCTGAACCGCCTCCAGCGTGATGGTTCCGGCGGCATACGCGATCGCCTGATCGGTCAGCGACAGCGCATCGCGCATCGAACCATGCGCGCCCTGTGCCAGCAGACGCAGTGCCGGAGTTTCAAACGCGATACTTTCTTGCCCGAGAATATCGTCGAGATGGGCCACGATATGGCCGGGCGGCATCTGCTTCAGATTGAATTGCAAGCAGCGCGACAGCACCGTGACCGGGATTTTTTGCGGGTCGGTCGTCGCCAGAATAAATTTGACGTGCTCGGGTGGCTCTTCCAGGGTCTTCAGCATGGCGTTGAAGGCGTGGTTGGTAAGCATGTGCACCTCGTCGATCATGTACACCTTGAAGCGTGCATTCGACGGTGCATAGACTGCCTGTTCGAGCAGTTGAGCCATTTCTTCAACGCCGCGATTGGAAGCAGCGTCTAGCTCGATGTAATCGACAAAGCGTCCGGCATCGATCGCGGTGCACGCGTCACAGACACCGCACGGCGTCGAAGTAATATCGCCAAGTCCGTCGGTTCCCCGGCAATTAAAAGCCTTGGCCAAAATCCGTGACAGCGTGGTTTTGCCGACGCCACGCGTGCCGGTAAACAGGTACGCGTGATGCAGGCGCCGATTATCCAGCGCATGTGTCAGCGCCCGCACCACGTGCTCCTGCCCAACCAGTGTGGCAAAACTGCGGGGGCGATATTTGCGGGCGAGAACTTGATAAGACATCGGATCGGCGGGTTTGGGCGATGAGAAACAAAATATAATTTTACCGCACATCACCGCCCCCGAGATGCCTTCGACGGCAGTTTGCTGCCAGCGCGATCAGATACCCCTGAGACCTGCCAGCAGACTTTTCGCGCATCGATAAAAACCCAGCGCATTGACCGTCACCAGACTGCGTTCGCTGCGAAATTTATTGTCGGCCATTGACAATTCGCGTACGGCCAGTCGCACCGAGCACACCCCACCCCGTCGGTAAGCGTCGTATTGTCCATCTTGCCAATTGGGACTGAATCGGTTCAGAGGGGACCAACCCTTGTCGCAATACGCCGACAATTCCGACAAGCCGAACGCGTGCGGGAAAAGCTGGCACGTGATGTCCGCAAAGAACGCCGCGCCTGCCATCGCATCGGCATCGCTCGGCATTAGACCACTGCGCGCGGTATCGAACAGACTGACGCTGATGCTGATGCTGGCAGCTATCTGGGTCCAGAAACTGTCAAACAAGCTGGCATCGCCGGTTCCACCATGTTCGCGCAGGAGAGCGTAATCGCGCAGAGCGTAATACACGTCAAAGTGATCCATCAGGTAGCCGACAAATTGTCACGGTTGCGCGGTGCCTGAAACAGGCTCGTCATCCTTTTTTATTTAACGGATACGGCCAGATTGAAGTACGCCACATCTTGCATTCTGACCTTGCTAGCGTCGCACCACGCCCAGTTCCAACTGGAATGCAGGTAGCGCGCGACCAGCGACAATAGTACCGACATAGGAATCATCGGAAACCGCCAGAACCGGCTGGAACGTGCCATTCGGGTCAGTATTGAAATTGATATCCTGAATCGACGTATTTGCTTCCAGCCGGTATAGATACAGGTGGAGATACTTGCGCATACATAGATCCGGATTGACGCTACAAATCTATTGCACCATCGGCAAAATGCCGAGATTGGTGAGGTACTGGTGGATGCGGCCTGCAGGTGCAATCCAATAGGCGCCTGTGAACGTTCCGGTATTGATCCGCAATTTTTTGATTGCGGCGACAGCATCGAGCCACACCACGGCCTGAGCAAATCCATTACCGCTGAAGCTGGGCAGGCCGGCATTGAAAGCGAGACCTGCTGTGCTGGCAATAAATTGACGTTATTACATGAACAGTGCAGTAATAAGACGTGGTCTGTGCGCCACCGCACTTCAATGCCTCGTTTTTTGGAAAAACGCTGCCGAAAATGACGTTACGAGCCATTCGTAATCGGTGCCGGGTGCGGTTGCGAAGCGAGCAATACGCTGTCTCGCTTGAAAATAAAGTGGCCAGGCGGACCAATAAAGTCCGTAAGTTACGGATCGTTCTTTAAGAAAAAAGAAAAACCTTATACGGCCACTCGGAGTTTTTCTCTCAGAGACAGTACCTGTCACGTTGCACGAACTGTTAAATTCAAATAAATATCAATTTATAGAATATTATTCCGTAACCAAACTTTCGGTAATTTAAAAAAGTAGTCCTACATTCCAATCGGAACTTTATGCCGGCTCTGCAATACCCGCCATCCCGCTTGATTTCCGCGCATGCACGACTACAAACTTCTTTCGCGACTTGGCGACTTGGTGATTACTCGTTGCCATAACAGTTACGCTTGGCCAAGTGCGCTTGATCCTTGATTAATGGTCATCTGACGCAGACAACATCCGCCACCTGCGACCAAAATTCATCGTGATCAAAGGTGAACATGAACGAAAAATAAGGTGTCTCCGATGTACGCAACCACACCATCGTCGACTCGGCGCTCGCGGCGGAGCGTATGCCTTGATCCGGACAGGGATAGCTTTTTGACACAGATGTGCTCTACGTGGATGATACTGGCAGCGTAGTGTGTGCAGAGTGAGTACAGGCGGTCCCAGGCGAATCTGACGGTCTGGGCAGTCGGCTGGATTCCGTGTGCACTCGGGGTGCCGCTCCAATCACTGCCTGGAACCGAACTGAGGGATGCATTTCTGGTAGTGCCAGGCGCACGGGCTCTCGACTCGCCCATCAACCGCACTGACTATTGCAAGTGCCAGCGTTACCCCAGATGCGCCACAGGTCAGCGCCGGTGCGTATCACCACCTGACGATATTGCGATGATCTGCAATGGCTGTTGGGTGACTGGAACGCGATTGTACGCAGATGCAAACGTCTATTTTGCTGGGCGATTGGCCGCATCGGCGTTGCTGAACATTACCATCTGACGGCAACCGCTCCGTGCCACCTTCGCACAAACGCTCAGAAATCAAAGCGGAAACGCTATAGCAAGGCGTGGGCGCCTCAGCACCAATCAGAGATCGGTGCCGAGACGCGATAAAAGCTTACTTGATGAGGAAAGCCGCACGTTCTTTCCCCGCGATCCATTTTGGTGGTTTGCCACGTCCGGACCAAGTCACGCCCGAAGCCGTATCGCGGTATTTGGCAGCAACTGGTTCCTTACCTTTGGTACCGTTCTTTTTCGTTGTGCCTACCCCGAGGTCTGCAACAGTGATGCCATATTCGCGCATTTGTGTCTTGATGTGCGCGATAGTCGTGGCCATCTCGGTTTGCCGCAAATGTATCGCCTGCTTTTGCAATGTCTCGATTTGGGCAGTAATTTCTTTATAAGATGTCATGAAGGGTTCCAGGTTATTTTTCGGAATTAAAGCAAACGTATGTTATCAGTACTATCACTATCGATTTTTTGATGGCGCCATCGGCACCATCAGTTTAATCATTGCCGGCAGCCGGCGCCGAGTATTTTTCTGCCGCGTCAACCGAACCTAGGTTCTATTCTGCTAATGCGCGATCTCATTCTACTACTGTATTGAAACTTTGCAATAACATCGTATGGCGACAATGCGTTGGCTATTGGGCTAGTCGAAATCAGCAGCTAATACGTTTTAACAAAACATGAACGTAGAGATCCTTCTACTGGCAATCGAAAGTTTTTTCCGGCTATAGTTACGCAGGATCATGTGGCGTTCGTGGAGTCGCACGATACCATCTGGCACGATTGTTAGTCACCGCTAAAAAAAAGACAAAAGATAGTAATCAAATCATAGATTTCAGTCCTGCCTTCGGTGTAGAGCGCTGGTCATTCCATGCTTGATTACAGGTTACCGGAAGCGGTCAGCCGTAAAAATAGTTAGCGCTGGCCACTTTTTATATTTTGCGCAATTGCAGCGCTAATCTCTTGTTTGCGCTCGAGCATTTCATCGCCCGGCAATGTCGTACACAGTTTTGCGCGTTTGGCCTTGAAAAAAATGCCCCCTCTTCCTTGCCGACACAGTGGTCAATTTTTTCGCCCACCGCTATCACTTTTGTATCGCAATATTCACTTGAAGAGTCTACCGGGATTCACTGTGCAATCAAGTCGTTCGCGCCGGCATGTTCTACCACGTCCCCATCGATCAATTCATCATCGTTGATCACGTCAGTAGCTGCCGGATAAAAAATTTCTTCTTCGATTTGCGCGTAAATAGTTAGCTCAGCGCAGATTTTGGTTGCCAGCGCTCGTTGGTCTTCGGTACTGCCGTTCTCTTTTAGTTTTTCAAAATCCTTGAACAGTTTCTCGACTTTCTTGTGGTCGGCGGTAAGCAGCACGACCGCGTCGATCATGGTAACGGTAAGTTTGGTTGCAACAGCCATGTCATTCTCCAAATTGAGTGGCACGTGAGTGATCAAGTTATTCATAACATTGATACAGAGACAGTCGACGCGACATTGTGTACGGCTGGTCTCTGGCAGCCCCACTTGAAAATGCCAAGCGGGGGAGTCACCGTCAACCTCGATTTGGCAACATCGGCGCACGGGTAAAGCAATGCCCCATGGTATTCAGCATGTCTACCGATCCCAATAGGACACTGGCTGATTCAGCTGTAAGAATGCGCGGACAGTCAGCGATGTTTCGGCGCGATAGCGTCCAATGCGTCAACCGAAAATGCTTGGGAAAAAAAGTTGCAGGAGAAGTAGCAGCGCCAAAAACGGTCGAAAGTTCGCCCAATTGATAACGTAGTAGGTGGAGAGGACAACGCCCAGAAAAAAATAGCGAATTATCCGACGACAGAAGGAGAACTAAAAGGCGAGCCTTGTCTGCGGCACTCATGGGAAACGGCTGTGGCTGCTTCGTTCCCGACCTGACCAGGTTGGCCGTGCCACAATGCGCAGGGGCCCGCCGAATCGAATTTTAGCAGCAAAGCTTTTGTCCTGCACTCATACAACCAAAAATCTATGCCCCGAGTATGATCCGCTGCCACAATCCAAGCTCACAATCCCAGTTGCTCCCACATCTGGTCGACACGCTCCTTGACTGCATCACTCATCTCAATGGTGGTACCCCATTCGCGGGTAGTTTCGCCCGGCCATTTATTGGTCGCGTCGAGCCCCATCTTGCTGCCGAGTCCGCTCACCGGGGATGCGAAATCCAGGTAATCGATCGGCGTGTTGTCGACCAAGGTCGTGTCGCGCGTCGGATCGACCCGTGTGGTGATGGCCCAGATTACTTCCTTCCAGTCGCGGACGTCGATGTCTTGATCGACCACGATAATAAACTTTGTGTACATGAACTGACGCAAAAAACTCCAAACCCCGAACATCACGCGCTTGGCGTGGCCGGGGTACGATTTTTTGATCTGCACGATCGCCATGCGGTAACTGCATCCCTCGGGTGGCAAATAAAAATCCGTGATTTCCGAGAACTGCTTCTGCAGTAGCGGCACGAACACCTCATTGAGTGCGACTCCAAGAATCGCTGGCTCGTCAGGCGGCTTGCCGGTATAGGTCGAGTGATAGATCGGTGCTGCGCGCATGGTGATGCGATCGATGGTCAGAACCGGGAAATTATCCTGCTCGTTGTAATACCCGGTATGGTCGCCGTACGGCCCTTCGAGCGCGTGCTGGTAGCCCGTAGGATGTTGCGGGTCCGCATAAATGTGCCCCTCCAGTACGATTTCTGCCGATGCGGGTACCCGCAATTCGCTACCGAGTGCCTTTACCAACTCGGTTCGGCTACCGCGCAGCAGTCCGGCAAACTGGTATTCGGACAAGCTATCAGGCACCGGTGTGACTGCGCCAAGAATCGTGGCCGGATCGGCACCGAGCGCTACGCAGACCGGATACGGTTGGCCCGGATGCTGCAATCCATGCTCTCTGAAATCAAGCGCGCCACCGCGATGGGCAAGCCAGCGCATGATGACCTTGTTACGCGCTAATACCTGTTGCCGGTAAATTCCCAGGTTCTGGCGTTTTTTGTGGGGTCCTTTGGTAATGACCAGTCCCCAAGTGATCAACGGTGCGATATCGCCCGGCCAACAATGCTGAATCGGGAGCCTGCCCAAGTCCACCTGATCCGCCTCCCAGACGATTTCTTGGCAGGCAGCAGCACGTAACTCCTTCGGAGCCATATCCCACAGCGATTTGACCAATGCTCCCATTCCTAGCACATCCTTGAAACCTTTCGGCGGCTCTGGCTCCTTCAGACTTGCCAGAAGGTGGCCGATCCTACGCAGCGCAGAAACATCATCGGCCCCCATCCCGAGCGCGACGCGACGCGTAGTACCAAACAGGTTGGCGAGCACCGGGATCGATTGGCCGTCGACATGTTCGAATAACAGCGCCGGGCCTCCCGCGCGCAGCGTGCGGTCACAGATTTCAGTGATCTCGAGATAGCTTGAAACCGGGTGAGTAATGCGCTTCAGCTCTCCTAAAGATTCCAGCTTGCCAATAAAATCGCGTAAATCTGAATATTTCATCTTTTTTAACCTATACGACCAGTACAGCTCCAATTTAACGGAAACGGCCCAACTGCTTGATTCTATTCAAATATGCTGCAGTGCACCTTATTGTTTAAGCTCAAAAGGTAATCATTTTTTAGTTTTTCAGTATTGACTCGATATAACCAGCCCCCTACAATCGGTGTCATTGAGGAGGTAGTGCGCTGGCGCGAGATTCGCCTACTGCGAACGAAACCAAATCATTTCACGGAGTCGGGGCTCCACATGACATTTTAAGGCGTGTTTTCAAAAGGCGTCAGCCTTGCCCCCGTACCAGGTTGTCTGCAGCTGCAGCGGTGCGCAAGCATACCCTCAGCCTCACGATTGACGCGAGTTCAACGTGGCGGCAATTCCGACGTCATTCGATTGCGACCGGCAGCGAATGACGATGTATCTTGATCGTTGTATCGATCAATGTATCTGACTCATGCCAATAACGACCTCCGTGCAATTGCGCGGTGCGTCATCGTTGACATGACGACTCAGGAGGTTCAATTGCACAATCGATTCACCAGTACGATGCAGCGCTACGCAGCAAAAATACGTAATAATTCGACAACAATAGAAGCGGTCGCTCGCCGTTCACTAGGTGGTTTTTTTACTACGGCTCACCATGCGTTAATGGTGTCCGGGATCGCTGCCCTGTGCACACTGGCAGTGATGGTATACCGACCTGACCTGGCGCACACATTGAATTCGCTGGTGCACCAAGGTGCATCCGGCGCTTCGCCCGGTGCATCCCAACTGACCGAAATATCCACCAACAAGGCACCGATGGACATGCCGGCCAAGCGCTCCGCGCCATCCGCCGTGCCACCGCCAAGCGTGCCATCCCAGATGGCGGACGCGACTGGCTTTGACTTGCCATCCGATACGCGGCCGGTGAGTTCGACCGGGACCGAGCGTCAGCAGCGTTGGGTTACCAATTGGCTGTCGAAGCGCTACCGGGTCGCTAACGATGCGACCGACATGCTGGTATCGGCCGCGTATGTCACCGCTAAAGAAACCAGAATCGATCCCTTGCTCATTCTAGCCGTCGTCGCCATCGAATCGGGCTTTAACCCATTTGCCGAAAGCGCGGTCGGAGCGCAGGGGCTGATGCAGGTCATGTCCAAAGTTCACCAGGAAAAATTTCAGTACCTCGGTGGCGTCAAGGCCGCGTTGAACCCAGTCGCCAACATTCGCGTCGGTTCGATGATTTTGAAAGACTATGTATCGCGCGGTGGCTCGGTAGAAGCCGGCCTGAAAATGTACGTCGGCGCCGCAGCCTTCGACAACGATGCCGGCTATGGGACTAAGGTACTGGCCGAATATCACCGCCTCAAAGAGGTCGCAGCGGGACATAACGTGCCGTTATTCGTGACACCCCCGGCGGCAGTGGTGGTGCGAAATCAACCTAAAGCGGCCGATACCGGCGTAACGCTGCCTAAAGAAGGCAACTCCATTAGCGAAAAAAATATAGTCCCCGAAGCAACGGGCGACTCTACCGCCGCCGATCGTTTTGTGATCATGTAAGAGCTGCTTAATACCGACGTCAGGAGCGCGACACCAGTGCCTTGAATCAGTCCCGCGGGGAGCCGACCCAGACCCGTCGCTTAAAACGACGCGGTGACTCGCCGTCGCTGAAAAAACGCATGTAACCGGCGCACGGCTTCTTCAAGGTTTGCCATCGAGGTCGCGTACGATACGCGAATATATCGTTGCGCAGTAGCAGGGCCAAAATCCAGTCCCGGTACCAACACGACACCGGCTTCGTTCAACATATCGATGCACAGCTGGTTGGCATCGCCGGCAAGCCTGCTGCAATCGGCGTAGACATAAAAGGCCCCATCCGGCACCACTGGCACAATAAAACCGAGGTCGCGCAGCGCTGGCACGATAAAGTCGCGCCGGCGCCTGAACTCTGCCTTGCGTTGTTCATAAAGCGTAATCGATTCCGGCAAAAAACACGCGAGCGCAGCGTGCTGCGCAATGGTCGACGCGCAGATGAACAAATTCTGCGCCAGCTTTTCAATCGGCGCCACCAGCCGGGGCGGAACCACCAGCCAGCCCAGTCGCCATCCGGTCATGTTGAAATATTTTGAGAAGCTGTTGATGACCACGACGTCTTCTCCGAGCGACAACGCCGAAAAAGGTGCTCCCTCATAGCTAAGGCCCTGATAAATTTCGTCGACGATGGTGAAACCACCGCGCTGCCGCACGCTGTCGACGATTTGGCCCAGCGTGTCATGTTCAATCGACGTTCCGGTCGGGTTCGACGGCGAGGCCAGCAGCACGCCACAGGTTGCCGCATCCCAGTGCGCGATCACTTGCGCTGGCGTCAGCTGAAAACGTTGTTCGGGCCCGCACGCGATCATCTTGGCGACACCATCAAAGGCAGCCACAAAATGCCGGTTGCAGGGGTACGAAGGGTCCGGCATCAGTACCTCGCGGCCTTTTTCGACCAGCGCCGCACAAACTAGCAACAACGCAGCCGACGCGCCCGCTGTAACGATAATGCGTTGCGGCTCTACATCGATGCAATACCTCTGCGCATAATAGGCGGAGATCGCCGAGCGCAGTGCCGGCAGACCGGTCGCCGAGGTGTATTGCATGCGTCCATCCGACATCGCTTGCGCCGCTGCGGCAACCACCGCCGGTGCTGCTGTAAAATCCGGCTCGCCAATCCCCATGTGGATCATCGATCGACCCTGCGCTTCGAGCGCAGCCGCCATCTTCGCCAATTCCATCACGTGGAACGGGGCAATCTGCTGCAGGCGGGTAGCGAGCAGTGGCAACGTCATAAGGTGCGCATTCGGAGGCGCCGCGGCAGTACCATGCGAGCGCCGCGGTTAACCGCGCTGGGCAGCAATTTCGGCTGGCCGCGCAAGGGCGGCATACTTGTCGAGCACGCCATTGACGTATTTATGACCATCGGTGCCACCGAACGATTTGGCCAGTTCGACCGCTTCGTTAATAACGACCCGGTACGGGATCTCAAGATGGTGCTTCAGTTCGAACGCGCCGATCAGCAGCACTGCGTGTTCAATCGGCGATAGCAAATTCAACGGACGATCAATCAACGTCGTCAATTCAGTACGCAACAGTACTGCGTCCCGGATGGTGCCATATAGCAGTGCGTCAAAATGCGCGGCATCGGCCTTGTCGAAACCGTGGGCTTCGCGCAGATGCGCTTCAATCGCACCGGGGTCTTCATTATTCAACAGCCATTGATACAATCCCTGGAGAGCAAACTCACGGGCCCTGTGGCGCGGCGTGCGGCTCTTGTTCGGATTGGCATGGAGCTCTTTTTTGGGTGTCATGGTAGGCACACTGCACCGCCGTCGATAACCTCCGGCAGGCAAAAACGAAACAGGGGAATCGCAGCAGACCGGTTATCGTCGACTGCGGTCAATAAATTATTACACGCGCTTGCGGGTTGGCTGTCCTGCAGATACGTGCGCGATGGTGATGCGACGTCGACAGGTTACTGGTCTTCGTCCGACATCTCGGCCAACTCGTCGAGTGCCAGTGTCATATTCGCTATTTCAACGGCAACGCGCGCCGCGTCTGCACCTTTTTCAACCATGCGCGCGTGCGCCTGATCATCGTTTTCTGTCGTCAGCACCGCATTCGCAATTGGCGTACCAAATTCAAGTCCGACCTGCATAATCCCGGCGGCAGACTGGTTCGACACCAGTTCAAAATGATACGTCTCACCGCGAATAACGCAGCCGAGCGCAATCAGCGCATCGAACTGCATCGTTTCCGCCATCTTTTGCAATGCTAGCGGGATTTCGAGTGCGCCCGGCACGGTCAGGCGAAAAATATCCTCGCTGATCACACCCAGTCGCGCCAGTTCTGCCAGGCACGATGTCAGCAGACCGTCGCCGACCACCGGGTTGAAACGCGACTGTACTATGCCGATACGCAGGCCTTCACCGTCAAGATTGGTTTCGTAAGTGCCTACATTCATTTCAGATCCTTTGGGGCGCAGGGGCGCTGTAAAGTGTGGTCAATTCAATCGTTCGGACACGGACGGTAACCGACCACTTCCAGATCGAAGCCCGTCATCGATGGCATTTTGCGGGGATTGGCCAGCAGACGCATTTTGCCGACCTTGAGGTTTTTCAGAATCTGTGCACCGATGCCATACGTGCGAAGGTCCATCCGGGACGCACGCGCCTGCGGACGGTTATCCGGGGCCTGCAGGGCGGCAAACTGGGCAAACATCTGCTCTGGGGACTCCTCGCAATTGAGCAGTACGACTACGCCGGCAGGCGACTCCTTGATGGCTGCCATAGCGGAATCCATGCTCCACGAATGCGTGGTCGAGCGGGTTTCGAGCACGTCCAGAATCGATACCGGCTGATGCACCCGCACCAGCGTTTCGACCTGCGTCGCAGGACTGCCATGCACCAGCGCCAGATGGGCGCCGCCGCTAGGCGTATCGCGATACGCGATCGCCTGAAAAGTGCCATGCGCGGTTTGCATGGTGCGCTCGCCGATCCGTTCGACGATGCTTTCATTCTGGCTGCGATAGTGAATCAGATCGGCGATGGTGCCGATTTTCAATCCGTGTTCGACGGCGAATTCCATCAAGTCCGGCAGTCGTGCCATGGTGCCATCGTCTTTCATGATTTCGCAGATCACTGCGGCAGGCGTCAAACCAGCCAGTTCAGCAAAATCACAGCCGGCTTCGGTATGTCCGGCCCGCATCAGAACACCGCCGCGCTGGGCTCGAATCGGAAAAATATGGCCGGGCTGAACAATGTCGGTAGCGGCGGCATTTTTTGCAATAGCGACCTGCACCGTGCGCGCCCGGTCAGCTGCAGATATGCCGGTAGTGACGCCTTCAGCCGCTTCGATCGAGACTGTAAAGTTAGTGCCGTAGGCGGTGCCGTTGCGTGCCGTCATCATTGGCAGGTTGAGCTGATTGCAACGCTCTTCGGTCAAAGTCAGGCACACCAGCCCGCGACCGAACCGGGCCATGAAATTAATCGCCTCCGGGGTGACAAAATCGGCTGCCAGGACCAGATCGCCTTCATTTTCTCGGTCTTCTTCATCGACGAGTATTACCATCCGGCCGGCACGCAGTTCGGCGACGATTTCCTGGGTAGTTGCAATTGACATGGCATGAGTCCTTTTCAGCCCGCCATTTTAAAGGATTTAAGTCCGCACGACCAAAGTGATGCTTCATAGAATTAGCTCAGGCTAACGGATCGATGCATCGCTCGCACCCTCAAAGCGGGCTGCCGGCAGACCGTGCGCTCGACAGGATACGCTCGACATAACGCGCTATCAGATCAATTTCAAGGTTCACCCGATCGCCGGCGCGTAGATGTTTCAGCGTGGTTACACTGACCGTATGCGGAATCAGGTTGATCGAAAACGTACATGCCCGCGCGCTGTCGACCACCTGATTCACCGTCAGCGAGACGCCGTTGACTACCACCGAGCCTTTGTAGGCCAGGTACTTGCCGAGCGTGGGCGGAGCCTCGATCACCAGCTCCCAGGATTCGCCGACAGCCGCGAAGCTGCTCACCAGACCCACGCCGTCGATGTGCCCCGACACTAGATGCCCACCCAGACGATCTGCCAGCGTCAAGGCCTTCTCCAGATTAACTTCGCCGATCGTCTCCAGGCCTGCAGTACGGTTCAAACTCTCGCGCGATACGTCCACATCGAACGTATCAGCGGTTTTACTGAGTACGGTCATGCAGGCGCCATTGATCGCTATCGAGTCGCCCGGCTGAACATCGGCCAGCGCCAGCCCGTTGGCGTGCACCGTAACTCGGACACCTGCTTCGGCTTGCTCGCCTGCCGCAGTAAGGGCGGTAATTTTTCCGATCGCTGCAATGATTCCAGTAAACATGATGAAGGTGATTCCGTTCCAAAGTTGATCGAGATTGGGAAATTAATTGTCGGGCCCTGCCGAACCGTGCCAATGCCAGGCAGTTTGGCTGCACTATCGAGCGCTGTGCTCGGGTCAGGAAAACCGCGCTAGAACACGCATATCCTCGCCGATTTGCGTAATCTGCTCAAATTTCAGCCGCCGCTGATCGCGCAGATCTCTCAGCGATGGTAGATCGAACATACCACGGGCCTCACCCAGCAAAGTCGGCGCGAGGTAGACCAGCAGTTCATCGACGCAGCCGGCACGGATCAGCGCGCCGTTCAATCGATATCCAGCCTCGACGTGTACTTCGTTAATCTGCCGCCGGCCCAGCTCGCGCATCACGCCAGGCAGATCGACTTTATCTGCAGAATCAGCCAGGCAGATTACCTCATGACCATGCGCCTGCAGCGCCGTCTGCTTCAAACAATCCGGACGCGCGGTGACGATCCAGCATGCGTCTCCCTGCAGAACGCGGGCATCAAGGTCGATTTCAAGCCGGCTGTCGAGCACCACACGGCGTGGCTGGCGCGATACCGCCAGCGCACGAACCGTCAATTGCGGGTTATCCGAGCGCACGGTGCCGATCCCTGTCAGTACCGCGCAGGCGCGTGCCCGCCACGCATGGCCGTCGTCGCGCGCGGCGGCGCCGGTAATCCACTGGCTCTGTCCGTTATGCAGTGCGGTTTTCCCGTCCATGCTGGCGGCTACTTTCAGTCGTACCCATGGTGTGCCGCGGCGCATGCGCGAAAAAAAACCGATATTGATTTCATAGGCCTGCGCCGCCATGATGTCAGTGGTTACCGCGATTCCGGCAGCGCGCAAGCGCGCCAAGCCCTGCCCCGCCACCAACGGATTCGGGTCGCCAATGGCCGCCACCACGCGCGCCACACCGGCGCGGATCAATGCATCTGCACACGGCGCCGTGCGACCGTGATGGCTGCAGGGCTCGAGCGTGACGTAGGCAGTCGCACCGCGCGCATCGTGTCCACGCGCGGTGGCATCGGCCAGCGCTGTTACTTCTGCGTGCCCCTGCCCGGCCGGCTGCGTATGACCGACGCCGATGACTACGCCGTCTTTGACCAGCACGCAACCCACGCGCGGATTGGGCGCCGCGGTAGTGGGCGATTTGGCAGCCCATTCGAGCGCCAACGTCATGGCTTCGAGATCGTTCAGAATTTCCACAGCAGACTTTCAGGACAGCGCAGGGTTGTTCGCATATTTTCTCTGATTCTCGCACGTGGCGCGGCGACTGTGTGGTCGGCTCTCACGCGGCCGTTCCGGTCAGCCACAGCCGGCGTCGACTGCAGGGTTGCATAGCCGTGGCCGGCCGACGAAATTCAATACGATGAGGCGGCGTTGCTGCCCTAACGCAAAAATGAAGTGACCGGCCTGGGGCACCTGACTGTTGGCACGACTGCGGCTTCGGCCGTTAGCACCATACGCAAGATAGGGCCGCGTCCGATCCCGCATGACCGATCCCAGCGTCATCGTTCTGGCGAGCGGTCCATGCAAAAAAATGATCTCGTCAGCGGCGCGGCGCCTGCTCTGATTGTCGGTATCGACGTAGATCACCCACCCGCTGGTCCAGTCAACGCCGTCAGCTGGCACCAGATCAACCCGCCGATTACGCCGGATCGCCTCGGCCCGTGTCAACATGATTGCCGCCAGCAGATCGCTGGCGGCGGTCTTGATCCGGTGATTTTCAATCAGCGTCACAAACCCCGGCGCAGCGATGCCCAGCAGAATTGCCATGATCGCCAGCGCAACCAGCATCTCTGTCAGGCCGTAAGCCGTGACCCATCGAAATCGAGCTAGAGGAGTTTTCATCCGGTTACCAACAGCCTTCCCCATCTGCCGTCTTACGCCCGTAACTGTCGATCCGAAGGGTCCCGCATTGGCGGTCCAGAAAGTGGGGATTGACATTGCTGGTGCCAGGATGCGCGCTCAGCGCAATACATTCCGCGATCAATCTGCCGGTACACGCCGATGCTTCGATTTCATAGGCGCTCGTAGCGGGGGTGGCACCGGAAAACCATTTAAACTGGCGCGCATCCGATGCGCTCGAATCTGCCGAAAATGCGACGTACGCGCTACGCTGCGCATACACCTGCTCTTGCTGTTGCATCAGGCTCAGTAGGACAGCTTTAGCCTCGGCGCGTCGGGCCTTGCACAGCGCGGCCTGATAGGAAGGCAGTGCAAGCGTACCGAGGATGGCGACGATGGCAAGCACAGTGAGTAATTCGATGAGCGTGAAGGCGGCCTGTGATGGTTGGAGGGCATCAGGATTGCTCATGGTCTGCTACCGCCATGCAGCAGTTGTTGACGTAGTTCGGACCAGTTGGAAATTTCACGCCAGCTCAGTCTGCCGGTACGCAGGACCGTGCCGACAGGCGCCGCCGGAACGCCTGCACCGCCAGGCGCGTGCTGACGGAACACTGATTGCAGCACCACCTGATTATCCTCGCGTGCGCCAAACCCGATCGCCGTAATTCGGTAGGCGTTGTCCGAGCCTGTGACCGGTTGCTGAGATATCGCTTCGATCAGATAGCGCGGCAATCGCGCTGGAAGGGCGCCGTTCCCAGTTTGCATCGACTGGCCGGTAAACCGCCCATACCGGACCGCCGTAGTATCGGACCGGTCGGCAAGATCGATCGTTAGCCAGACCGGTGGCCCTGCGCCGATCGCCGTATCACAAAACCCCTGCGTGATATTGCCGACACCGCTGTTACAGGACCCACCATCGGGGGATAGCATCGCGCCCTTTCGCCGACTTCGAAATACGCTATGACGTGAAGCATTGCCGGGCACCGACCCGTCGAGATCGCTTTCGCCATCGAGCAATGCGGCCTCGGCAGCCTGGAACGCCGTCACGCGATCGCGTATATCCTGCAGGGCCTTACGGTCCTGTAAGGCCAGGCGAGCCGCCGACACTGACAGCAGCGTCACGATCAACAGCCAAATCATTACGGCCATCAACGCAGCCCCATACTGCGACGACTTGACACCAGACCGACTCATGGGCGCAGCGCAGGTTGCGGATTGCGTAGTCGAATCGTGGTGCTGAAAACCCGTCGCAAACGATTGCGATGTGATGCCGGTATCGCGGCCTCCGATACTCGACTACCCGCGTCGGTCGCGCCAAAACGCGCACCATAATCGGCCCCGAACAGATCATGCGTCAATACAAGCGCGCCGGCACGCAGCGGTTGCGATCCGCGCAGCAGCAAGGCGATGCGAATTTCGCTGATATTTTGCCAATGCGAGCGGCGGCCTTTATCGCGAGTACGCAGCGCCGGCGTCGCACCTGACAAGGTCAACTGGTCATCCAGGCCGTCGATCTGTGACGCCGTCAAAAACCGGCTTGGAAATTCTTCTGAACTATCACCAATCCCGTACAGAACCTGAAACGATTCGACCCCACGCGCGATCGCAGCACTGGCCCATGCGGTCTTTCCGCGGTATTTGCAATACAACTCGGGCTCGCCAGCACGGTCGGTTGCCACATAAAAAATACTCCAGCCGTTCAATACCGTAGCGCCATCGCCGGTGGCCGGCAGACCGACACCGAAGCCAGCACAGTTGAGGATCGTCCCATCGCCGCTGTCACCGCTACCGGCGCCGCCGAAGCGTAACCCCAGCACGTCGCTATGGTGGATTGACGCCTGCACCGGCTGGTCCAGCGCGGCCGTCGTGCTTTTGAGCCAATGGTCGTCGATGCCGTGAATCGCAGCTACACGTGAATCGATTGACTGCACGTTTTCCGCTGCGTCAACGAAGCCGGCTTGCCGTACCGCACGGCCGATGACCTCGATCGCATATCGACCGTTATCATCGATACGCGCACTGTCTTCAACCACCGCGTAAGCGTTTCGGCAGGTGACGAACAGCGCGCAGACTGCACCGCTCAGGAACAAGCCGATGGCGCAGGCCACCAGCAGTTCGATCAGCGCCAGGCCACACTGGAACGCGTCACGCGCAGGATCCCATCGACGCCGCGCATTTCCGACGCGTGCGTGGTGCATCGAAAAGTCGCGCTTCATGGTTGCAACCTGCCGCCCAGCAACGCCAGCCGTGGTTGCGGTGTGGGGTCGGCGCCGTAACGTCTCTCTGACCACCCGATCCTGACCCACGTAGCGTCCGTGCGATTACCGCTACAGCCCCAGCGCAACGTCATCGGAGCGGTTTGCCACGGACTCCCGTCGTGACAAATTTGCAGGCGTGCCTGCGGCAACTGCACCGCGAGTTGCAGCGCCCATTCATGTTGCGAAAAATCCGCCAGCTGCTCCGGGCTGCAGGTAGCTGCGACGCCATAGCATGATACCGACGCAGCAACGCCGGCCGTGCCGGTATCGACAGACTGCCAAGGCGGCGAAGCACCCGCCCGCGCCGTTTGTTCGGCGACTCCTGCCGCAAGTTGCAGTGCCACGGTATCAAAATGGGCTGTCT